>NZ_WSRP01000027.1 GCF_009767915.1 Parasutterella muris
TTTTGTCTGCTCAAAAAATGATATAACCCTCTGAATTAAGAGGGTTTTGTTTCATTTTTACAAACTAAAGACGAGAATTAATCCCTCGCTCCGAGCCATCGAACAGGAAGCCGGACATGAAAAAAACTCTGTAACAGGAAGTATTACAGAGCTAAGTCCTACAAGGAGGGAAAAATCATCTATCTTTAGGGAACCTTGTACACAAAGTTATGACAGCCGCCGCAATAGTTCACTCCGGCCTTGTGGCCTTTATGACATTCTGAGCACGGAAGCGCGCCTTCATGCTGAGCGTGAGGATTAACTTCATAGCGGCCTTCGGTTTTTTGGATCATCGCGGGATAGTCTCCGTGACAGGTCGCGCAGACATCCAGGTCTCCGGAGGTCTTGACCTTATTGTCCGGAGTGTGGCAGGACTCGCATTTCATCCCGCGGGCGACATGGCGGTCAGCTAAAAATTGTCCCTGCTGAGCCTGAGCAGTCAGGCAGAAAAGAGACAGGATCATGGCGGAAAAAGCAATGAGGCGCATATTCTTTTTATCCTTGTTTAGAGCCTCGGGCTATTCGCCCGAGGCTTGATTACAGCTGCGTATTACAGAGTGGTGTCCGGAAGTCCGGCAACATTCTTACCGACGTGACGGCCGTAAACCAGACATTCTGTCAGGTTGCCGCCGCCCTGATAAACGAACTTCAGTGCGGAAGCGATTTCACCGACGCTGTAGAGGCGCGGAATCGGTGTGCCGTCCCAGGCCAGAACGCGTCTGTCGCCGTCAGCAAGAAGACCGCCCTTAGTGTTCGGGCCGCCGGCAACAAGCGGCATCGCATAGAAGGGACCCTGCTCGATCTTGCCAAGCGTTGCGGGTCTGCGGCCAAAGTCGGCGTCCTTCTTGTCGTCGCAGAACTTGTTGAACTTCGTGACTGTCGTGGTCAGATTTTCAGGGACCATGCGGCCTTTGTTTTCCGGATGGTTCTTGATGAGATTGGCGAGTTCCTCAATGCTGTTGGCTTTGAGAATCAGACCGGAAGCGATCGGTTTTTCATTCTTTTCGTCCCAGTCAACCAGACCGTAGCCGACAACGGAGATACCCAGGCCGACGAGCGGTTTGGAAGCGCGCAGTTTTTCATCGAAAATCATCCAGGACGGAGTTCTCGGATAGGACAGAGAGTTAATGTCGAAGTGAACCGCGGCTTTGTAGAAGAAGTAGCGGCTCGGATTGTCCGTCACCTTGGTTTCAGCTTCATAACGATTGCCGTAGTTGTCAACCACGATGGAGTTGGCGGAACCCACAGCCGGAGTAATGGAGCCAAGACGCATGCCGTTACAGCGAACCTGAGTCGGAACGATCACGCGGGCAGCGGACTTGCCTGCTTTCTGCAGACCGGCACCTGCGGCCATACCCATAGCGATACCGTCGCCGGTGTTGGATGTCGTACCGTAGAAAGCCCAGCCGTCAACGCCCGGACCTTCAAGGAAAGCCTGACGCATCGGTTTGCTGTATTCGTAGCCGCCGGAGCAGAGAACGACCGCTTTCTTGCCGCGGTAGAAGACCGGTTTGCCGTTATGCATGGCTTTAACGCCGACCACTTCGCCTTTGGCGTTCTTGAGCAGTTCAACAGCGGGAGTTTCCCAAACAACCTGAATCTTGTCGCCCTGCTTCTTGACGCCTTCTTCCAGGCAGCGCCAGAAAGCTTCGCCGGAGCTGGTTTCTTCTTTCGGGCTGTCAACCGACTTCTGATTGAAGTTCTTCATGCGCTTTGTATATGTAGCACGATAGGCATTGTATTTGCACTCTTTAGCGCCGGGGAAATTTGGGAAAGAAGCCTTGTTGAAACCGGGCTGGCTGCCGCCGATAAAGGCCGGATCAAGAGACTGGAGGAAGTCCAGGTTCGAGGGAGAAAGATCAGCCCAGATCTGAGCCAGAACTTCAGAGTATTCAGGGATTTCGCCTTCTTCTTTCCAGTCAATGTTTTCACCGGAGAACATCGCCTGAGCGTAATCCTTCAGAGCTTTCGGATCACCATCTTTGAACGGGCAGTGGAAGATACCGCCGGACATGCGGGTGTTGCTCAGATGATGGTTCTGGGGGTTCTTTTCCAGAATGATAACTTTAGCGCCGTTCTGAGCGGCAACGATACCGGTAGTCGCACCGGCGCCGCCAAAGCCGACAACTACGACATCGGCTTCACCGTCCCATTTTGCGGGAAGGTTGGCTGCGGGTGCGGCAAACGCAGGCGCGACAGCGGCAGCTGCAGCACCGGCTACGGCACCTTTCATAAAGGAACGACGGGAAGCGGTGATGGATTTTGTCATTGATTTCTCCTTGAGATGCGTACCCAAAATGGGCCGCGATGAGAAAATTTTAGTTTTTGCGGCTGTTTTCCCTCAACAAGCAAACGGCCATTGACAGAATCAATTCAATGCAACAAAATTAAAGATTCGTTTAAGAATCCTTAAGGATCGATTCCGCGGCGATTCTTCCAAAACAAACGGCGCTGTTAATGCCGTTGCCGCCAAGTCTGTTTTTCCCGTGAAGGTTGCCGATCATCTGTCCGCAGGCATACAAACCGCTAATCGCTCGATGCGCACCGAGCACACGTGCCTTTGTGTCGATCGCGACGCCGCCGAGCGTAGTATGAATTTTAAAAAACACCCTCACGGCCCAATACGGCGGCTTGTTGAGTACGCCGCGTTCCTGAAGCTCCGCGGCTGAGGCTATCAGATGATCGGGGTTCACCTGCAGCGCCTCGGCTAGTGCTTCCAAAGTTTCGCAGCGCCATGAACGACCGCTGTAAAGCCCGCGGTAAAGACTCTTTCTGCGAGCCAAACCGATCCGCTCCACCGCATCGGAATCGGCGATCGTAAAACAGCGCCGAATATTTTTGCTGCGGTAAGCGCTAAAGATCTCGGACCTCGGACTCGTTTCCTCCACGAATCGGTTGCCGTTCTCATCGACAAGCATCACGACGGTCGGATCATAATCAAGCCGAACCTGCTCCGAGCTTTCCTCAATACCGCCCGGAACGCATTCGATAAACTCCATATTTCTCAGATGAGCGCCAACACTTGAAGCGATATAAATCATTTCTCCTGTCGCTCCCGGATGGCTGTCGCTCCCCATTTCAGCAAAGAGCGGAGAGGACTGAGCCAGCATCTGACGGTTCGCACCGAAACCGCCCGAGGCAAGCACGACTCCGCGGTTGGCAAAGAGCAGACGCTGCTCTCCGCGGTACGTCACGCGAACGCCAACCACCCTGCCCGTTTCATCGTCCGTTACAAGACCGGTCACCGCGGCAGAAATGCGCATATCCACGCCCTTTCTCAGACAGGCGTTGGAGAGTACCTGCACATAGCCGGTCCCCGAAGGCTGAAGCGGCTTGTAGGAGCGTCCCCAGAGGCCTCCGTAAACCAAGTGCGGAACCGGCAAAAATTTCATACCCTGAGATTTGAGCCATTCAAGCGCGGCGCCGCAGCTTGCCGCATAGACCGAAACGACATCCTCATCCGCGTATCCCGCGGCCGATTTCAGAATTTGCTGCTTAAAAAGCTCCACACTGTCTTCTCCGCGCTTTACCGCTTCATCGGTCACCGCGTTGAAGTATCCGCCGGAATGCAGCGTATCGCCGCCAAGAAACGCCATTTTCTCAAGCAGCGTGACCTTCAGACCGTATTCCCTGCAGCTGAGCGCAGCCGTAAGACCGCCGGAGCCGCCGCCGACAACGATCACATCAGAGTACTCCTGCGGCAGGTTCCCTCTGGCCAAAGCAGAAAGCGGCAGGCACATTAAACCGGATTGCAGCAGCAGTCGCCGTTTCATAAGAGACCCTTGTAATGATCCAGATCATGCAGAAACGCTGCCAGCTCAGCGGCGTTTTCCACTTCAAGTTTGTCGTAAACACTCGCTCTCTGTGAGCGGACCGTACGCTCGGAAATTCCTCTTACCTCGGCTATGACCTGATTCGTGAGTCCCTTGGCAACCATTTGGGCGTTTTCTTTCTCGGCTTCCGTCAGCTGATTCCACTGCTGCATCAGCGCTCGTCCGAAAGCCTGATCTTTACGATTGGAAATATTGAGCTTGATCGCCGATTCAATTTCTTCAAGCAGCGTTTCAAGTTTGGGCGGCTTAACGAGGAAGTTTTTTGCGCCTTTATGCACCGCCTGAACCGCCATCTCAATGTCTCCGTGCGCAGATAGGAAAATAATCGGAAGATCGATTTTGCGCCGAATCATTTCGTCCTGCAGCTCCAGCCCCGACATGTTCGGCATACGAACGTCCAGCACCAGACAGCCGTCAATCCTGTTGTCGTCGTTTTCTAAAAATTCGGCCGCGCTGCTGTAGCAGACAACTTTGAGTCCTGCCATCTTTAAAAACATGGACTGTGCCGTCAGAACGGTCGCGTCATCATCCACTAGCCTAACAATAGGTTCACTGCGCATCATTCTTTCCTGTACTTTGAAAGCAGGAGAACCGCTTCGAGCCCTCCGCCTTTAACTTTTCTAAATTCCAAGTGCCCACCGTTGGACTCTGCCATTGCGGATGCAATCGCCAAACCCCAGCCCAGTCCGTCCTCTTTCGAGCTGTAGCCGATCTGTCCGATCTTTAAGAAATCTTCATCTGATATCTCGGGACCGTTGTCAATCACGGAAAGGCGCCAGCGTTCAGGCTCCTCCTCGACTTTGATGAGGATCTTCGGACGCCTGACCGCAGAAGCCGCGGCTGACGCATTCTTGATGAAATTCACGACAATGAATTCAATTTCAAACGGATCCGCCTGAATTTCACAGCCCTTTTTAACTGTGCTGACGATTTTTATATCTCTGCTGTAGCGCAGAACGCGGTCGACAATGTCTTTCAGATCGCACACCTCAACCGTTTTCTTTCGCGCCTTAGCGTAACTGCGGACGTGTTCGATAATGCCTGAAGAGCGCTCAACCTCGGATTGAATCGCATCAATGATTTCCTTGGCCGGCCCCTCGAGCATGCCTTTTCTGCGCAGAAACATGACGAGGCTTCCGGCATAGTAGGAGATATTCGTGATCGGCTGCTTGATTTCATGCGCGAACATACTTGAGAGCTGCGACACAATGCTCATGCGCTCCATCGAATCTACTTTGATCTTATTTTCCTGAGCTTCCCTATGGAAACGTTCCATTTCAACGAGCGCATACCGAAGCTGAGCCGTTCGCTTTTTCACCAGCCAGTTGATGTAGATGCTATGTAAAACCCAAAGTGCAAGCAGCAGAAAACCGATCAGCAGAGGATAGCGATAGTGGGCAAGAAACGCGTCTAAAGACCAGATGCTGACCGGCTTAAAAGGACCGATTTCCAGCTTGCGCAAAAGCTGATAAGTCGGCACGAAATCATTGGCGACCGTCCACTGGAAATCCTGACCTTCGTCAGGCATCGTGAGCAGCGCGACTGCCACTTTGCGGGAAATACTCGAAGGAACCCCGGGCAGCGAAGAAAACACCGCATCCGGGTACAAGTCCGTGCTTTTTGCGCACCCGAGATGACTCTTGGATTCATTCAGCACTCTAAACTCGCCCGGGCGCACTGCGCCTGAAATAATCAGATTTTCTAATTCACAGGCCGCGAGCACGCCGATTTCCGCGGCTTCAGCCCGAATGAGCGCGACCACGTCCGGATATAAGTGATGGGACTCCACCACGCGCCGGAAAAATTTCTCCGGATTGCCAAAGCGCGCAAGCTCCCCTTTTGCGATGAGCCAACCGGGAAAACTGTCGGCGGAAGTGACCGCGACCACCTTTCCCTTGGCGTCGGAAAGCTCCTTGATCTCACTGCTCGTCGGAACAATAAAAGCGGAAGCGACTGTATGACTGACGTCAGGCGAGGACTTAGGTTCACGCGTTGCAACCTGATGCGCGCCCTTGGATTCCATCAGCGACACGTAAGTCGAAGCCGAAGAAACAATAAAGCCCGGCTCAAATTTCCTGATATCTTCGTCCACGCGTTCCGGATTAATTTCAACGATTCGGAAATCAAATTCGGGCAGAGACTTAATCAGATGATCAATCGTCGGAGAGTAGGTATAAATATAAAAATCCGGAGCGAACGTATCGATCAGACCGATCGTCACGCTCGGTTTTGCACATGCGTCAGCTGCTGCGGCAAGCATAAAGACCGCCGCAAGGACAAAAGTTTTTATGGTTTTTATCGCTGGCAAAATATTCTCCGATTGAAAAATATTCTAGCCAGCCGAGCAGGACTTTAGTATTGATAAAAACGTTAAAAAGAAAAGGAGGCCGAAGCCTCCTTCTGCAGTCTCGGACTTAGTCTTCCGACTCCGCTTTTTTCTTCTGCTGTTTGCTTTCGAGTCTTTCTCGCTCGAGTTCAGCGATATATTCGGGTGTTACATCACCTGTAACGTATTTCCCGTCAAAGCACGAGCAGTCAAACGCCTTGATATTCGGGTTAAAGTGCCCGACGGCATCAATCATCCCTTCGAGCGTTTGGTAGACCAGCGCGTCAGCGCCGATTTCCATACGAATCTCTTCGGTCGGACGATTGTCGCCTGCGATCAGCTCCGAAGAAGTCGGCATATCAATGCCGTAAACGTTCGGATAGCGGACGGGAGGCGCGCCGGAGGCGATAAAGACTTTTCTTGCGCCGCTCTGGCGAGCCATACGGACAATTTCCGTAATCGTGGTGCCGCGAACGATCGAGTCGTCAACGAGCAGGACGTTCTTGCCGACAAACTCCACCTTCATGGCGTTCAGCTTCTGACGAACGCTCTTTTTGCGGATCGCCTGACCGGGCATGATGAAGGTTCTGCCGACATAACGGTTCTTAATGAAACCTTCGCGGTATTCCAAACCGAGGGCCTTAGCAAGCTGAGCCGCGGCAGGACGGGAGGAATCGGGAATCGGCATTACGACATCAATATCCTCAAGAGGAATCTGCTTTTTGATTTCCTTGCCGAGGTTTTCGCCTAAACGAAGACGCGCGTCATAAACCGGAATTCCGTCGAGAACGGAATCAGGACGAGCGAGATAGACGTACTCAAAAATGCAGGGATTCAGTTCTGCCTTTTCCGCGCACTGACGCTTATGGATCTTTCCAAGCTCGTCCACCCAAACCGCTTCGCCGGGCGCCACGTCGCCAAGCAGCGTGAATTCGCTGCCTTCAAGCACGACGGATTCACTTGCGAACATGTATTCGGTCGTACCGTCTTCGGCGATGTTCGAGCCGATGCACAGAGGACGAATGCCGTGCGGATCGCGGAAGGCGATCATGCCGTGACCGGCAATGCAGGCGACCACTGCGTAGGAACCTTTAAGGCGTTTGTGCATGCTTGCCACCGCGCCAAAGAGTGCGTCTTCTGTCAGGTGGTTGCCCTGAGTCGTGTTCTGCAGTTCATTGGCAAACACGTTGAGAAGCACTTCAGAGTCGCTTGTGGTATTGATGTGACGGCGATCGAGCTCATAAAGCTCTTTGGCAAGCTCTTTCGCATTCGTCAGATTACCGTTATGCGCGAGCACGATTCCGTAAGGCGCGTTGACATAGAAAGGCTGAGACTCTTTGTTGCTTGAAGCGTTGCCCTGCGTCGGGTAACGGACCTGGCCGATACCGCAGTTGCCAAGCAGATCCCGCATGTTTCGGGTTCTGAACACGTCCCGCACCAGTCCCATGCCCTTATGCATATGGAAGGTCCGATTTTCCACGGTACAAATACCGGCCGCGTCCTGACCCCGATGCTGAAGCAGCAGCAGTGCGTCATAGAGACGCTGGTTCACAGGACCGGACGCGTACAGTGCCACGATTCCACACATTGTCTTATCTCCAAAGGATTAAAAATATTATTCTTTACGCCAATCCAAAAGGCTCTGAGGAATATAAGGAGAGAACCACACGATCCCCTTTTCCGCTACGGGCACCAGAGCAGAATTTTTCCACCACGGCTGTGTCGAAAGAAAATGCGACGTGCCGCCGATGAAAACCAAAAGACCGACAATCAGTACCCCGCGAAGAAAACCAAACAGGCAGCCGAGCAGACGGTCCTCTGCTCCAATCGAAATGGACGCTAATAAATTACGAATTATTTTACCGATTAAGCCAGATACAAAAACGCATCCGATCACAATCAGGATCACCGAGACAAAAGTACGGACCATCAGACCCATATGGTTCTGGAAAGGAAGCACCTCAGCAAGCGCGGCCGAATAGTAGATCGAGATAAAGAACGCAGCGATCCAGCCGACAAGAGCGAATATCTCTCTGACCATTCCTCGGCTGACGCCAAGGAGTGTCGAGATCACAATGATGATGACAAACAGCCAGTCGAGTTCGCCAAGACCAAGGGAAGAAAAATCCACTTTATTTCACCTGTAGAACCTTTCCGGCGCTGAGACCGGCCATACCTAACTTAGCGCTTGCTTCCGTTGCCGCGTTCTTTGTCTTATAAGGGCCCGACTGAACTCTCCAAATCTTGCCGTTCGCGGTTGAGACCGGAGAGAGGAACGCGTTGACACCGGCCTTTTTCATGCTGTTGACAATCTGCTGGGCCTTGTCCTGATTTGAGAGCGCGACCACCTGAATGTAGAACTGTCCTTTAGGCATCGCCTTGGGCGCTTCCGGTTTAGCTTCAGGCTTCTTAGGCTCAGGTTTCTGAGCTTCCGGTTTCTTAGCCTCAGGCTTCTTAACTTCCGCTTTAGGCGGCTCAGGCTTTTTCACTTCGGCCTTAGGCGTTTCCGCCGGTTTCACCTCTGCCTTCTTGGGCTCAGGCTTCACCGCAGGTTTTGCGCTCGGCTGAACCGCGTTCTGCTGAGGCTGCTGAGGCTCAGCCTTGGAAGCTTCAGCCGCATCATGCGTAATCGCAGAAGGAATCGTGATCTTAGAGACTTCAACAGTATTTTCTTTCGGAATTCTCAGGGGAATCGTTACATTTGCGGGCGGCGGCTCTTTATCAAAAAGCAGAGGAATCGCGATCGCAGCGGTAACAAGAAGCACCAGAGCACCGACAAAGCGGCGTCTTGCCTTAATCCATTTCTGTTTCTTCGCAAATTCCGCGTCCGCCTCTTCCTGTCTGCGGTTTGAATCGAGTTCCGGCTTACGTCTGAAGAGCGGCGGTTTCTTTTCGGCTGCCGGCTTTTCAGGTTCAGTCGCCTGCGGCTGAGGCTCGCTCGGCTGCTGAGCGGGCGCGCTCGCAGGCTGGGGAACTTCATTCGGCTGAGGCTGCGGCTGAGCGGCCGCGGCTGCCTGCGTATCCTGATGCTTTGCAAATACCGCCGGGTAAGTTACAAACTCGCCCTGAGACGCTCCTCTCTTTCCGGGAATCTGAGCCTCAGAGAGCGGAATCGACTGAGAGCCGAACATCGGCTCATCGGAAAACTTAATCGGTTGAGTGGAAGGAGCTGCATTTTGATCCATGCCAGGCTCAACGTGTTCCGTCTTCGGAGCTTTATCTTTTTTCCAGAACTGCATTCAGGTACATCCTTTAATCTCGGCCAACGGGAACCTTCAAGTCTTCAATTGCGGAGGCAACTGTGAGGAAGGATCCGAAAACGGTTATTTTATCAGTCCCGCCGCGCTCGTTGACGGCTGTCTCCAATGCGGTCTTCACATTGTCAAAAGTCCTGATTCTCTCGGCAAGCACGCCGCTTTCCACCAAAAAGGCCTTAAGATCTTCCGCTTTTCCGCCTCTCGGTCCTTCTAAATCACACAGATACCAAACATCAAACGTGTTTTTCATGATCTCGCAGACCTGCTTTCTGTCTTTGTCCGAGAGCATCCCGAACACAGCTGCTTTTGGTCTCGGAATCTGCTGAAGCGTTTTAGCGAGCTCTTTGGCCGCATGCGGATTGTGGCCGACGTCGAGATAAATATCAGGCTTCGTACTCACTTTAGAGAAGCGGCCGATGACTTTAGTCGCAAGCAGCGCCGCGCAGATCGAGTCACGTCCGACTTCAAGGCGGTCGCTCACGCACTGCAGCGCTTCAATCGCACCGCTCGCGTTGGAGAGCTGATGCTCTCCCGGCATGGTCGGAAGCGGAAGATCCTTCAGTTTTCCTTTTGAGCCGACAAAGTCCCAAGTGTCTCTGCCCGGAACGTGTATCGCAGCAAAATCTTTGCCGCGCACGAGCAGTTTCGCGCCGATTTCCCTCGCATAGTTCACTAAGGACGCAGGAGGGTCGTCGTCAGCGCAGACTGCGGATTTGCCGGGACGGTATATATGCGCTTTCTCCCAGCCGATTTTGTCTCTTGTTTCACCTAAGTAAGCAGTGTGGTCAATGCCGACACTTGTGATAATCGAGACCGTGGGCTCAATCGTGTTGACCGCGTCAAGTTTTCCGCCCAAGCCGATTTCCAGCACCAGCGCATCCGGCTTTTTCTCCATGAACAAGAGCAGAATGCCAAGAAGCGTGTATTCGAAATAAGAGAGCGTCATTTCGCCTCGAGCCTGCTCTACTTTTGAGAACATGAGCATCAGGTCTTCGTCGCTGGCGTCTTTGCCGTTCAGGCGTACGCGCTCATTAAATCGGATCAGATGCGGAGAAGTGTGCACCCCGACGCTGTAGCCCGATTCCAGAAGCGCCGACTCTAAAAAAGCGCAGGTGCTTCCTTTACCGTTTGTACCGCCCACTGTAAAGACGGGGCAGTCAAAATGAATCCCGAGGCGCTTGATCATTTCATTCATGCGCTCAAGTCCGAGATCGATGGTCTGAGAATGCAGCTTCTCGATGTGAGAAAGCCATTGATCCAAAGTATCAAAATTCATTGTTTAGTGCCGCAGAAAAAACTTAAGGACCGCCTAAAGCGGTCCTTATCAGAAACTCGTTAAATGATGGAATCAGCCGATTCTTTTTGGAAAAGCGCAATGAGTTTCGCAATCTCCAATTTAAGGTCCTTACGTTCGACAATCATGTCAATCGCGCCCTTCTGGAGAAGGAACTCGGCTCTCTGGAAGCCTTCGGGAAGCTTTTCGCGAACGGTCTGCTCAATAACGCGGGGGCCGGCAAAACCGACCAGGGCCTTCGGCTCGGCGATAACAACGTCGCCCATAAACGCGAAGCTAGCGGAGACGCCGCCCATTGTCGGATCGGTCAGAACAGAAATAAACGGCAGACGGTGCTCGGCAAGCTTTGCGATCATGCCGGTCGTCTTAGCCATCTGCATGAGCGAATTGAGACCTTCCTGCATACGTGCGCCGCCGGTAGCCGTAAAGCAGATGAACGCGCAGCGGTTGTCAATCGCGTACTGAACCGCCTGTACAAATCTTTCTCCGACCACAGAACCCATGGATCCGCCCATGAACTTGAACTCAAAAGCCGCGACAACAGCGGGAATGGAGTGAATGGAACCGGCTTCCACCACGAGAGCGTCTGTCTCTCCGGTGGCAGACTGAGCCTGCTTCAGACGATCCGGATACTTCTTGCTGTCCGTGAAATTCAGCGGATCAATCGAGCGAACGTCCTCACCGATTTTCACGCGGTTTTCCGGATCCAGAATCATGTCAATGCGGTCTCGTGCGCCGACACGCATATGGAAATTACATGTCGGGCAGACATTCAGGTTCGCTTTCAGCTCCTGAGAATAAAGCGTTGTCCCGCAGTTTGTGCATTTCGTCCAGACGCCTGTCGGCATGTCCTTTTTGGCGCTTTCGCCTTCCGAACGCTTGATCTTTGGCGGGAGCAGTTTTTCAAACCAGCTCATGATGTTGTCTTGTCAATTAAATTCGATTGATTTTAATCTAAGTTTTCGCTCAGCGCTGACCGCTTAAAAAGGAGAATTGCCCTCAGCAGGCAGTCCGAACTTTTCAGGATAGCCGACGCTGGCAAGATAGAGTCCGGAAGGATAGAAAGTCGGAGCGGCTGCCTGTCGGCTGCGCGCCTCAAGCACTTCCTCCATCCACTCAACCGGTCTTGCGCCCTGTCCCACATAAACCAGACAGCCGACGATGTTGCGCACCATGTGATAAAGAAACGCGTTGGCCTTGATATGGACACGGATCATGCGCCCTCTTCGTTCAACGTTTAGAAATTCAATGGTTTTGACAGGCGTCTTGCTCTGACATCCGACCGCTCTAAAGCTGCTGAAGTCATGCTCGCCTAAAAGCAGCTGCCCTGCTTCGTGCATTTTGACTTCGTCAAGCGGCCTAAAAACCCAGCCTGCGCGTCCTGCCAAGAGCGGGGAGCGAACCGGTTCGTTAGCGATCCAATACTCGTAAGTACGGCTCACAGCTGAAAAGCGCGCATGAAACTCTTCAGGAACAACTTTCGCCCAGCGAACCGCAACTTCCGAGGGCAGATACGAATTAAGCCCGCGAATCCAGGAAACCTCTTTTCGGTCGGTTTCCGTATCTAAATGAACAACCTGTCCGCACGCATGAACCTTCGCATCGGTTCTTCCCGCGCAGACAGCCTTAATTTTTTCACCCGTAAATTGAACAACGGCCGACTCGAGATAGTCCTGGACTGTCTGTCCGGACGGCTGGGTTTGCCAGCCCTCGAAATATCGGCCGTCGTACTCGAGTCCTAAAGCGACTCTCATGTATTCCTTTTATGCCTTGAAATCAACCAAAATTCTGAGCATGCGGCGAAGCGGTTCGGCCGCACCCCAAAGCAGCTGATCGCCAACCGTGAAAGCGGTGACATATTCTGGACCGAAATTCATCTTGTGAATACGGCCGATCGGAACGGACAGCGTGCCCGATACTTTAGCAGGAGTGAGCTCATGAATGGTCTCTTCCTTGTGATTCGGAATAACTTTGACCCAAGGATTGGCTTCGGCGAGCAATCTTTCGATTTCTTCGCAGGAGACGTCTTTCTTGAGTTTGATGGTGAGCGCCTGAGAGTGGCAGCGCATAGAGCCGACACGTACGCACAGGCCGTCAACCGGCATGCAGCCCGGTTCACCGATCGCGGGTTTGCCTAGAATCTTGTTGGCTTCGGCGCCGCCCTTCCATTCTTCACGGCTCTGTCCGTGCTCAACCTCGCGGTCGATCCAGGGAATCAGAGAACCGGCCAGAGGAACGCCGAACGCTTTATCCGGGAAGTCCGGAGAACGGAGTTCTTCAGTCACTTTGCCGTCGATTGAAAGAATCGCGGAGCGCGGATCCTTCAGATCTTCGGCGGCCACACCGTAAAGAGCGCCCATCTGTTCAAGCAGCTCTCTCATGTTGGGTGCGCCGGCACCGGAAGCAGCCTGATAAGTCATGGAAGAAATCCATTCGACCAGATCAGCGCGAATCAGACCGTCAAGCGCCATGAGCATCAGACTCACGGTGCAGTTTCCGCCGACGTAGTTTTTAACGCCGCTGCGAAGACCTTCCTGAATCACGCTCATGTTGACCGGATCAAGAACAATGATGGCGTCCTTTTCCATACGAAGCGTAGAGGCTGCGTCAATCCAGTAGCCGTTCCAGCCCTTATCGCGAAGCGGTTTGAAATGCGCTTTAGTCCAGTCGCCGCCCTGACACGAAATGACAACGTCACACGCTGCCAAAGCGTCGAGATCATCGGCGTCTTTCAGAACCGGATCGGCATTTACGACTTCCGGAGCTTTTCCACCGGCGTTGCTGGTCGAAAAGAAAGTCGTCTGCACAAATTCAAAATCACCTTCGGCTTTCATGCGGTCCATCAAAACGGAGCCCACCATTCCGCGCCAACCAACCATGCCTAGTTTCAGCATTATTTTTCCCCTTTGTCTCGTTAGGTATTGTTAATTACAAAGCCGCGACAACCGCGTCGCCCATTTCAGAACAGGAAACTTTTTTGCAGCCTTCGCTCCAAATGTCACCAGTTCTATAGCCTTGCGCAAGTACCGTCTTAACCGCATTCTCAATGCGTACTGCTTCTTCCTCCATTCCTAAAGAATAGCGGAGCATCATGGCCGCTGACAGAATTTGCGCTAAAGGATTTGCGATGTTCATGCCGGCGATGTCCGGAGCGGAACCGTGAGACGGTTCAAAAAGGCCCTGACCTATTTCATTCAGCGCCGCAGAAGCCAGCATACCGATGGAACCCGTCAGCATCGCGGCCTCATCGGACAGAATGTCGCCAAAAAGGTTGCCGGTGACCATCACGTCAATCTTCTTAGGCGCTTTCACGAGCTGCATAGCCGCGTTGTCCACGTACATATGTTCGAGTGTGACTTCCGGATATTCCTTAGAAACGCGGATCATAGTGTCACGCCAAACCTGGCTGGTTTCGAGCACGTTGGCCTTGTCCACGCTGACAAGGTGTTTATTGCGTCCCATTGCCGCTTTAAACGCGACGTGAGCAATGCGTTCTACTTCCGGAACGGCGTAGCGCATCGTATCAAAGCCTTCTTCTGCGCCGTCAGGGCTGATGCGTTTGCCGCGGGGCTGACCGAAGTAAACGTCGCCCGTCAGTTCGCGGACAAGCAGAATATCCAGACCGGAAACCAATTCAGGCTTCAAAGAGGAAGCCGCAGTCAGCTCAGGGAAGCAAACCGCAGGACGAAGATTGACAAAAAGACCGAGCGCCTTTCTGAGTCCCAAAATCGCCTGCTCGGGTCTTAAGTGACGCGGCAGCGTGTCGTATTTGAAGTCGCCGACAGCGCCGAAAAGCACAGCGTCACTTCTCTTAGCGAGCTCCACGACTTCCTTGGGAAGCGGATGACCGAAAGCCGCATAAGCCGCTCCGCCGACAAGCGCTTCTTCATATTCGAAAGGAAGCTTCATTGCGGTCAGCACCTTCAGGGCCTGTGCCATGATCTCCGGGCCGATGCCGTCACCGGCCAATACTGCGATTTTTTTCATTTGTTTTTCCTATTAAGCCGCGCCGCGATCCGCGGCGCATCGATCATTGTTTAGTAGATAGTTTTGACGAGCCAGGGTTTGGCTTTGAGGCGCGCTCTTTCGAAAGCGGCGATTTCGTCCTTATGCTGAAGCGTAATGCCGATATCGTCCAAACCGTTCAGCAAACAGTAGCGGCGGAACCCAGGAACGTCAAAGCTGTGGGCGGTGCCGTTAGGCTCAATCACAACTTGCTTTTCCAAATCAACTGTCAGGCGATAGCCGTTATTGGCCTGCACTTCGTTGAAAAGATGATCCACCACAAACTCGGGAAGCGGCAGCGGAAGCAGTCCGTTCTTAAATGAGTTGTTGTAGAAAATATCGGCAAAGCTCGGCGCAATAATGACTTTGAATCCGTACTGAGAAAGCGCCCAAGCCGCATGTTCACGGGAAGATCCGCAGCCGAAATTTTTTCTGGCAAGCAGAATATCCGCGCCCTGGTATCTGGGCTGATTCAGCACAAAGTCGGGATTCGGCGTACGTTCCGACGGGTCCTTGCCGACTTCGCCTTTATCCAGATAACGCCATTCATCAAACAGATTCGGGCCGTAGCCGGTTCTGTAAATCGATTTTAAAAACTGCTTCGGAATAATCGCGTCGGTATCCACGTTGGAGCGGTCAAGCGGAGCGACAATACCGGTAAAAGTAACGAATTTGTTCATGCTGATAGCTCCTTAGAAAATTTTGCGGATATCGACAAAACGGCCTTCGATAGCTGCAGCCGCTGCCATCGCGGGTGAGCACAAGTGTGTACGGCTGCGGTTGCCTTGACGGCCTTCGAAGTTTCTGTTGCTCGTTGAGGCGCAGCGATCTTCCGGATTGAGTTTATCGGCGTTCATCGCAAGGCACATGGAGCAGCCCGGGCGTCTCCATTCAAAGCCTGCGTTAATAAAGATCTGATCCAGTCCCTCTTTTTCCGCCTGCTCACGCACGAGGCCGGAGCCCGGAACCACGAGCGCCTGCTTAATGGTCGGCGCAACCTTCCTGCCCAGTTTCTTCACCACATAAGCCGCAGCGCGAATATCTTCAATTCGTCCGTTAGTGCAGGAGCCGATGAAGACATGGTCGGGGGCAATGGAGGTCACAGGCTGTTTGGGTTCAAGCCCCATGTACACATAAGCGCGCTCCCAGCCTTCGCGTTTAACCGGGTCGGGCTGCTCAGACGGCTCCGGAGTTCTGTCGGTAATCTGCACGACCATTTCCGGAGAGGTGCCCCAGGTGACTACCGGAGGAACGGCGTTTCCGTCGATTTCCACCTCAATATTAAAGTGAGCGCCCTCGTCGCTCTTCAGTGTCCGCCAGTATTCTTCGGCCTGTTTAAAGAGTTCGCCTTCGGGCGCGAGCGTGCGTCCGCGCATGTATTCGACGGTTTTATCATCAACCGCGACAAGACCGCAGCGGGCACCTGCTTCAATCGCCATATTGCAGAGCGTCATACGGCCTTCCATGGAGAGCGCCTCGATCGCGGGACCCGCGAATTCGATCGCGCATCCGGTACCTCCGGCAGTGCCGATTCTGCCGATGATAAAAAGAGCGAGGTCTTTAGCGAAAACGCCTGGTGAAAGTTTTCCGGAAACGTACACGCGCATATTCTTCATCTTCTTGGTCAGAAGCGTCTGCGTTGCCATCACGTGTTCTACTTCACTCGTTCCGATGCCAAACGCCACAGCTGCGCAGGCGCCGTGCGTACTAGTGTGAGAGTCTCCGCAGACGACTGTCATACCGGGAAGAATCGCGCCTTCCTCGGGGCCCATGACATGAATCACGCCCTGACCTCTCGAGAGGAACGGAAAATACGCGGCACAGCCGTTATTACGAATATTTTGATCCAGAGTCGTCACCTGCAGTTTGGCTACCGGGTCAGTAATGCCTTCCAGGCCCTGCTCCCAGCCGGTCGTCGGCGTATTGTGATCCGCCGTCGCTACCACCGAGCTCGAGCGCCACAGCTTGCGGTCATTCATTCTCAGACCTTCAAAGGCCTGAGCGCTGGTCACTTCGTGGACCAGATGGCGGTCAATATAAAGCGTTGCTGTACCGTCTTCTTCGGTTCGGACAACGTGTTCGTCAAAAATCTTGTCGTAAAGAGTCTTAGGCGATGTGTCTGTCATTTTCTCTTGGTGTCGATTGTTTTGAAGTAATCTTTTGAGTATGCCACCGATTAACGGCTGATTAGATATTTTTACCGAACTTTTTCCGACAGTACGGGAAATACTTAATCCGAAACCTCGCATAAATGAAAAAGGTCTCAAACTATGGGACCTAGAGCTGTCAGGAACAAAGAACTACTTCACGAGCTGAAGACGGTAAGCGGTAGAACCGACTCCGATTTTCTCAGCTGCCGAAAGCGTGTCGGTGAAATGTTCTTCCTCCCATTTCCTGCGGACTTCTTCGCTTGGCGCAAAACCATACACCATATCGACGGCGGCCTGATCGCAGGCGACGGGATCAAGGCTCACTAAAATGCCGATATCGCCGATATTCTTGGCTTCCTTGCAGCTGTCTCTTCTCTGCGGGTCCAACGCGTCAATAATATTGAAAAAAATCCATCTTCCGGGCTTGTAGTCAAGAGCCGCTTTCACGGCGTCAGCCATGGCTTCGCTCGCCGTCTTTTCGCCTGCAGATGAGTAATACTCGGTCACCTTGCTGCCGCTGTGGATTTGTGCTGCACCGCGCGGCGTCCCCAGACATATGGAAAGATTTTTCATCGTTCCGCCGTAACGCGGCAGGTTATGACCTTTGAACCGAACAATCGAAATCAAAGAGTCGTAATTGGCAAGATGAGCACCGGTAATAAAGGTCTTAAGATGGAGGCCGCCGTGAACCGAAAGCGTGATTTCTCCTTCAGCATCCAGGATATCGATCGGACCGACCTTATCAAATCCGTTCTGTTTAGCAGTTTCTAAATGTGAAGCGGCGGCGTTTCTTGCCGAATCAAAATAATTGCTGTCAATCAGCGTGCCTTTAACCTGACTGACAAGCGGCTTAATCAAGTCAGGATTAATTTTGACCTCGCGATCCCGGTAGTTTTCGAATGTCAGCTTGATGCCGACTTTTCCCTTGAGAGCCGGATCAATCGCTTTGAGAAGGAGAAGCATGGCCTAGGAGCTGACCAAGGGTGAATAGTAAACCACCGGAGCAGCTGCATCCGCGGTTAAATTTGGAAGTGTAATGTCTGAGATTGGAGTGCCTGCGGGCCCCCTACTCGAAGCAAAGCCCTGCAGGGATAAAACCAAACCGCCGAACCCTGCCGCCGCTCCAAGCATCAAACTTCTGCGTTTCATACTGAATCTCCTAAGGAATTTTACGATGTGCAGCACTGAGTTTATGGAGTGGATTTAAGAAAGTCTAATGCCGTTTTTTTATTGATATTGATGCGTTTTTATACATGAATAGCCTATAGCTCTAAATAAGAGCTGACGTTTTAGGTTCCTATATCCGAACTGAACCTTAATTCGATGAAAGGCGTATTCGACCTTGCATCGAATCGAACTCAGCACCTTTTCGCTGGTAATTCTCCGTACCGATAGCTTCTCCCTTGGCTACAGCGTTTCGCTGCCGTATAGGTTACGTGCTCAGGATCGGCACTCTTGCGCTTTTCCTTTCCGAGATACCCGAATCTCCAAGGACTTCCCGGTCATCGGGCGGCGTAATTCGTCCACTTGCGTAACATCATAACCAATATGCATCTTCATTCCGAAGTGCCAATTCTTCCCTTTCTTTGCTCAGAGCATTTCAAGATCGTGCTTCTTGTCAGCGTTTTTCGTCGAACTCGGCGCTCCAATAAAAGAACCGTCTACAATCGTACCTTTGCTGAAGAGAAGACCTCTGTTGGTAAGTTGTCGCGTGAACAAATCAAAGACCTGTTTGTCTAGGCGGTTTTTCTCAAGAAGGTGACGGAAATGCAAAATCGTAGTCTCATCCGGATATTTTGAATCCATCGCCAGGCTAACAAATCGACGACATGCGAAGAAGTCATGAAGCGGCTCCCTAGTCTTGCGCAGTCAAGGAATCGTGGAATAAATCGTAACCGAACAAGGCGAGGTTACGGCTTTATGCCGCGAAAGTTTCTTGACGGCTTATTCAAATACACATTGTTTTAAGGCATTAAGCAATACGCTTAACGCATTAAAAACTAAATGAGGAGGTAAAAATAAAACTTTACTTGCTAAATTTCACGCAAAATCGTGAACAACCTGTTTAATAACATCAAGTAGACTACACATTTCAGGAAACGACACGATGCGAGTCCATGTTTACAAGGTCGTGAAAAAACGGAATCTATCTGGGTTAAGATTATCCGAGGAGCTGAAAACAAAGTTTTTCTTATTTAACATTAACTGAATCACTACTTATGCACTCTCCTCAAAACAACTCCCATATATTTACAAACAAGAGAGGAAACACTCTTATCAAAGAATTCGAAGGAGTGCTGTCGAATAATCCTTCAATTCAGCATCTCGATGCCGTAGTAGGGTTTTTGAGGGCCTCTGGCTATTTTCGGTTACGTCCATTACTAGATAACATCAATAAGGTTCGAATTCTTATTGGTATTGATGTAGATAAATATATCCTTCATGCTGTTAGGGAAGGAATGTTATTTTACGGGGCGGACGAAGCCGTAAAAGATGATTTGCTCCAACAAATTCGAAGAGATATTGAACATTTGGGATATTCAAAAACAGAAGAAGATGGCATTTTTCAGATGGTGGAGGACCTTAAATCTGGAAAGATTGAAGTCAGGTCTCATCCTTCCCGGAAAATCCACGCAAAAATATATATTCTTTACCCCGATGATTTTAACCAATATACACAAGGGCTTCTTGTTACTGGATCAAGTAATCTGTCTGGCAATGGTCTAGGTATTCCAGAGCAACAACAATATGAATTTAATGTCAAATTGACTCAGTTTGAAGATGTAAATTTTGCTTTAAAGGAGTTCGAAGAACTTTGGGAGGAAGCTAAAAATTGTGAAATAACTGCTGATGATTTGAAAGATAGTATCAATCGCACTTATCTCAAAGGGGGTGTAACTCCATACGAACTATACGTTAAGATGCTTATGGAGTACTTCTCGGACAGGGTTACAGAATCAGACAGTGGAAATTCCTTGGAAATTCCTGACGGGTACACAACTTACGATTACCAAACTGACGCAGTTGTGGAAGGTTACCAAAAACTGCTTCGCTATGATGGCTTTTTCCTTGCTGATGTTGTGGGACTGGGGAAGACAGTCATTGCAACAATGATTGCAAAGAAGTTTTTACTAGAAAATGGTCGTGATAAAACAAAAATATTAGTTGTATACCCTCCTGCTGTCGAGCAGAACTGGAAGACAACCTTTCATGATTTTGGCATAGATAAGTATGCAAAATTCATTACTAACGGAAGCCTCAAAAAAGTCCTCGATGAGGAGGAGCGCGATTATTGGAACGCTGAAGAGTACGATCTTATCCTTGTTGACGAAGCACACAAATTTCGTTCGCATACTACAAACGCATTTGAACAACTTCAGGAAATCTGTAAAATGCCTCGCGTTAACGCAGGTCAAATTCAAGGTTATAAGAAGAAGGTGATGCTTATTTCCGCAACGCCAATGAACAACACTCCTGCCGACATTTACAATCAGATTTTACTTTTCCAAGATCCTCGTCGCTGTACTATTGATGGAGTAACAAACTTGACTGCCTTCTTCAGCCCCCTAATTGCTGAATTCAAAAGATTGCGCAGGGAACATAACAGTAGTTTGGATGACTTCAAGGCTCTCGCAAAAAGGGTTCGAGGTAGGATCATAAAACCACTCACCGTTCGTCGTACTCGCACTGATATTGAGCTTATACCGCGTTATCGCAAAGACATTCAAGCGTTCCCTAAAGTCGAGCGGCCTATCGAAAATCAATACGAACTCAATGAGCACCTTGCCGGTCTCTTTGAGAAGACCGTGAGCATACTTACCAAGCAGCTAAAATATACCCGCTATCAGGCGATTGCTTATCTTAAACCTGAAGTTTCAAAGGGTTTGTATGACAATGCGGAGCTTGTATCTCGCTCTCTTGCAGGAATCAGAAAGAATGGCTTAGTAAAGCGTCTTGAAAGCAGTTTCTATGCTTTTAAAGTCTCCATCAATAGTTTTCGCGAAGCCAATAAGGAGATGATCGATACTTTCGATGCAGGAAAAGGCAAGGTCTACATTGCTCCTGATTTAGACATAAATGGAATGACCGAGGAGGAAATTGAGGAGAAGATAAATGAAAAGGCCAAAGACAACCCTAAAAATGCAATATTTAAGGCGTCAGACTTTGAACCAGAATTTATTGAAACGCTTCAAGAAGATCAGCAGCTTCTAGACGAGATATGGAAAGACTGGAATAACATATCTGATGAGGAAGACTCAAAGTTCGCAAAATTTGAGGAGCTCTTGAAGCACGAATTATTCAAAGCAGATAAAAACCCACAGCAAAAATTGGTGGTTTTTTCAGAATCCTTAGATACCATAGAATATCTTTCCAGAAGGATTAGTCGGTCGGATCTTCTTGTTGTTTCAGCTAAAAATAGAAATTCTCAATTCAAAGCAATTCGAGAAAATTTTGATGCGAACTATAAAACCAAGCTGGACAAATACAATATCATCCTTACCACGGATGTCTTAGCAGAAGGAGTCAACCTGCATCGAGCCAATGTCATAGTAAATTATGACACTCCTTGGAACTCTACTAGACTAATGCAGCGTATTGGTCGCGTAAACCGCATTGGTTCGTTATCTGAGCATATTTACAATTATGTTTTCTACCCCTCTCGGGAAGGTAATCGTGAAATTAACCTCAATGAGGTAGCTCTGAGTAAGATTCAGACATTTCACTCCACATTTGGAGAAGACAATCAAATCTATTCCAAGGATGAAATAGTCGATCGAGGTCTTGAAAAACTGTTTGACGAGGCAATCGAAGGAAATAAGGAAGATGCAAATCTTGAACTTCCTTACTATGAGGAACTAAGAGAACTTTATCTCAAGAATCGACAAGAGTATAACCGCATCGCTAGACTCTCTATTCGTAGCCGGTGTGGTCGCGCTGCCCGAAAGATTGACGGGGTCACCTTAAGCAACGACACTGTCGTATTTTTAAAAACAAACCTTAGGAAAGTTTTTCTCCTTGTGTCGTCTTCCGCCGAGGAAATCTCAGTGTTGGAAGCCTTAAAGTACTTTAAGGCGCATCCAAAAGAAAAGAGTGAAGGACTGATAGCCCTACACCACGAACAAGTTGCTAAGGCAGTTGAATATTTTCACTCCATGCAACAACGTGAACTCCAGACTCAAGAGAATGGTCAGGACGATCCCGCAAGCAAAGGGTCTCAGATAAGCACGGCTCTCAATCTTCTTACTAACTTCATGCGTGAAATTGATGATCCGGACCTTCTCATTCAGTTGAGACAGCTTAAAACACTTGCCGAGAGGGGAGTGATAACCTATATTGCAAAGCGTTTGCAACGAATTCAAAAAGACCTTAGACGCACGTCAGGAAAGGCGCGTTTGACACATGACGAAGCTTTAGAAGAAGTCATCAAAATGGCAAGGAAATATTCTCCTTACTATACGGCAGAAGAATCGTTGCTTAAAATGCATGAGTCTGAGGCGGAAATTATCCTGTCTGAGTCCTTTCAAAAGGCTTAATTATGAACTACCAAGAGATAATTGAATCTAAATACAACCGAGAGTCTTGGCAACAACTTTTAACCGATATTTTTCGCAGTAAGGCTCAGTTCTGGCGAGCCCCTTCTCCGGTTCACGTTAGTAGCAAAATTGCAAAGGAAGCCTTGCTTCTGGGCAAGATATCTCTTGCTGACGGAGAGTCTATAGCAGTTTATGAAGTTGAACTTAATGACAATGTGGACATTGAACGAAATAAACGTAGCATCCGGGATATGTTGACAAAAGATTGGCGGGATATGGGACACGCTGGGGCCTTTATTTTTGCACATCGTCATAATGAGAGCGCTCTTCGATTTTCTTACGTTAGTGAAACATGGGGATTTAATAAGCGGGGAGAATATGAGAGAGTCTCCACCGATACTATGCGTTATACCTATCTCCTTGGAGAGGGACGCGGTTGCCGTACTGCCATTGATCAGTTTATAAAACTTCGAGATAGTAAACAAACATTGCAAGACATCACAGAGGCGTTCTCTGTTGAGGCGCTGACGAAGAAGTTCTACAACGATTTGTTTGATTGGTTTCTTTGGGCAGTTGATTCGTCGAGCGGAATTTCATTCCCAAAAAGTGCATCTGTAGAAAAAAAAGCTAGTGACGACCTCGAAGAAAAGATTATTCGATTGATTACTCGCATAATGTTTGTCTGGTTTATCAAGCAAAAATCTTTTATTCCTAACCAGCTCTTTGATGAGAATTATCTTAAGACAATTCTTAAGGATTTTGATCCCAACAGCACGACAGAGGGAAATTATTACAACGCGATTCTTCAAAATCTCTTTTTTGCAACCCTTAACAGAGCAATTGTAGATGAAGATGGCAAGAAAAGAATCTTTGCAAAAGAAGACCAAGAAGACGTAAAGACCTTATACCGATACGCGGAGATGTTTAGTATATCGGAGCAAGATGTCGTAAATGTTTTTTCAGAAGTTCCTTTCCTCAATGGAGGCCTTTTTGAATGTCTTGATAAAACAAAAGTAGTTGACGGTGTCATAACGAGCTATAACTTTGATGGTTTTAGCCAAAACACAAGTCGTCTTGCTGACGGTGTCTACAAATATCGAGCAATTGTGCCAAACGCTCTATTCTTTACTCCAGAAAAAGGATTATTCTCAATTCTTAATCGTTATAACTTTACCATCGAAGAAAATACGCCCAATGAACAACAGATCGCATTAGATCCTGAACTTTTGGGCAAGGTATTCGAGAATCTCCTTGGCGCTTATAATCCAGAAACCAAAGAAACTGCACGCAACATGAGCGGTTCTTTCTATACTCCGCGCGAGATTGTTAGCTTCATGGTAGATGAAAGTCTTATTGCCTACCTCGGAGATAACGATTTCAATCGCTCGTTGTTTGCTTCGAATTTTAAGTATGACGAAAATTTCGAAGAAAGATATCTGGCGACAGCCAATAAATTAAAGGCCGTAAAGGTTCTCGATCCTGCGTGTGGCTCAGGAGCTTTCCCGATGGGGTTGCTGAACCGTATAGTCGATGTACTGCAGAGAATTCTTCCAGAAGAAAAAAGTTATGACCTTAAACTTTCAATAATTGAAAATTGCCTTTATGGTTGTGACATTCAGAGCATAGCGTCCCAGATTACAAAGCTTCGTTTTTTCATCTCTCTTATTTGTGACTGCGAGAAGGATCCTTCCAAGCCTAATTTCGGTATTCCAACACTTCCAAATTTAGAGACTAAATTTGTTACTGCAGACTCTCTGCATACAGTGAAGAGAAGAAAACAGGGAAATCTTTTCGAGGATCCTGAAATAGAGATTACTAAGCAAAAATTAAAACAAGTTCGTAGGCTTCATTTCGAAGCAAAATCCGCTAAAACTAAACGTGACCTTCGCAATGAAGACCATCTACTTCGTTCCAACCTCGTAAAGCTTCTGGCGGAAAATAACGATTTCGCGCCGGAGGACGCATGCCAACTGGCATCGTGGAATCCATATGATCAGAACAGTGTTAGTTCATTTTTTGATCCGGAATGGATGTTCGGCCTCACTGATGGCTTTGACATCGTTATAGGAAATCCCCCCTACATACAACTTCAAAATAATGCAGGGAAGTTGGCTAATTTATATGAAAAGAGTGGTTATAGAACATTTGAACGAAAGGGAGATATTTATTGTCTTTTCTATGAACGCGGTCATCAATTGCTAAAAGCAGGAGGGCATCTCTGTTTTATTACTTCCAACAAATGGATGAGGGCGGGATATGGTAAAAAAACTCGCGATTTTTTGGCAAAGAACACGAATCCCATTTTGTTAATAGATTTTGCAGGTGTAAAAGTGTTCGATAGCGCTACTGTTGATACCAACATTCTCCTGTTCTCTCAGGAGCCAAATCAGCATAAAACGCTTTGTACATGTGCAAGTAAACAGGATAAAAATAGCATAAAAAATTTGAGCGTTTTCGTTCAGCAAAATGCCGTCTCCAACAATTTTGCGACGTCTGATTCGTGGGTGATACTCTCGCCCATTGAGCGTAGTATTAAACGGAAAATCGAAAGTATTGGAACCCCACTCAAGGACTGGGATATTCGAATTTACCGTGGAATTCTTACTGGTTGTAACGAGGCCTTCATTATTTCATCTCAAAAACGCAATGAAATACTAGCCAATTGTGCCAATGAGGCTGAGCGCCAAAGAACGGCTGAACTTATCCGACCGATTCTTCGTGGCAGGGACATCAAGAGATATGGATATGAGTGGGCAAATTTATATTTGATTGCCACATTCCCCGCTCGCCACTACGATATTGAAGATTACCCTGCAGTCAAGGATTACTTTTTATCTTTTGCAGAAAATAATCTCCGTACTGCTGGCTATGATTGGGTTGCAAACGGCTATCTTGCAGATTTCTGTCAGCAGAAATTAGCACAAACGGGGAAATTTGTAGAGATATTAGGAAAAAGAATAGTTATCGGAAATGCCCCTGAAAAGGCACGGAAGAAAACCCCTAATAGGTGGTTTGAAATACAAGACAGCATCAGTTATTGGGAGGATTTTCTTAAGCCAAAAGTTGTATACCCAAACATGACAAAGTATTTGCCTTTTTATTACGATAAAAGGGGTTTTTACCAAAATGATAAGTCTTTCATGATTACGGGGAAACATTTGGCCTTTCTGACAGCATTTCTAAACTCTTCTCTTTTCAAATATTGTTTCGTCAATGACTTCCCAGAACTACAAGGAGGAACAAGAGAGTTGCGAAAAATATTTTTCGAAAAGATTCCTGTCATTCGAATTGATGATTCAACAGAAGCCTTATTTAAAGAGTTGGTAGCCAAAATGCAAGACGTTCCATGCAAGCGAATAGCGCTAAGATTGGACTCCTTAATTTTTGATCTTTATGAACTTACGGAAAAAGAACGTCAACAGATTGGTTTTATTGAGATTCTATAAAGGCGATCTCCTCCTTTGTAAGACTTAATGTCTCGTATAAGCTCCCGCTAACTTTTTTGGGGACCGGCAAATTAAGTACATAAATTGAGAACATACGAACAGCGCAGCTTCCTAATTGCACGGAAATGGTCCGGTAGTACCAGTCCATAAGCTTAGTATTCAAGACTGAGGCTAAATACTCTAATAGTTTTTCAGATTTTGAGGAGAAAAAATAGACCGTGTTATTACAGAAAACTTTTTCCTGACATAAAGCAAAAGTTAAGTTCTGAGAAATATCGGGGTAGAACAATTTTGGTTTGGAAAAATCCTCCAAATAAGCGCAGTTTCTTAAATTATATGGAGTATCTCCTTGGTCTGCTCTCTTTTCAATCTTGTCCCAATATTGGTCTAGATGAGCCTTTACAGCAGGATAGTCCTCTATTTTGATGCGAGGAATACGCCCACGAATGCCGTTATGAATATTGATAAGGTATAGTCCATTGTCCATATATCCATACCTCTTGATATCCCTGCCACGAAGAATCGGTCGGATAAGTTCAGCCGTTCTTTGGCGTTCAGCCTCATTGGCACAATTGGCTAGTATTTCATTACGTTTTTCGGTTGATATGATGAATGCTTCGTTGCTACCAGTCTTTATCCCATAATTAATCTGAATATCCCAGTCCTTGAGCGGGGTTCCAATACTTTCGATTTTCCGTTTAATACTACGCTCAATGGGCGAGAGTATCACCCACGAATCAGACGTCGCAAAATTGTTGGAGACGGCATTTTGCTGAACGAAAACGCTCAATTATTTATTGCTAGTCATATTTTTTATGAACCTGGCAAGTGTATTGCGATCAACTTTGCAGATTTTGGCTATCTGTCTTTGAGATGTGCCAATGGTAAGCAGGTCTTGAATGAGTCTTTCCTTCCCAGAAAGTTTATATTTATCAGGAGAATTCTTCCTTCCTTTAGGACGTCCAAGGATGACTCCTTCCGATTTTTTCCGGGCTAGAGCTTCTTTAGTGCGCTGAGAAATAAGGTTGCGTTCAATTTCTGCGGAAAGGCCGAACGCAAAAGCCAACACTTTACTTTGAATATCATCACCAAGACGATAATTGTCCTTGATGGTCCATACCTTTGCTTCTTTCATCATGCATAAATTAAGGATCTCCATAATCATAAAAAGATTTCGGCCAAGGCGCGACAACTCTGCACAAATAATGAGATCATCTTTCTTTATTCGGTTAAGCAACTTTCCAAGCTCGCGCTTGTTATAGGCTTTGGTTCCCGAAATTGTTTCTTCTATCCAACCGTTAACAACCATATTTTTTTCGATGCAGAAGCGATTAATTTCGTACCGCTGGTTTTCAACCGTTTGCTTGTCAGAACTGACCCTAATGTAACCGTATATCATGGCAATCTATAAAAGTTTCTCTATAGAAGCTTTTGGTAAATCAGTCAAGTAAGCTTGCTAAACGACAAATTACAGGGGGCGCACCAAAGCTTCTGAAAAACGCATTCCGGTTTTTGCAACCAGGAGAATAAACCAGCCCCAATTAAGAGAAGCGGATAAATCCAGAGCGGAAAGAAGCTTGTGTAACTCAAACTGATTTAAAAATTTCGCCTTTTTTGAACGCGGCGCACGCCCCTTGATAATGGCTTTGCGAGTAGGATCTCGGTCAATTAATCCATCGTCGACGGCATCCAAAATTGCGCCTTTAAGCTGATGATGAAAATCAATCGTCGTCTGTTTTTCATGGCATTCCGCATACCGATTCAATAGGTCCTGATAGTTAAGTCGGGTCAAATCCCTAAGAACAAGATTCGGAATCAAACGCCTAACCCAAAGAAGCGTCATTTGATACTTATTAAATGTAACTTCCCTGACGGCACCTTTCTTGTAGATACGTAACCACGATTCGTAGTACTCAGCAAAGGTTTGGGATTCTGTCGGAGGCTTTTTAATTTCATTTTTCATGATAAATCACTCAAAAGTGACACGCAGATGAAGTGAGCTGGTTAAAAACCTGGCGACCTCATTAAACACGAAATCAAGTACGAGTCTCGTCCGGAGAAATAGCATACTCAAATTCGGATCATGGCCCTCACACCTCCCCTAACCTCTTGGCTAACCATAATTTCTGCCGATTGAAAATCGATACTGCTGATCAATTAAACTTATTACCGACCTCTTTCTTAAATGAGTTTCCTTACACCAAAAGGTTGTCTGTATGCACAATAAACAGGTCAGCATTTCCCGAATGAATCTTGAGCATCTCAAGACGTTTCATGTGGTCGCAAGTTTAGGCAGTTTCACTGAAGCCGCCAAAGCGCTTTACATGACTCAGCCCGCGGTTTCTCAGCAGATTCAGGGCATCGAACACGCACTGCGCAACCCGCTTTTTGATCGGAGCAAACGCCAGATCAGACTGACCGCCAAAGGAAAAATCCTTTTTAGCTATACGCAGAAACTCTTCGGCATCTTCCGAGAAATCGAAAACGTTTTTAATGACCTGAACCACCTTCTTACCGGTGAACTGACAATCGCTGCAAGCGCAGTCATGGGCAACTATTTCCTCTCTTCGGTCATTAACGAGTTCTACAAAAAATACCCGCTGATTTCCATTCGCTTGGAAATGGGAGACTCCGCCTATGTCACGCACCTTGTCGAAGAAGGTGTCGCTGACGTTGCTTTAAGCCGTCATGTCAGCGGCCTTAAACACTGTCGGCAGAAGCTGCTTATGAAGGAGCCTTATGTCTGCGTCTGCAGGCCCTCGTCGCCGCTCGCAGCCCTGAAAAGACCGCTGTCCCCAAAAGAATTCGCAGAAAGCTATCTCGTCATGCGGCAAAGAGGAAGCCGTATGCGCTCCAAACTTGAAGAGTGGTTTAAGAGCGTCGGCGTCTATGAGTTTCTCACGGCGCCTGCCATTGAAGTCAACAGTCTTGAAAGTTCAAAACGCCTGATTGCGTGCGGCTTCGGCGCCGCAGCCTTCCCGCTCGTTGCCGTCAGTCACGAACTCAAACGAGAGGCTTTGAGCCTTCTCAGCGTTGAAAACTTTTCCGTCACCGCCGATTATTTCCTCGGCTACAACGATAAACGTGAACTCTCGCCCGCCGCGTTTGAATTCATTTCTCTTCTCTCGGACCATATGAAGCCGAAAGAACAAAGTGAATCGATTCACTCATAAGAATTGCTTATAAGACGTATATGATTTGATAATTTTTTATTTTTCTGCCGCAAGCTCAGAATGTACTCATCGTTATTAACCAATGACTTATTCATTTAGCAAGGAGCATAAAGTGGCAAAAGAAATTGAGAGAAAATTCCTCGTCGTCGGCGACGAATGGCGTAAGGGCGCTGTCGGTACACATTATCGTCAGGGCTATCTGAACAGCGTTAAGGAACGCACTGTCCGCATCCGCACCATCAATGACAAAGCATTCCTCACAGTCAAAGGACTGACGGTCGGCTGCACTCGTCTCGAGTTCGAATATGCGATCCCGTATGACGACTGCGTCAAGATGCTCGACGAACTTGCTGAAAAACCCATCATTGAGAAGACCCGCTATAAGATTCCTGCCGGGAACGGCCTGACTTGGGAAATCGATGAATTCCACGGCGTTAACGAAGGTCTGGTTGTCGCTGAAATTGAAATTCCCTCGGAAGACACTGCGTTTGTCAAACCGGAATGGATCGGTGAAGAAGTTTCTTCTGATCCCCGTTATTTCAATTCCAACCTCGTTGCTCATCCTTTCACCACCTGGAACAAGTAGGCCTCAAAATGACAAATCCTTACGACAAAAACAAAGCCATCAGCGCTGACGAAGCCGCCAAAATCATCCCCCGCGCTGAATTCCGTGTCTTTGGTAAAGACATCATCTCCGGCGTTCAGGAACACATGTGGAAATGCAAAGCCACACTTTACGCTGCCCGCATAATGCCGACCGAAGTCTATTTCCTCTCCCGCCGCACCAACGAAGCCAACGTCAAAGTTCGTGACGGACTGCTCGACATCAAGACCAAAGTCGGTGAAACACCCGAAGGCTACGAAATCTTCCAGCCGAGAGGAAAGTTCCAGTTCCCGGTCAAACAGGCAGAACTTGCGGAAATTCTCAAGCATCTGCAGGTACCGCTTGAACTGACCAAGGACGTTTACACGCTTGAAGAGTTCATCGCTATGGCTAAAGACAACCCCGAACTTGCGGTTGTGCGCGTAGAAAAGAAACGCTACGGATTCTCCGTTGAAGGCATCATCTGCGAATACGCCCAGGTTTGGTTCAACGGCGCTATGGTTGAAACTGCCTGCTGCGAAAGCGAAAACTATGAAGGCATGAAGAAAGCCACCGAAGCACTTGGCATCGCCGACCTGCCCAACACAAATTACTTAAAGGCGGCCAAACAAGTTCTCGGCATGAACTAAAGATTTACCAGATTTAACCGGAACGGCGGTCTTGAACGACCGCCGCAAAAACTATGACAACGAACACCGTCCAGACCAAATTCGATCCGTTGGATCTGAACAGTTATTCGCTAAACCGACTCCCCAAAAAAAAGCTCACAAAGACCGGAGCTTTCTTCAGAACATGGGGACTGCCGATCGCCGCAATTCTGTTCGTCCTTCTCGCGTACGTCTTCCAAATTCCTATTCTGAACGCGAAACAGCAGGTGATGTTCGCGCTTTTTGCGACTGCGCTTTTCCTCTGGATCAGCGAAGCGCTTCCGAACTACGTGACCTCAATGCTTTTAATCTGCGGACTCGTGCTGACCGGGATTTTAAAAGCAAAGCCGGCCATGGCCACCCTAGGCGATCCGGTCATTTGGCTGAACGTTTCCGCGTTCGTGCTTGCGAGCGCTCTGGTTAAGACGCAGCTCGTGAAACGCGTCGCGCTTTGGCTGATTCTGAGATTCGGCCGAAACGCCTCGGCAATCTTTTTGACATTCCTCGGCATTAACGTCCTGCTGGCAGCCTTTGTAAACGCGACAGCCGCAAAAGCCGCACTCATGATGCCTCTCTTTATGGTGATCTCTGCGGTTTACGGAGCGCCCGGCACCGATTCCACCAACAATTTCTCCCGTAATCTGGTGCTCTATAACCTCGTCATGATCAATGCGAGCTGCAACGCGTTTATGACCGGATCCGGCGCCAACCTTCTTGCAATCGCGCTGCTCGCGGGCGCAGGCTGCACCATTTATTACTTTGACTGGCTGATGGCCGGTCTGCCGCTTGTCATCGGATTCGGCATCATCGGCTACGCGCTTGGCGTGCGCTTCATCTTCCCGGTCTCAAAGGAAGACTCGCAGCCCAAACTTCAGGGCGGCATGGAGTCGCTCCAAAAAGCCTACGATGAGCTCGGTCCCTTCAAAGTCAATGAACTTAAAGCCATCGCGATCTTCGGACTGGTGCTCCTCGTTTGGGCAACCGATAAGATCCACGGCATCAATGCAACGGTTGTTGCCATGACCGGCGCCGTCATCATGCTCGCGCCGCAGTTTAAGCTGCTGAACTGGAACGACGTGGATATTCCGTGGCACCTGATGATCTTCTCGGCAGGCGCCTATGCGCTGGGTGCAGGTCTGACCGCGACCAAACTGATGGACACGCTCACCAAGGCGATGATGGACGGACTCGGTTTGGCTTCAATGAGCTACTTCAGCCTGTATGCGCTCCTGACCGGCATCTTTATCACGAGTCATTTCATCTTCCAAAGCAAGAACATGAGAACCATTATTTTCATGCCGATCGTCATCGGTATTGCTCAGGAATTAAAGATCGACATCCTTTCGCTCGCAATCCCGGTCGCGCTCTGCATCAACGTCTGCTGGAGTCTTCCGTTTAACGCAAAGCCTAACGCGATGCTTTACGGCACCAACAAATACACGATGGGAGAATCCTTCTATTACGGCTTCGTAATGTCGATTCTCTACTGGCTGGGCCTATTGCTCGCAGGAGCTACCTACTTCAAATGGCTCGGCATCACGCCCGGATTCTTCTAACGAGGTAATCCCCGATCGCGCCGCAAAGCCGAAGAAAGCTTTGGGGGGCGTTTGTTGTGCGTGAGTGAACTCGCCCAGGCGCACGCCCAGGGGACAGACGCGATCAAACTGCACGGCAGAAAACAAATCGAAATCAAACAAAAAATCCGTATCGCCGCTCAATCCAAGAAGCTCAAATACCGAGTCGACAATTTCTTTATCTTTCCGGGTGCGCTTCAGATCACAGAAAACAATTTCAAAAAGGAAGAATTCAAGCGCAATCTGAAGTGCTACCTGAGCCTCTCTGAAACCAGTCCCAGCTTGGAGACGCTCTTTGACGAACTTTCCGAACCGCTGCAGTCCTGCTCCGACATCAATCAGCTCAGCACCGCTTATAAAAGGTTCGGTCTGAGATTTAAATCCGCTCTGCAGGAAAGATGCCGGGCTTTAATGGGAACCTCGGAACTGACAGCTGACGAAGTTGATGACTTTCTGCGCACTGTCGGGCAGCTCCTTGAAGAATTTCGTAAAGTTAAATCCTCTCAGACGCATGACAAGGATGTAGGGCATCTGCTTGACTGCCTTGACGAATTTCTCACGGTGGAAACCGCTTTCTGCCTCAGAGATCTGAGCGCTGTCTTCGTCGGAGAAAACCGAACAAAGATACTCTCTCACTGGCGAGACGTCGAAGACTATCGTCAAATGCATTTCCCTTATGAAATTCCTGAAGGAGAAAGCAAAGAATCCGCATTTCTTCTGCGCTGGTCTCATCTGAAGAAATTTGTGCACAGCTGTCTTTATCTTGACATCCGATATAAGGCAGGAGCGCCCCTGCTGACTCATTCCATCTACGGATCAGCGGCCGCTCTCTCCATGCTGTTTGCGACGATCGTCGCCTTCTTCTACCAGGATCTCTACGGCTCGCTGAGCCGCAACCTATTCTTTGCGCTTGTAATCGCCTACATCTTTAAAGATCGCTTCAAAGAAATTTTTAGAGACTGGCTCTCAAACGTTATTTTTAGAAGATGGATACCGGACAGACGGCTTTTTATTTTCATGAATAATCAGCGCGTCGGTTCGGCCAAAGAAAATTTCGGCTTTGTACGTTCAGAGGAGCTGCCATTGCGCGCTGAGGATTTAATCCGAGACGCTTCACGCAGGTTTGAACTTTCTGCTTTCCGGCCTGACTCCGTATTTCGTTACAGTCGTGAAGTTTCATTGTCGGTCAGCGAACTGCCTCAGCAAACGTGCCTCATTGATATTGTCCGCTTCAATATCTCCGAATTCCTCCATAACCTCGGCGCCAAATCCGAAGAACTTCCGTTTTTCAGCGAAGACGGCAAGAGCCCGAAAGGCGAAAAGCTCTACAACATTTATCTCCTGCGCATATTCAGCTGTGCAGGCAGGATGGACTCCGAAGTGATCAGAATTACTGTAAACGCTAAATCCGTACGTCGAATCAGCATTGTTAAAGCTTATGAGGTTGGAAATTCCGTCATAGAAAACCGCGGCAAATTTATCTATACCTAACGCTATAACCGAGACTTACTTCTTTATCGACTTAAAGCTCACAGGATGTTTAGGGAACCTCAAAAGCTCAGGCATGCCCGGAACTTTTTCGATATCTGCTCCTCAAACCAACCTGCTCTATTACGAGAAGTTTTTTGTCGAAAAAATCCGGAGCCTCGTCACGGAAAATTGGACTATAAGAAAATCGAACAGGACACAATCCCTTAAAAATTAATCCCCCTGAAAACAAAAAGCTGAACAAAAATTGTTCGTATTTGCGGTATCACTAATTTGCGATTGCTACAATTAGTGGTTAATCCTGATACTTATCCTTTTTAATAGTCAATGAATTGGTTCGCTTCTGCTGTCGCGTCTATTAATGACGTTCTTTGGTCTTATGTTCTGATCATCATGCTGATTGGCATCGGACTTTGGTTTACTTTTACCTCGCGTTTTGTCCAAATCACTAATATTCGGGAGATGTTCCGCTGCGTGCTCGAAGGATCCAGAACGCCTCCGCCCAACGGACATATTTCTCCTTTCCAGGCTTTCTGCATTTCTACAGCGTCCCGAGTCGGTGTCGGCAATATCGCCGGTATCGCGATTGCCGTTGTCACGGGTGGTCCCGGCGCTATTTTCTGGATGTGGGTTATCGCGACAATCGGTGCGGCAAGTGGCTTTATCGAATCTACCCTTGCGCAGATCTATAAAATTCGCAAACCGGGCGGAGGCTTTCTCGGAGGCCCCGCTTATTACATCAAGAACGCGCTGGGTTCCCCTTTCTTCGCGGGCGTATTTGCGGTCCTGATTTCCGTCACATATGGTCTGATCTTTAACTCTGTGCAGGCCAACACAATGTCGCTTTCAATTGCGACAACTTTCCAGATTGACCCGCTCTACACCGGCATCGGCGTTGCCATTCTGACTTCACTTGTAATTTTCGGAGGCATGACACGCATCGCGAAGGTCGCAAGCTACATTGTGCCTTTTATGGCGGGGGCTTATCTTCTGCTCGCGCTTGTGATTACCTTAATGAACATCACGGAAGTACCTCGCGTGCTTCTCATGATTGTCACCAAAGCCTTCAATTTTGAGTCAGTAACCGGCGCCGCAATCGGTACTGCCATGATGACCGGCATTAAACGCGGTCTCTTCTCCAACGAAGCCGGTATGGGTGCTGTTCCGAATGCCGCTGCTGCTGCGGACGCAACTCACCCGGTCAAACAGGGTCTCATTCAGTCCATGGGCGTTTACTTCGACACCCTATTCGTCTGCACCGCTTCTGCGATGCTGGTTCTGCTCTCGCCGGAATGGGAAAGCGCAAAAATTACCGGTATTGAATTGGTTCAGAAATCCGTTGCCGGTCAGCTCGGCACCTGGACAAATTTCTTCATGACAATCGTCGTTCTTTTCTTTGCCTTCAGCTCCATTATCGGCAATTATTTCTACGGCGAAATGAATATGCCCTTTATCTCTAAGAGCAAAGCAGCGCTTCCGATCTTCAGAGCCTGCGTCGTAGTCATGGTATTTGTCGGCTCCATCGCATCCCTTTCCATTGTTTGGGATTTGGCCGACCTCTTCATGGCGCTTATGGCAATTGTCAACTTAATCGCGATTGTTCTCCTCGGGAAGTATGCAATTGCAGCGCTCAGAGATTACAACGCGCAGAAAGCCAATGGCATCACGGATCCGGAATTTGACCCTGCTGTTCTTTCGAACACAAAAGGCGTCAGCTGCTGGCCGAGAAAAAAGTAAGCAAACGGACCTTCAATGAAAAATTAAACTCATAAATTTGGAGAGAGCAAACAGGTATTGTGAACGATGCGACTGACACGCCTTAATCCGGTTCGATCTGTAGGCGTGTCCGCATATACAGCTTGTTAGCCATACCCCGGAGCTTTTTATTATTGAGCTGCCTCCTAATGCGGAGGATTATCCGAATCTCTAAAATGCGATAGAAACGCTAGAAATGGGAGCACGCTCCCATGAAACCTCGCACGTGAGTGCGAGGTAGTTCATGGAAAGCGAAAAAGGTCTGGAAGAATTATCCGAGGTTGATGCCCGCTCCGTCGCAAGAGGCAGAGCGGAAGAAAGACTTGAAATCGTAACTAAACTGATTCGGCTTGGCCAAATGTCCCTAGAAAGGATCTCTGAAGTCAGCGGGCTACCTATCGAAGAACTTCTGAAAATCAAAGAGACCGAGTAGAGTCATTCCTAACAGCAATGTTCGCGACCCTTCTGAAAAACCGTTAACAAACGTGCTCAAGGCGCCGTAAACAGACCAGCCCAACTAACAGACGATACTCGCATTATCTTTGTCAACGGCCGGTTCCGAGGAGATGATCCGATCGGAAGATTAATGAATGATTTTTTCAGTAAGGGAGCTGACGAGATGAAAAACGAAGTTTTAGGTGAACGCCTGCGCCTCTTTAAGGATAGAGATAGTCTAGATGAATTATCCGAAGTTGACGCCCGCTCTGTCGCAAGAGGCAGAGCTATAGGAATAGAAGAAGGCAGAAGAGAAGTGAGATTGTCTTGTGCCAAAAAACTCATTGCTGCAAACCTTCTACCTTTGGAAACAATCTCAAAGGTCTGCTGTCTCTCTTTAGAAGAGTTAGAAAAGATTAAGAGCAACATCACCAATCTTACCTAATCCGCTTCTTTTGGAAGAGAGGCAAGTGTCTGACTAAAGTTTCTCCGGTCAAACTCTTGTTTCTTTGCGCCGCTCTCAACTACAACAAACTTCGTTGATACATCCTGCAGCCATACCGGCACGGGCAACTCAAAAATACAAAAAATATTCTCTTCTAACGCCTCTGATTCAGAAGGTATTCAGCCGAGAATCAATCTACAAAATCCCTTGGCCCTCTCCTCCTTTGCACTGACCTTCAACGGAGGCCTGTGTTATTACCTGAAGCCCTTATCTATATTTTGCGGAGAGGTTCCTTCAGCGCTTTGGGCATGAAGGAACCCCGGCTTACTTGGCATCTTTTGACTCGAAACAAACCAAACGGTTCCTTTCACAACCTCCTCTGAGGCAGAGATTGAATGTGATCACCGGCCTTTTGCCAAATAGCCTGAAGCTGATTCACCGAGCGAATCATCCTATTCTTCCGCATTGACCGCGCTGAGCAAGAACTTGATCCATCAGCACCAGTGCAAAAAGTGCTTCAATAATCGGAGCAGCACGAATACCGACACACGGATCATGACGTCCTTTTGTCGACACGCGCACGTTCTCTCCGTCGACGGTCATCGAATCAAGTTCCGTACGAACCGACGGAGTCGGCTTAATTGCGATTCTCGCGGTTATCGGCTGACCGTTTGAAATTCCGCCGAGAATGCCGCCAGCGTGGTTGGAACCAAAATCATTCTCCCAGCGGGTATTCATTTGATCCGCGTTTTCCGTGCCTCTGGCTCCGATCACGTCAAAACCGTCTCCGATGGATACTCCCTTGACCGCGTTCAGTCCCATAAAGGCGTACGCCAGACAGGCGTCCAGCCTGCGATAGATCGGATCACCAAGACCCGCGGGAGCACCAAGCGCTTCAGCGTAAACCTCACTGCCCGCTGAATCGCCTGACTTCCTTAAAGCGTCCATAAAAGCTTCAAGCTCAGGAACCTTCTGCGGATCCGCGGTAAAAAAGGGATTTTCGTCAACCGCCGACCAATCTTTAATAGCAAGCGGTATTCCTCCTAAATTAGTCAGGCACGCCCGAATTTGAATACCTAAGTTCTTTTCCAGCCACTTGCGGGCGACAGCGCCGGCGGCAACGGTCGGCGCAGTCAGTCTTGCCGAACTTCTTCCGCCGCCCCTCGGATCGCGGATGCCGAACTTACGGTAATACGTATAGTCGGCATGCGCCGGTCTGAACACATTCTCAATCGCAGAATAATCCTTGCTGCGCTGATCTTCATTGCGGATCAAAAGCGCGATCGGCGTCCCTGTTGTAACGCCTTTGTAGAGACCCGAGAGAATTTCCACCGTGTCGCTCTCTTTTCTCTGCGTCACGTGCCGCGATTGTCCGGGGCGTCTTCGATCCAGCTGCTTCTGAATATCCTCCGCGCTGAGTTCCATTCCCGGAGGACACCCGTCAATGACGCACCCGATCGCCGGTCCGTGCGACTCGCCGAAATTGGTGACGGCAAAGTATTCTCCAATGCGTGATCCTGCCATTTAACTTCCTTTCCTTATTTGAGCCCCTAGAGGCGGACGCTGTAAGAAATTGTATCTTAATCGACTAAAATCTCTGCCATATTCTATGAGAGAAGAAAAATGGTTTCCTTAGATGTCAATATTCGTTTCGCGCATGAAAGAGACATCGACGCGATTACAAGCATTTATGAACAGGCGGTGCTTTTAGGAACTGGAAGTTTTGAGATTGATCCGCCTGATGAAAAAGAGATGCTTCGAAGAATGCAGCAGGTTTTTGCTTTTAAAGCACCTTATTTAGTCGCCGAATTAGAGGGGCAGATCTTAGGCTTTGCCTACGCGTCCGCCTATCGTCCGAGAGCTGCCTATCGCTTTACCGTTCAGGATTCGATTTACGTCCACCCTGAATGCCGGTCCGTCGGCGTCGGCACACAGCTTCTCACCTCGCTGATCTCTGAGTGCGAAATTCGCGGATTCTCTCAGATGATCGCCATCATCGGCGACTCTGAGAATAAAGCGTCAATCGGTCTGCATAAACACTGCGGTTTTGAGCATGTCGGCACTCTGAAAAACGTCGGATTTAAATTTGACCGCTGGCTGGATTCAGTACTCATGCAAAAAACGCTATCCGCAAGCCAAAACTGACTAAACTAATCAGATCCACTTTAATTGAGACGGTTATGGACGACTACAAAACTGAATACGATCCCGAATGGGTTTTAGCGACACTCAACGACGCTAAAGAAGCGCTGGAAAATTTAATCGCCTATGTTGAAGACAATCCCGATGCCGTCAAGGAAACACTTGATGACGGAATTCAGGATGTATACGCCAAGCTGAATTACGCATACAACAGCGCCAAAGACGGCCCTGAAGCACTCATGACCATGGACGACGATGACTTAGTCGCTTTTCCGATCATGCTACCCTTCAAGCACGGCGTCGACGTCACCAGAGAATAACGAGACTCTCGGATCTAGTCGACTTCACTGACTTTCAGATCCGAGATTCGATAACCGAAAGCGGCGAGTGTTCCAAGATACAGCACCGCCGCACCGACAACCACCGCAAGAATTAGTGCGACCTTGAGAATCCAGGCGCAGGTGAGCTCTGTCCAAACCACATAGTGCTGAATCACGCCCAAATAAACAACGAGCAGCGCGGCGCCGACAAAGATAGCAATAAAGAGCTTTTTCCAGCCGGCAAGCGGCGTGAAAACGCCTCGTTTCCTAAGCGTCAGCATCAGCACTCCCGCATTAAAGCAGGCTCCCATACCGACAGAAAGCGCAAGCCCCGCGTGAGAAAACAGCGGAACATTGATCAAATTGAAAATCTGAGTCACAACGAGCGCCGTACATGCAATCTTCACCGGTGTCTTGATATCTTTCTGCGCGTAAAAACCGGGCGCGAGGATCTTAATGCCGATCAGCCCAATCAGACCGCAGGAGTAGCCGAGCACCGCCGTCGAAGTCTGAAAGACATCATTGGCGTTAAAGCGGGCGCTTTGGAAGAGAACTGCAACCAGCCCTTCCCCAAGCATCGCCAAACCAATTGCGGCAGGAATCGCAAAAGCCGCCACCAATTTAAGCCCCCAATCCAATAGCGCGTTGTAGCGCTCCTTCAGTCCTTTGGAAAAGGCTGCTGAAAGACTCGGCAGAAGAACTGTACCCAAGGCGACTCCTAAAAGCGCAGTCGGAAATTCCATGAGGCGATCGGCGTACGCAAGCCAAGTCACCGACCCTTCCTGAAGAAAAGACGCGATATTTGTGTTGATCAGGATGGAAATCTGAGCGACGCCAACACCAAAAAGCGACGGCACCATTAATTTGAGCACGCGGCGAACGGATGGATCTTTAGCTGCGGTTATCGGATTGATGAATCTCGGAAAAAGACCGAGCTTCACCAACTGAGGAATCTGAACAAAAAGCTGAAGAAATCCGCCGGACATTACACCGATTGCCAGTGCAAAAATCGGACGTTCTAAATGAGGCGCAATAAAAAGCGTCGCGGTAATCAGCGAGAGGTTTAAGAGAATCGGAACCGCCGCCGGTATCGCAAAGTGTTTCCATGTATTAAGAATGGACGAGCTCAGCGCGACCATTGACATGAAGAAGATATACGGAAACATGTACCGCGTAAGCTGTACAGCCGTATCAAAAGTCGTCGGCTCCTCGGTGAGACCTGAGGCAATTACCCAGACGAGCACCGGTGCGGCCAAAACGCCAAGTATGCTGACGACTAAAACTACAAACGCCAGCAGAGAGGCAACTTTGTCGATAAATGACTTAGCCTCATGAGGCGAGCGTGTACTTCGGACATCCGCGAGCATCGGTACAAATGCCTGCTGAAACGCTCCCTCGGCAAAGAGCCTGCGCAATAAATTCGGCAGTCTGAAGGCAACATAGTAGGCATCCGTATCTCCGCTTACGCCAAAAACTCGGGCAATAAGGATGTCTCGAATCAGACCTGTGATACGAGATAAAAGTGTCATGCCGGATATAACCGCGGCGTTGCGAAAGATGCTCACGTCTGTACCAAAACAAAAATACTGTAAGAACAGGATTGTAACAGTCCTTGACAGCCAGGCGACGCTATGCCTATGACGGCACTGCCCGAAAGAAACAATCCTATCTTCCGTCCACAATATAGGCGAGAGCGCTTCCAAAATCTGCTTCTGACACAAGAAGCTGAAGTTATCGAAAAAGTCAATTGTCTCTCTGTTGGTTAGGCCTAAGCGATTTTGCGAGGTTAAAAATCCCAGCACTTGGATTATTGACCTCTTAAAATGAGAATGTCAGTTGCTTGGATAAGGTACTATCTCTAACACGTATTCTTTGCTTATAGAAAGCGGGCTGTGAACGCCATGTGCTCATCTAAAGGATTAACCTTGAACTCTTTGTTGTATTCAGTCAGGAAGCACTTGAATCCCTTAGCTTTCACCTCAGAGTTCTTTACCTTAGTGCCTAGCAGTAAAACAACCCATGTTGGAACTACTTCGCAAAGTTTTGTGTGCCTAACAGACAATTGCCTCCCGGTTGATAACAGGAGGTTTTTTTTATATAATCCTGCTCTTTCGTATGGTTCTTTTTCATTTGAGAAAGAGCAAATTTGATTAACCTAACCGGCCGAGCCCGTAGTATTGCTAGTGGCGACCGGTAAAGATTGAAGACGCCACTCGCATAGGCAAGGAAAATAAACAATGGCAAATACTAAGCAAGCTCGCAAGCGCGCTATTCAGGCAGTTGCTCGCAACAAGCATCTTTCCGCTCAGCGCTCTCGCTATCGTACAGCTATCAAGAACGTTCGCAAAGTCATCCTGACCGGCGACAAAGAAGCTGCACTGGTTTCTTACAAGACCGCTCAGTCCGTTATTGACTCAATGGCTGACAAAGGCGTTCTGCACAAAAACGCAGCTGCTCGTCATAAGAGCCGCCTCGTTGCTGCTATCAAGGCTATGGCCTAATTCTGCAGCACCTGCCTTATAAAAGGCATGGAAAAAAGCTCGGGTACATACTCGGGCTTTTTTTGTCCTACGTCCCATCCCCTGCGCTCTTCTCAGTTTGCTCGCCTTGGCGAGGAGGAAACCTTAGGGAACTTAATTTAGTGAAACGCTTTTCAGCGACTGCATAAATGGAGCAGTTACACAGCCTTGCTAACCAACATTAGAAGAACAGAATGCGAGCGTAATTTATGCGCTGCTTCGACAGCTCCGGAGAATCGAAAATAACTTTAGTGTCTTAGAAGCCAGACGAGCGGTGTACGAGTGGACATACAAGATCATTTTGTATTGTGCTGTCTCAGTCTTATCCTAACCCGTTTGATCCTGAATTCCGTGCCCTCTAGGTGATAAATCTTGGAGGCACGGCTATCTTCAGAGCTTCTATCGTCGCTCTTAGTTTCTTGGGGATTAGGTCCCAGTAAAAAGAGTTTTCTTCGTCAGATTTCCTGCTGGTTACGTC
>NZ_WSRP01000028.1 GCF_009767915.1 Parasutterella muris
GACGTAACCAGCAGGAAATCTGACGAAGAAAACTCTTTTTACTGGGACCTAATCCCCAAGAAACTAAGAGCGACGATAGAAGCTCTGAAGATAGCCGTGCCTCCAAGATTTATCACCTAGAGGGCACGGAATTCAGGTTCTAGAAAGGCCGCCTTCAGATCAAGGGCTAAGCCTCTTCCGGGCACTCTAAATTCTGAAATATTTCGGTGGGCTTACCTAGCAAATAGGCATTAAAAAAGCTCGTTCAACGAGCTAATTTAAGAAATGGTCGGGGCGGCGGGATTCGAACTCGCGACCCCTTGCACCCCATGCAAGTGCGCTACCAGGCTGCGCTACGCCCCGACTCAAGAATTGAGAATATACACTAATTTTTTTATGTATGCAAGAAGTCCGCGATTTTTTCAAGATTTGAAATAATTTCTTCGAGCTCTCCAATATCGGCCGTTACCGCTTCTCGAGAAATCTTTAATTCGGCAGGCGCTCCCGGCTCTTGAACCGGCTTGTTATTTTTCAGCGCTTCAAGCTCCTGAGTCAGAATCTGCCGTGCGGCGGAAAGCTTATAGCCTTCCCCATGGACGAGCTCTCTGATACGCCGCGCAATCTCTATGTCTTTTTTTCTATAGGCCCGATGAGCGCCTCGCTTTAAGGGCCTAAGCTGTGAAAACTCTTTCTCCCAAAAACGCAGAACATAATCCTTTACGCCGCATAAGTCTGAGGCTTCTCGGATTGGGAAATATCGTTTATTCGGAATTTCCGGCAATGCTGCTAGTTTCTTCTTCATCGGTATAAGGCCCTTAAATTTAGGCTTAACAGTCTGTCCGTTTCATCAGACCTTTCGCCGCGCGCGGAAGAGTACGCGCAAAGCAGAGTCTTCTTTGACCGACTTTCATCAAATCGATCAAAGACGAACCTGCCGCCTGCAGAACCGCCCGCACAACACGAGCGATCCGCAGTCAGATTCATCACTGTCTCAGAACAGCGCCTTGTTCGGCAAGAACGTTCAGAATCGCCTGCACGGCCTCATCGGCTTCTGCGTCAGAAACCTGGCTGTCCATGCGCTGGAAGCGAGCACTAAAGGCAAGACTCTTCTGTCCTGCATCATCCTTCGGCTGGTAAACGTCAAAGAGTTTGAAGGAGCTCAGAATGAACAGACGAGGATCTTTCTTCGCAGCCTTTGCGACCGCGTCGGTCAGCTTCTGAAGCGCAATATCAGAAGCCATCGAAACAGAAATGTCTCTGGAAACCGGCTGGAACTTGGAAATCGGTTTATGAACCAGCAGGCCCTGTTTGAGAAGCGGCTCAGCGTCAAGCTCAAAGACAACCGGCGAGTGCGGCAGATCATACTTCTGAGCCAGAGCAGGATGAAGCTCACCGATCACACCGATGAGGTCACCATCCAAATAGACATCTGCGGAGCGGCCAGGATGCAAAGCTGGGTTCTTCGATTTCTCAAAACGCAGTTTTCTGCCTGCAGTCAGCTGTTCAACAACGCCCTTCAGGTCGAAGAAATCATAGGGACGAGCCTTCTCGCCCCACTGAGCCGGGTAAGCAGAACCGTAAACCAACGCACCCAGATGGACCGGCTGACGAACACCCTCAACCGCAAAGTCCGATCCCTTAACTGTCTTGTCTCTGAAGAATACGCGCCCGTACTCAAAGAGCGCCGCACGTTCCGTCTTGCGGTTCAGATTGTATTTGAGCGTATTTACAAGACCCGCAATCAGCTGAGTACGCATGACCGCCATCTGAGAAGCGATCGGATTCAGAACCTTAATCGGATTTTTCACCGCAGAAAAATCCGCTTCCTCTTCCTCGGCCACAAACGAGTAGCTGATCTGCTCTTGGAAGCCCAGCGCCGCCATCTTCTTTCTCAATTCATGACGATCGAGCGTGTCCTCGTTTCTCTCGAGCATGGAAACACGAGCAAGCGGCGGGATCTCTGTGAGGTTCTGATAGCCGTAGAGACGGGCAACTTCTTCAATCAGATCCTCTTCAATTTCGATATCGAAGCGGTATGTCGGCGGTTCAACCAGGAAAGCGCCGTCCTTCTTTTCGAAATTAAAGCCAAGACGTGTGAAGCATTCAGCCATCTTGTCTTCGGAAATATCCGCACCGATGATCTTACGGCAGCGTTCAATTCTCATCTTGACCGGCTTGCGCTCCGGCAGGCTTTCTACCATATCGACAACCGGTCCGATCTGTGTTTCTGCTGTACCGCAGATATCCTTGATCAGACGAGTGGTGTACTCGAGATGTTCAACGGTGGTGCCGAAATCAACGCCGCGTTCAAATCTGTAGGCCGCATCGGTGGAGAAGTTCAGCTTTCTGCAGCGTCCCTGAATAGAAACAGGCCACCAGAAAGCGGACTCAATGAAAATGTTCACGGTGTCATCGGAAACCGCCGCATGAGCGCCTCCCATGATGCCGCCGATCGCTTCGATGCCGTTATTGTCAGAAATCACGCCGAAATACGGATCGATATCGACGGTCTTTCCGTTCAGAAGCCCCGCCTTTTCGCCTTCCTTGCCCCAGCGAACCGTCAGGGTTCCGTCAAGCTTATCCAGATCAAAGATGTGAGTCGGACGACCGAGCTCAAGCAGAACGTAGTTGGAAATATCCACCAGAGCGGAAATCGATCTCTGACCGGATCTTTCTAAACGAGACTTCATCCAGTCGGGAGTCGGTGCGTTCGGATTCAGACCTTTAATCACACGGCCGGAGAAACGGCCGCAGAGATCTGGCGCTTCAATTTTGACGTTATGAACGGCGTCGCAGTTTGCTTCAACCGGAGACATATCCGGCTGAGCAAGTTCAGCGCCGGTCATCGCGCGAAGATCACGGCCGACACCGATAATGCTCAGCGCGTCACCGCGGTTCGGTGTTAATTTAATTTCAATCTTTCTGTCGTCAAGACGTTCGTAAGTACGGATATCTTCTCCGACCGGAGCGTCCGCAGGCAGAATCCAAAGTCCTGAATGATCTTCGGAGATGCCAAGCTCTCTGCTCGAGCAAAGCATGCCGTTGCTTTCAACGCCGCGCAGCTTGGCCTTCTTAATTTTGAAGTCGCCCGGGAGAACTGCGCCGATTTTCGCGCAAGGTACTTTGATTCCGGGTGCAACGTTCGGAGCGCCGCAAACGATCTGAACCGGATCCCCTTCCCCGACATCAACCGTGCATACGTGCAGTTTGTCGGCGTTAGGATGATTTTCCACTGTCAGAACCTGCGCAACAACGATTCCTGTAAAGGCGGGCGCGATCGGTTCGGATCCCTCCACTTCCAGACCGCCCATTGTCAGTGTTTCGCAAAGCGCTTCGCTTGAAAGGGGCGGATTAATGTAGTGGCGAAGCCATTCTTCTGAAAATAACATTTTTTACCTTAGCCGATTATTTGAATTGTTGAAGGAAGCGAAGATCGCCTTCGAAGAAAAGGCGCAGATCGTCAATACCGTAGCGAAGCATTGTCAGACGCTCAAGTCCGGAACCGAAAGCAAAACCGACATACTTTTCCGGATCAAGGCCGAAATTTCTGACCACATTCGGATGAACTTCGCCTGAGCCGCTGATTTCAAGCCACTTGCCTTTTCTCGGACCGCTGGTGAACATCATGTCCACTTCAGCGCTCGGTTCTGTGAACGGGAAGTAACTCGGACGGAAACGGACGATCAAATCGTCTGTTTCAAAGAAACGCTTCAGGAAATCAACATAGACGCCTTTGAGGTCGGCAAAGCTGATGTTTTCGTCAATCCACAACCCTTCAACCTGATGGAACATCGGCGAGTGAGTCGCATCAGAGTCAACTCGATAGGTTCTTCCCGGAGCAATCACCTTGATCGGCGGCTTGTGCTGGCGCGCGTAGCGCACCTGCATCGGAGAGGTATGCGGGCGAAGCGGCAGCTGTTTGCCGGTCTCATCCTTCATATCCACATAGAAGGTATCCTGCATGCTTCGAGCCGGATGATTGGGCGGATTATTCAGAGCGGTAAACGTATACCAATCGTTTTCAACTTCGGGACCGTCGGCCACATCAAAGCCGATGGTTTTGAAAATTTCTTCGACACGCATCCAGGTCTTCATCACAGGATGAATCCCGCCTGTACCGAAGTTTCTGCCGGGAAGCGTAATATCCACAGCTTCGCTCGCCAGTTTGCGGTTCAGCTCTTCGTCAGCCATCTGGCGGCGGCGCTCATTAAGCAGCGCTTCTACCTGCTGCTTGGCTTTATTAATTTGTGCACCTCTTTCACGTTTTTCTTCGTGGGAAAGCTTTGCCATCCCTTTTAAGAGTGCTGTTAAAGAGCCGCTTTTGCCAAGGTAGACGGCTTTAGCGTCTTCCAGTGCGGCCGGAGTCTGAGCCTGTGCGAAGCTTAGACGGGCAGACTCGATAATTTGACTTAGATCTTCCATTTTTGTCGACAGCGATGAAGGATAAAAAACAAAAGCCTGGCATAAAGCCAGGCTCTTGTAATATTTTATCAGTTTAAACGGTAAGGACCGCTAAAACTGTGTTGTTTCCGTATTAAGCAAGACTTGCTTTGGCCTTAGCGACAACAGCGGCAAAGCCTTCTTTGTCGAAAATAGCCATGTTGGAAAGAACTTTACGGTCGAGTTCAATACCGGCTTTCTTGAGGCCGTTCATGAACTGGCTGTAGTTCATGCCGTTGGCACGAGCACCGGCGTTGATACGAGCGATCCACAGACGGCGGAACACGCGTTTCTTGTTGCGGCGGTCACGATATGCGTACTGACCGGCACGCATAACAGCCTGCTTGGCAACACGGTAAACATTATTGCGGCGAAGGGAAAAACCCTTGGACAGCTTAAAAACTTTTTTATGACGGGCACGCGCCGTTACACCACGTTTTACTCGGGGCATCTTAAATCTCCTCTAAATTAAGCGTAAGGCAACATGCGACGGACTTCTTTAACGTCCTGTTCGCAGATGGTTAACATGCCGCGCAGCTGACGTTTATTCTTAGTCGTGCGCTTTGTGAGAATATGACGTTTTGTAGCGTGTGCACGCTTGATAGAACCGCCGGAGCGAACTTTGAAGCGCTTCGCTGCGGCTTTTTTGGTTTTCATCTTGGGCATTTTGCCTAAGTCCTTATTTTTAGATGATTGCAGGCGTTTCCAAACACTGGAAAACTTGACAGCCTGGTTTCACTTATTGCCCTGCTCGAGAGCAGGGCGTAATGATACTACAAAAAAGAGTCAACAAATTTAAGCGTTAGATTTGTTACTTCTTTTTCTTCGGAGCAAGAACCATAATCATCTGACGTCCTTCCAATTTCGGGAAAGACTCGACCTGTGCGATTTCCGCCAGATCCTCTTTGACTCGGTTCAGAAGATCGGTTCCGAATTCCTGATGGGCCATTTCACGGCCGCGGTATCTCAGAGTCACCTTGGCTTTATTGCCGTCGGTGATGAAGCGGGTCAAAGCGCGGATCTTCGTATCGTAGTCGTTCTTGTCCGTCTGAGGACGGAACTTAACTTCCTTGATCTGAATAACCTTCTGTTTGGCCTTGGCTTCCTGAGCCTTTTTTTGTTCCTGATAACGGAACTTGCCGTAATCCATCAGACGGCAGACCGGAGGTCTCGCATTCGGCGCGACCTCTACTAAATCAACATCTGCCTCTTCAGCCATGGCTAATGCCTGAGAAGTCTTGACGATGCCAATCATCTCACCGTCAAAACCGGTCAAGCGTACTTCTGGCACTCGGATCTCGCCATTGATCCGGTGTGTGCGTTCCTGAGCTATGTTTGTCTCCAGTTAATTAATCGATTTTGTTCACGTTGCGGCGTGTTTCCACGTCTTCCTGAACAAGCTTAATAAAATCTTCTACGCTCATGGTGCCAAGATCCTTGCCGCCACGAACGCGTACCGCGACCTTGCCTTCTGCCTTTTCTTTGGCGCCTACGACCAGGATGTAAGGCAGTTTTTGCAAGCTAAGTTCGCGAATCTTATATGTAATTTTGCCATTCCGCAAATCCGCTTCCGATCTGAGTCCGGCCTTTTTAAGCATTGCGACGACTTCCTGAGCATAGTCAACCTGATCGTCGGTAATGTTGGCCACACCGACCTGAACCGGAGCAAGCCAGGGCGGGAGCTGGCCGGCATAGTGCTCGATCAGCATGCCGATAAAGCGTTCCAAACTGCCGACAATCGCACGGTGCAGCATCACCGGTGTCGCACGTCCGTTCGATTCGGTCACATATTCGGCACCGAGTCGGCCCGGCATCTGGAAGTCGACCTGAATTGTTCCGCACTGCCAGCCGCGGCCGAGCGAGTCTCTCAGGTGATATTCAATCTTCGGACCGTAGAAAGCGCCTTCGCCCGGAAGGATTTCGTACTTGATGCCCGCGGAATCAAGCGCGTCCATCAAAGCCTTTTCAGCTTTATCCCATGTCGCATCGTCACCGATTCGTTTTTCGGGACGAGTGGCCACTTTGTAGGAAATGTCATAGAAGCCGAAATGGTCATAAACCTTCTGGACCAGTTTGGTGTATTCCGTGCATTCGGAAAGAATCTGATCTTCAGTACAGAAAATATGTCCGTCGTCCTGAGTGAAACCGCGGACACGCATCAGACCGTGCAGAGAGCCGGACGGTTCGTTGCGATGGCAGGCGCCGAATTCACCGTAGCGGATCGGCAGATCGCGATAAGAGCGAACGGCGCTGTTGAAAATCTGAATATGACCCGGGCAGTTCATCGGCTTGAGCGCATAGTAGCGATTCTCCGACTCTGTCGTGAACATATTCTCTTTGTATTTGGACCAGTGGCCGGATTTCTCCCACAGCGTTCTGTCAAGCAGCTGAGGAGCCTTGACTTCCATGTAGCCGTTGTCCTGATACACCTTGCGCATGTACTGCTCGACCTGCTGCCAAAGAGCCCAGCCGCGAGCATGCCAGAAAACCAGACCCGGAGCTTCTTCCTGGAAGTGGAAGAGATCGAGTTCTTTGCCGAGGCGGCGATGGTCGCGCTTTTCAGCTTCTTCAAGCATATGAAGGTACTGAGCAAGCTCGTCCTTCTTCGCAAAGGCGGTACCGTAAATGCGCTGAAGCATCTCGTTCCTGCTGTCGCCTCTCCAATAGGCGCCTGCGATCTTCATCAGCTTGTGAACTTTAAGACGTCCGGTGTTCGGCACGTGAGGACCGCGGCAGAGATCCACGTAGTCGCCCTGACGGTACAGAGAAATCGTTTCACCGGAAGGAATGGATTCAATGATCTCGGCTTTGTAGTTTTCGCCGATAGACTTGAAGAACTTGACCGCTTCATCACGGTCCATTTCTTCACGCTCGATCTTCAAATCGCGCTTGACGATCTCATCCATTTTCTTTTCGATTTTGGGCAGATCTTCAAGCGTCAGAGAATGCGGCATCGAGAAGTCATAATAGAAACCGTTTTCAATAACCGGTCCGATTGTGACCTGAGCGTCCGGGAACAGTTCCTTGACTGCCTGCGCCATCAGATGGGAGGTAGAGTGACGGATAATCTCAAGGCCTTCCGGATCCTTGTCCGTGATGATAGCTACTGTGCTGTTTTCAGTAATCGGAGTCGAAAGATCGACCAGTTTTCCATTTACCTTTCCGGCGAGGGCTGCACGGGCAAGCCCGGCGCCAATTGAGGCCGCAACATCTCCGACGGTAACCTGCGCGTCAAATTCGCGCTTGGATCCGTCAGGCAGTGTAACTTCTATCATTAACCTAATCTCCAAAAATTCTTTTCAGTTTTAATGCGGGCTTTTTGCACAAACGAACAGCGATCCCGCAGGAAACGGCATCCTAGGCAACGGCGCCGAAATCCGCAAAACATCGATTTTATCAGCTCAGAGGCGCTCTTGAGCGATTGTTTCTACCATTTAAGGCGCACGAAACGTTACTCCGATTTATTCAGCGCCTTGCCGCTCAGGAAAACACCAATCAGCGCAAGTACGGAAAGCCAGACACACTGTCGAATAAACCAGGCGGTATTCACGCTTGTGATCACATCCGTCCAAAGAAGCACTTTGAGACAGCCGTATGTCAGAAGAACCGCGACAAAGGCTCCGATAACCCATGACAGAACTATCCCGATAAAACCGCTGACGCGTTTTCGAAAGTAAAGTCCGGAAAGGATTCCGACACAAAAAGCCAATATCAATGTAAAAAATGAGATGAGCACAAAAACTCCTACAAGATTTTCTAACTTATGGCATAAGATAAAGAAATCGCAGCCTCAAATTATATAAAGGAACCCACAATGGAAACTCTTGCTCAGGACCTCAAAGCCGCCGTTCAGACACTTACTGAAGACACCCGCTTTTGTCATGCGCTTGCCTACGTCAAAGACCGCCTCCCCGAGACAATTCGCGACCAAAAGGAACTCACGCTGATTGAAGCTCCGACCGGGCATGAAGAAAAGAAAGCGCGCCGCTACATGCAGATGCTCGAGGAGGCCGGCTTAACCGATGTCGTCATGGATGAGCATTTCAATGTGTTCGGCAAAGTCACGGGAAGCGCCAACTCCGGAAAGTCTGTCTTGCTTGAAGGACACCTTGACACGGTTTTCTCCTTTGGCGATGTCAAGGAAATCCGGGAAGACGAAGAAGGACGTCTGCACTGCCCCGGCATCTGCGATGACACACGTGCGCTTGCCGCAAACCTTGCCGTGCTGCGCGCGCTGAAAGACGCCGGTCTGAAGCCCGTGCATGATATTTACTTTGCCGGCACCGTGCGCGAAGAAGGACTTGGCGGTATGCAGGGCATGGCCTGGGTACTCGATGAACTTAAAGAGAAAACCGAGCTTTTAGCCACGCTTTCCATTGACGGACCGAGCGGAGAAACTTTTTATGCAAACGCGACCGGAATCGTCGACTGGGAAGTCACATTCGAAGGGCCCGGAGGGCACGCTTGGACCGCCTGCGAGAGACCGAGCGCGATTCACGCCGCCGCTCTCGCGATCGCCGAGATGACCAAAATCAAAGTTCCGACGGATCCGAAAACCACCTTCACAGTCAGCCTGATTGAAGGCGGTCAGGCAATCCACGGGATTGCTCAGAAAGCGACCTTTAAAATCAACGCCCGCTCGAACAGTCAGGAAGAATTGAACCGACTCGATGATGAATTCATTCGTGCTTTTGAAGCGGGAGCTGAAGCGGAAAACCCAAAAGACAGCTGCAGCGGCCGCATCAGCGTCACTTACCGCAAAATCCTGGACGTGCCTGCGGGATCTCAGCCGGATAACGCGCGAATTATTCAGCTTACAAAACTGGCCACACTCGCGGTCGGCAGAGAGCCGAACTTCCTTCCGGGCGGCTGTACCAATACCAATATGGCCATCGCGAGAAACATTCCGGCTGTGACTTTGGGCCGCGGCGGCGAAGAATACGGCACCCATACGCTCAATGAATGGTTTAATCCCAAAGATGTCTTCTGCTGTGAGCAGAAGTCGCTTATCCTTCTTGGTGTCATCGCCGGGATTGAAGGTACGCTTAAACCGCTCGGCGAAACACTCTAGTTTTTAAGGAGAAAACGTGTTTGATTTATATTTTCTCTGGCTCATTGTCGCTGTCGTGCTCGCAGGCGCCGACATGTTGCTCGGCACCTTCTATCTGCTGATACTCGGGCTGTCTGCCATCGCTGCCTTTGTGATTGCAGTTGTCGGCCTGAGCTTTACGGCTCAGCTGCTCGGCTTCGCCCTTTTCGGCATTATCGGCTGCGTGCTGCTTTCTCTTAAAAAGAAAAATGACACAGGCCGTAAAACCCTGGACGCCGCTCAGATTCAGAATCTGAATGACGGCCAAATTGTCACCGTCGAGCACTGGAAAGAAGACGGCACGGCCGACGTTTTTTTCCGAGGCACGCATTGGCAGGCGGCTGCAGAAAAAGGTCAGACTTTAAAGCCAGGTCTCTGGTCGATCACGGGTATGAACGCAAACACTTTAATTATTAAATTTCACAAGGAGAAGTAATGCAGGAAATCGCATTAGGAGGCTTTAGCTTTTTTATTCTTTTACTTGCCGTCTTCGCGGTTATCTTTATCCGCGACGCCGTCAAGGTCGTTCCGCAGCAGGAAGCCTGGGTGGTCGAGCGCTTCGGTAAATTCCACAGCGTGCTCGAGCCGGGCCTTAACTTTATCGTCCCGCTGATCGATAAAGTCGCCTATAAGCAGACACTGAAGGAAATTCCGATGGACACTTCAAGTCAGATCTGCATCACAAAAGACAACACTCAGCTGCAGGTAGACGGTGTTCTGTATTTCCAGGTCACCAATCCCGAGCTTGCGAGCTACGGAACATCCGACTTTGTCATGGCCATTACTCAGCTTGCTCAGACATCGCTCAGAAGCGTGATCGGCACCATGTCGCTCGATAAAACGTTTGAAGAACGTGAGGAAATCAATGCCCGTGTTGTTCAGGCCGTTGACGAAGCGGCCCAGACATGGGGCGTAAAAGTTCTTCGCTACGAGATCAAGGATCTGACGCCGCCGAAAGAAATTCTCCGCGCGATGCAGCTTCAGATTACGGCTGAACGGGAAAAACGCGCTGTGATCGCGACATCCGAAGGTCAGAGACAGAAAGAAATCAACGTTGCCGAAGGCGAACGCGCTTCCATGATTGCTCAGTCTGAAGGTGAAATGCAGGCGGCGATTAATCGGGCCGAAGGCGAAGCCAGAGCGATCGAAGCCGTCGCAAAAGCTCAGGCTGAAGCGATCCGATTGGTCGCAGAGGCAATCGCTCAGAACAAGGGCCTTGAGGCTGTCAACCTGCAGGTTGCAGAAAAATACGTGGAAGCGTTTGGCAATATCGCTCAGAAGAGCAGCACACTGCTGCTTCCTGCCAACCTCGCCGATATCAGTTCCATGGTGGCGAGCGCGATGGCAATCGTAAAGAACACGGAAAAACCGAAAGCCTAACCACCGCAGATATAGAAAAAGCCCCGAAAATCGGGGCTTTTTTAGAATTCTGGTAGGCACGATTGGACTCGAACCAACGACCCCCACCATGTCAAGGTGATGCTCTAACCAGCTGAGCTACGTGCCTGTCGCGTTACCGCGTAATCGAATTGTGTTTCCTTGGTAGGCACGATTGGACTCGAACCAACGACCCCCACCATGTCAAGGTGATGCTCTAACCAGCTGAGCTACGTGCCTAAGGAAGACGTGACTATACAAGTATTTTTTTACTTTGACAAGTCAAAAGTAAAACTGAAGCAATTTTTTACTTTCTTCTTGCGCTGTAAACCCCGCGAACCTCCCGAATCGCGCTCAGTGTACGGGCCAGATCGTCTTTTCCGCGAATCTCAATCGTAAATGTGGTGTGCACATCACCTTTGACTTTTGCGGACTGCATCGCAACGATACTTTCCTTTTCTCTCGAGAACACTTCCGTAATGTCCTTGAGAAGACCGACACGGTCCTGACTGATCACCAAAATCTCAACCGGGAACACCGCTGTCTGATCATGCGTCCAGGAGACCTCAATCAAACGGTCGCGTCCGGATTCATCCAGCGAGCGGATATTCGGGCAGTCGGCCCGATGAACCGTCACGCCTCTGCCGCGTGTGACAAAGCCCACGATCTCGTCCGGGGGAACCGGATGACAGCAGCGGGCAAGCTGCGTGAGCAGGGAGTCCACGCCAACCACCAGCACCTTGCCTTTTTCACTGTGCCCGGGCTTCTTAACCGTCGTGAGAACATCCTCATGCTCGGGCGTCTCAGCTCTGGGCATGAGAACATTTTCAATCGCTCTCTGTCCGAGCTCATCCTTCCCGGCGGCAAGACAAAGATCATCAACCGAGGTAAAACCCAGACGTTTGGCTAAATCTTCCAGCTTGACAGCGGTTTTACCGATTCTTGCGAGATCCTTGTCAATTTTTTCGCGTCCGCTCGCCAAGGCCTGCTGCATTTCCTGCGCATTGAACCACTGACGAACTTTAGTTCTTGAACGCGGAGAAGCGGTAAAACCAAGGTCCGGATTCAGCCAGTCGCGGCTGGGCGCCCCGGTTTTGGCGGTAATAATCTCTACGGTTTGTCCGCTCTGCAGCGGCGTGTTCAGGGGCACCATCACGCCGTCGACTTTCGCACCGCGGCAGCGGTGACCGAGTTCCGTGTGCAGATGGTAGGCAAAGTCGATCGGTGTGCTGCCCGCAACCAAATCCAGAACCTTGCCCTGAGGCGTCAGAACATAGATATTCTGATCTTTGACGCTCTCTGGAGTCGGGGAGTGCTGAATGTCGCTCTTCCATGCGAGCATCTGTCGAAGCCACGCCACGCGGTCTTCTTCGTGCTCTCCGGCTTTACGCTTTGAGCCTTCCTTGTATCTCCAGTGCGCCGCTACGCCAAGTTCAGCAAATTCATGCATCGCCCGGGTTCTGATCTGAATCTCCAGAGGTTTGCCTCTGGAGCCGAGAATCACGGTGTGCAGCGACTGATATCCGTTGGGTTTAGGCTTTGCGATGTAATCGTCAAACTCTTTGGAAAGAACTTCGCTCGTACCCTGAATAAGAGACAGCGTCTCATAGCACTTTTCCACGGTGTCCACGATGATTCGCACCGCACGGACGTCAAAGAGCTGCTCGAATTTCAGATTTTTCTTTACCATCTTCTTCCAGATGGAATAGATGTGCTTTGGGCGTCCCGAAACGGAAGCCTGGATGCCGTGGGAGGCGAGAAGATTTTGAATGCCTCGGACTGCATCCTGAATCGAAGCGACACGTTCTTCGCGCGTTTCCTCAAGCGCGTTCGCAATGGAATGGAAGACTTCCGGTTCGGTAAAGCGCAGAGATAAGTCCTCAAGCTCCCACTTCATCTGCCAAATACCAAGACGGTTGGCAAGCGGTGCGTAAAGCGCAAGCGTCTCCGCCCCGTATTCTTTCGCTCCGGGCGCCTTAGAAGCGGCAAAGTAGCGAAGCGTCTGAAGACGAGAAGCCAAACGAAGCAGTACGACACGCAGGTCTTGGCAGAGAGCCAGCAGAAGACGTCTGACCGCATCGGGCTGCTCGCTGATTTTGGCGTCGCCCTCTCTTTTTCTCGCCTTCTCACTCACGTCAATCACGACTTTGAGATTCTCAACGAGCTCGCAGACTTGTTTGCCAAAGTGGCCGGTCAGCCATTCCTTCGGGTTCTTGAGCTGATTCCAAACACAGAAAAGATAGGCGGCCGCGAGCAAATCATCGTCGTCGCGAATTCCTCTGAGAATATCAACAACGACTTCGGCATGCGCTAACACAGGCTCACCCGTGTACAGAACCTGACCCTCATATAGAGGCTCGATAATACGTCGAACGTCGGCCAGGTTAATTACTTTCTTATCCTCGTCCATTCTTTCTTTCAACGATGAAACTTTGACATTCTTCCCGTCACGAGTGACGGAAATTCCGGACCACGGCGACGGCCTCAGCCGCTGCGGCAGAAGGTTCGGACGGTTTCCTGCTGACAGCGCCTTTAGCGCGCCGATTAACGGATCTCTCCGTTCATTTCACAGGCTAACCGAGCCTGTCCGGCCATCAATACATTTACTGCCTCGACCGCATCAGCGCTAAGCTGACGACAGCTGAGATTTTCCACTCTCTGCGGACGCAAACTCCGACATTCAGCAAGTATACAAGGCAATAAAAAAACAAACTAAAAAAGGCCTAAAAACCTCCGTCCCAGGGGCGGTGTTTTTAGGGCCTGTCCGATGAAAAAAGGCAGTCCTGAAACAGAATCTGCCTTCAAGATCGCAGGGGTATCATTTTACCCAATCCGTCAATAACGTCTCTTTTTTCTTTAGGTTAGTCTCGAACCACTGCTACCATTGAGATCTGCACTTTCCATGACGGATCAGGCAGAGCGGATTCGATCACCGAACGAGCCGGCGGATTCTCTGTGCTGACCCATTTCTCCCACGCAAGATTCATTTCATGGAAGTAGCCCATATTGGATAAATAAACCGTACAGCGAAGAATATGTTCCTTGTCGGAGCCGCTGCGCGCAAGCAGATCGTCAATAATCTCGAGCACATTTTGCGTCTGTTCTTCGGCGCTTCTCACGCGCTTCAAATCGACTTGGCCCGAAATATAAACAACGCCGTTGCAAACGACCGCCTCACTGAATCGATTATTTTTATCAATGCGTGTAATCATCAAATACCTTTAGTTCTTAAAGCTGTGAATCGGTGCGGGGATGCGACCGCCGCGATTAATAAAGCCGGCGGCGCTCCCCTGCTGAACCGGCATAATATCAGCCCCTCCGAGGAGGCCTCCGAATTCCGCGCGCTCTCCGACCTTCTTGCCCGGAACCGGAATCAGGCGAACCGCTGTCGTCTTCGCATTAATCATGCCGATCGCGCATTCGTCGGCGATGATTCCGGAAATCACGTCCGCGGGAGTGTCGCCCGGAATCGCGATCATGTCCAGACCGACGGAGCAGACGCAGGTCATGGCTTCCAATTTTTCAAGTGTCAGGCGTCCTGAAGCGGCTGCGGAGGCGATCGCTGCATCCTCGCTCACCGGAATGAAAGCGCCCGAAAGACCGCCGACGGAAGAAGAAGCAAACACGCCGCCTTTTTTCACCGCATCGTTCAGCATGGCTAAAACAGCTGTTGAACCGGGCGCGCCGATAGAGGAAAGTCCGACGCTCTGGAAAATTTCGCCCACGGAATCGCCAACTTCAGGAGTCGGCGCAAGAGAAAGGTCAGCCACACCGAAAGGCAGGTTCATACGCTGAGCGACTTCGGTTCCAATCAATTCACCGACGCGCGTCACTTTGAAGGCCGTGTTCTTGATAATTTCCGCAATTTCAGTGATAGAGACTTTTTCGCCTCTTCTTCTGACGGCTCGGTCAATCGCCTTTTTCACCACGCCGGGGCCGGAGACGCCGACGCTGATCACTGCATCGGCTTCGCCGACGCCGAGATAGCCGCCCGCCATAAAGGGAACGTCTTCGGGGATATTGCAGAAGATCACCAGTTTGCAGCAGCCTAATCCGTCTCTGTCAGCGGTCATGTTGGCTACATCCAAAACTCGCTGACCCATCAGCTTGACCGCATCCATGTTGATGCCGGTTCTGGTACGTCCGACGTTAATGGACGAGCAGACATGATTAGTGATATTGAGCGCTTCAGGAAGCGCGTCGATCAGATTCTTCTCTCCCGGAGTAATGCCTTTTTCCACCAAGGCACCGAAACCGCCGAGGAAATCAACACCCGCGTCTTCTGCGCATTCATCCAGCAGCTTGCAGACTTTAACCATCTGATCTCTGCTGTAGCCGGCGCAGACAGTGCCGATCGGAGAAACCGTAATGCGTTTATTGACCACCGGAATGCCGTAGCGGTCACCGACTTCGTTGCAGATCGATACCAGGTTTTTCGCATGGCGGTTGATCTTGGAACGGACTCTGTAGGCAAATGTGTCGAAATTGTCGCTGGCGCAGTCAAAAAGATTAAGGCCGAGTGTGATGGTGCGAACATCCAGATGTTCGCTTCTCAGCATATCAATAGTGGAGGTTACTTCGCGTTCTGTAAGCATTTCTAATATTCCATTCCGTATTTGATTACCCGACGATAATGCGGTGAATCGCCTCAAAAATTCTTCTGTGCTGCATGCTCATGGATAAATGACGATCATGAGCGATATCGGCAAGCGTGCGATGAAGCGCCTTGCGGTCCGCGTCAAAAGGAACCGTCACTTCAAAGACTAAAAGCACACGGGCCTTTTCAAGCGGTTTGCCATCTTCATCAGTCGGCTGCTCGATCGAGCGGAAGCTGTCAATGTTGATACGGCCCTCGTAAAAGACATGCGTGAACGCGGTCAGAATATCTTTTGAGCCTTCCTGCGGTCCGTCAACCGTGATCACAAAAGGTTCGCCCTCCGTGAGCGTCTCTTCTCCCCTGACAATATCCCGAGTCGTAACGGACATGTCAAAGCCCTTTTCGCAAAGTTCTTTCTTAACCGACTGCTGAATGTCTTCATTAGACAAATCCTCGGGCTTTTCAACAATCATCAGAGAAGAAAACTGATTGCAGAGAGTTGTCTGATTCATGTTGATAAAGTTGCAGCCGAGTTTGCTGAGCGCGCTGGCGGTCGTGTACACCACGCCGAAACTGTCAGGGCCGGTTACAGCCAGTAAAATTTGTTTCACTTCCTAGTCCTTTTTATTGATAAATATCGGCTCCGAAAGCCGTATTGATTCGGAAAAACATAGATAAATTCAACAGCTTCTCATAATCTTAATCAACCGCCCTCTGCTATTTGCCGATAACGGGCACAATTTTTCCGGTTAAGGAAAAATGCCCAGCCAACCCCTAATTTCCGCTATTGAGGCGCGGCAGCCAGTATCGCGCTGAACGCGGGAAAAACCTCAAGCGTGTTTCTCTGCGACTGCCGTGACGATTCTTCAGGACTGATAGAGCGCAGTTCTGCGGCCTCCAAGCCGTAATCAGCGATATCGGCAAGAACGCTCTGCGGATTTTCTTCCCGCTCACGGGTTCGGCTCGGCGGAATATCCGGACAGTCCGTCTCAAGCACCCAGGCATGCTCGGGGAGCGCAGCAAGCAGCGCGCGTATCCGCTTTGAGCCGTTGTACGTCATCGCGCCGCCGTATCCGATTTTGAATCCGAGCTTAATAAACTGCTCAGCCTGTGCCGCGCTTCCGTTGAAAGCGTGAATCACGCCGCAGAGCGGCTGAATGCGTCTCAAATGCTTGAGCACGATATCCATAGCGCCTCGGCCGTGCAGACTTAAAGGAAGCTTTAACCTTCGGGCGAGTTTCAGATGCTCGGAGAAAACCGCTTCCTGAATATCCCGAGGCACGGAACAGTCATCGGAAAAGTCCAGACCGCACTCGCCCACCGCCGCAAGACGCGGATCCTCTCGATTTTTTAAGAGCGCATCCTCCAAAACCTGAAGATCTGAACGCCAGCTTTCGCGCAGGTATAGCGGGTGCAGCGCGAGCGCATAGCAGGAATCCCACTCGTGAGCGCACCGGATCGCAGCTTCAAAATTATCCGTTCCTCCCGCGCATACCAAACCCGCTGCCACTCCGCAGGCGCGGGCGTCTGTCACTTCCGCCTTCTGCTGCTCGTGCGGCAGAACAAAGAGGTGATTATGAGTATCGATCCAGCGCGGCTTCATGATTTACTTCTCCGCGATCAGTCGGCCCGCTTTCAGCCGATAGATGCGGTCGCAGCGCGCGGCAAGCTCCGGGTCGTGGGTCACGATAATCAGCGTGAGTTTCTCATCTCGCGTTAAACGCACCAAATAATCAAACACTGAAACCGCGGTCTCCCGGTCAAGGTTTCCGGTAGGTTCATCGGCGAGCAGACAAACCGGAGAGCCGCACACGGCGCGCGCGATCGCGACACGCTGACGCTCTCCGCCCGAGAGCTGACTCGGAAGGTGATCCACGCGTTCTTCAAGTCCCATCGCAGCCAGCAGATGCTCCGCACGCTTTTGCGCCTCAGCGGCCGGAACCCGTCTGATCTTGAGCGGCATCGCCGTGTTTTCCAGCGATGTGAATTCCGGCAGCAGATGGTGGAACTGATACACAAAACCGAGTTTTCGGTTGCGCATCTGCGTCCGCTGCTTTTCGCTCAGATCGGCAATATTTTCTCCGTCAATTTCTACGCTGCCGGCATCAAAGGTATCGAGCGCGCCCAAGCACTGGAGCAAAGTGGACTTGCCGCTGCCCGAGGTACCCACAATCGCCACGGAGACGCCTTCTTCAACTTCTAAATCAATGCCCTTGAGCACTTCCAAAGAGTCTTTGCCTTCTTTGAAGATTTTTGTCAGGCCTTTGACTTTCAGCACAACTTTGTTATTCATATCTGAGCGCCTCCGCCGGTTCAATATTGGCGGCACGCCAGCTCGGGTATACCGTGGCGGCCAACGCAAGAACAAAAGAGAAAATCGCGATCGGAACAATGTCGGAAGCCCGAGGATCGCTTGGCATTGAAGAAATAAAGTAGATTTCTTTCGGCAGGAACTGCACTCCGAAGAGATGCTCGATAAATCCGACGATTGCGCCCACGTTGCAGGCGATTAAAAGTCCCGCTCCGACGCCGATTAAAACGCCCATGCAGCCGATAAAGGCGCCCTGCACCATGAAAATTTTCATGATGGACTGACGCGTCGCGCCCTGAGTTCTCAGAATCGCGATATCGCTGCGTTTTGCGTTAACCGTCATCACAAGGGAAGACACCAAACCAAAAGCGCCTACGAGCACAATCAGAAAAAGAATGATGCTCATCATGCGTTTTTCCACCTGCACGGCGGCAAACCATGTACGGTTCTGGCGCGACCAATCCATCGCAATCAGCCCGCTCGGCATTGTACCGTTGAGTTTGGCCGCTACAGCGGGCGCCTCCTGCATATCTTCAAGCTTGATGCGCAGGCCGTTCGGAGCGGAGGTTCTAAAAAGTTTTTCCGCGTCCTCAAGATTGATAAAGCTCATCGCGCTGTCAAATTCATAGTGGCCGGAATTAAAGACACCCGCGACGGTAAACTGCCGCATTCTCGGCATCGTTCCTGCGGGCGTAAACTGCCCCTGCGGAATCATCACTGTGATCTGATCTCCCGGGACAACGCCAAGCTGTCTGGCCAAATCCGTACCGATAACGATTTTGAATTCGCCGCTCTTCAAATCACTGAGGGAACCCGCTGTCATAGCCTGCGCGACGTCGCTGACGGATTTTTCCCGCTCCGGATCAATTCCGCTGATCTGCACGCCTTTGACATTGCGGCCACTCGAAAGCAGTCCCTGACCGCGGACAAAAGGCGCCACCCCGACGATTTCCGGATTATTCTTTTCAAGCGTTTCCGCGGTTTTCTGCCAATCCTTCATCGGCAGACCGAGGGAGACTACTTCCGCATGAGAAAGCACGGAAAGCATCTTGTCTCTGACCTCTTTTTGGAAGCCGTTCATAACAGAGAGCACGATGATGAGCGCCATCACTCCGAGCGCAATCGACGCCATGGACATGCCGGAAATAAAAGAGACAAATCCGTCTCTCTTTCCCTTACGTCTGGAAAACGTGTATCTCAAGCCGATCATCCACTCAAACGGCAGAGACGAAAGCGGTTTATTTTTCACAAATCTTATCCAATAAGTTAGTCGAATTATTTTAGCTGTCGCGCATCGACTATTAAAATGGCAAGGTTATGCCAGCCACAATATTTTTATTCCCAAATTTGGTTCTTTCGTCCGAGCAGACAAAACGGCTCGGCAAAGCCGTCGCCCCCGCCTCGCTTCGCGAGTTCTTAGCCAACTGTGACAGTTTTCGCTGCACTGACGTGTTCGCCAATCCGGCGCTTTCCGGTTTTACCGCCTCCCAATGGCTCTGGATGCTGCTGAGCCAGCGCGATACGCTTGCGCCTACCGCCCCCTACACGTGGAAAGGACTCGGCGGCCCTAAAGTCGATCAGGAATTTTGGTCTCTGAACGGCTATCGGTTTGAAGACGGGCGGCTGGAATCTTCGTCTGACACCTTTGACATTGATGACGAGTGCGATCTGAGAGATCTTTTCTCTCCGCTTGCCAGACGGTTTAATTTTGACGTACAGGTCCTTGACGGACGCTTCTTCTTTGTTCGCAAGCAGGCATGGAACACGATTTGTGTGCCGTGGGAAGCGCAAAGAGGCAAGCTCAAAACGCCCGCCGACGGCGAAAACGCATCGCAGTGGGAAGAGCTTCATCAGGAAATTGAAAGCGCGCTTGCTTCAAGTGAGCTGAACCGCAGAAGAAACCAAGAAGGCAAACCGAGACTTGACGGGTTCTGGGTAAGCGGCGGAGGTTTTGATGAACAGCTGCTGCCTTACACCCAAATTCGCTGTCTGCTCTCGGACGATCCGTATGCGAAAGGCGTGGCTGAAGCGGCAGGCATCTCAAAAAATTACATCGTCAGCCCGAAAAAAGGCTGGCCGGATTGTCCGGAAGGCGATCGGCTCTGCGTCATGACCGATTTTGAGGACCCTCGCGTTAAAGAGGACTCTGAACTGTGGACCAAGACTTGGGATCAGACCATTGAAAAACTCCGCACCTACATGGAGGGCTGCGTCGGATTTGAAAAGTATCATCCGCGTCTTGTGGCGTGCTCGGGCATGCGTGTCAGCATTGTTGAGCGAACCAAGGAGCCCGCAAAAGGTTTTTCTCTCTTCAGAAAAAAATACGACCACGCCGCTGATTGGCTTAGCGCCGGCAATCTCTAACACCGGATTGGACACATGACAAAATTCTCAACACGTCGTTTTGACCACAACACCGTACAGGCGCTGATTAACCGCGGTTATTCGGAACCGCTCGCGCGCGCCCTCTCCGCCCGCGGCGTCAAGTCTCCCGAAGACATGAACTACGATCTTCACAATATGCTTGCGCCGGATCAGCTTTTAAACTGTGAAGCCGCCGGCGCCCGTCTTGCCGACGCGATCCAAGCGCAGAAGAAGATCATGATCATCGGCGACTATGACTGCGACGGAGCGACCTCCGTTTCGCTTGCCCGCCTCGGCCTTCGCGCGCTCGGCGCTAAAAACGTCGACTATCTGATCCCGGATCGGGAAAAAGACGGCTATGGCCTTTCAACGCCCCTGGTTAAAAGAGCGGCGGAAAGAAAACCCGATTTGATCATCACGGTTGACAACGGCATTTCTTCCTACGATGCCGTTGAGTATGCGAAGTCTCTGGGCATTGATGTGATCGTCACAGACCACCATCTTCCCGGAAGCCGCGTCCCGGACACCCTAATCGTGAATCCAAATCAGCACGGCGACACGTTCCCGAGCAAGTCGCTTGCGGGTGTCGGCGTCATGTTTTACGTTTTGCTTGCTACGCGCGCAGAACTCAGAAAACGAAACGCTTTTGCGGGCGGCAAACAGCCCAACCTGCTGAATTTCATCGATCTGGTTTCTCTCGGCACCGTGGCTGACGTGGTTCCCTTGGACCGCAATAACCGCATTTTGGTCTCTAAAGGCCTTGAGCGCATGCGTGAAGGCCGCATGCAGCCCGGCATCTCGGCGCTCCTGACAAAGAGCCGTAAAAACACGCTCTTTTTAAACGCGTCGGATTTAGGCTTTTTAATCGGTCCTCGCATCAATGCCGCAGGCCGATTAGATTCGATTGAACTGGGTGTGGAGTGTCTCTGCACTTCCGATTACGGCCATGCGCTGGACATTGCCGATCAGCTGGAAAGCTTCAACAAGAAAAGACGAAGCATTGAAGATGATATGCAGGCAGAAGCGCTCATTGAAACGCAAACAATTGCGGTCGGAGAAACCAACTCCATCGCCATCAAGGGCGATAACTGGCACAGCGGAGTTGTCGGCATTGTCGCCTCCCGCATCAAGGAGAAGACCTATCGTCCGACCATTGCGTTTGCGCCTTCGGAAGAAAACGGCGTGCAGTATCTGAAGGGTTCGGGCCGCTCTATCCCCGGCATTCATCTTCGCGATGTACTGGATCTGGTTGATAAGCGCAACCCGGGGATGATTGTTAAATTCGGCGGCCACGCCATGGCGGCAGGCCTCACCATACACGCGGACAAATTCGAACTCTTTAAGGAAGCTTTTGAAGCGGCGATCACCGACACCGCGCAGCCCGGCGCCTTTGAAAAGAATGTCCTGACCGATGGCGAGCTCAGCGCGGGAGACTTTAATGCGGAATTAGTTCGGGAAATCCGTTCCAACGTGTGGGGACAGGGCTTTACCGAACCGCTTTTTGCCAACCACTTCCGCGTGCTCTCTCAAAAGATTCTCAAAGATCAGCACCTAAAGCTTGTGTTGGAAACAGACGGCCGCACGCTGAACGCGATCTGGTTCCGCAGAAGACGCGAGATTCCCGAAAACGTGCACTTGGCCTATAAGCTGGATTTGAATGAATGGGCCGGGCGAACCTCCGTACAGCTCATTGTAGAGAGCATGGAAGACGAGGTCGACGATTGGGGGGCCTAACCTCTTCTATAATTTCATTTTTTACCATCAAAAACTAAACTGCAGCAAATGGAAGTTGAACGACTAAATCTAATCGGCACGACTGCCGAAGACCTCCTTGCCCGCACGAGCGAGCTTCGGAGGTATCTTTGACTACGATCAAAAAGAACGCCAGCTTGAGGAAGTCACTCAGGCACTAGAGGATCCTGACGTTTGGCAGGATCAGGAAAGAGCACAAAAGCTCAGTAAAGAAAAGAAGCATCTCGAAAACATTGTTCTCACGCTCAAAGAGCTGACAGGCGGCCTTCAGGACGCGCTTGAACTCTTCGAGATGGCTAAAGAAGAAAACGACGACGGTACGCTTGAATCCGTTGAATCGGACGTCGCCGAATTCAGAAAGAAGGTCGAACACCTCGAATTTCAGAGGATGTTCAATCAGGAACACGACTCCGCGAACTGCTTCCTTGAAATTCAGGCCGGTGCCGGCGGTACCGAAGCCCAGGACTGGGCGAGCATGCTTGAGCGCATGTATCTGAAATTTGCGGAACGTCAGGGCTTTGATGCTGAAATCATTGAAGAGACGGAAGGCGACGTCGCAGGCATCAAAGGGTGCACTATCAAAATCAGCGGAGACTACGCTTACGGATGGCTTCGCACCGAGACCGGCATTCATCGCTTAGTCCGCAAGAGTCCGTTTGACTCCAACGCCCGCCGCCACACATCATTCGCATCCGTGTTTGTGGTCCCCGAAATCGACGATTCCTTTGAAATCGAAATCAACCCTGCGGATCTGCGTGTTGACACTTTCCGAGCCTCGGGCGCGGGCGGTCAGCACATTCAGAAAACGGATTCCGCGATTCGAATCACGCATATTCCTACCGGCATTGTCGCGACCTGCCAGACAAGCAGAAGTCAGCATCAGAACCGTGAAGAAGCGATGAACGTGCTGAAAAGCCGTCTGTATGAAGCAGAGCTTCGCAAGCGTCAGGCCTCTCAGAAGGAATTGGAAGACAATAAGAGCGACATTTCGTGGGGACATCAGATACGCTCTTATGTACTGGATCAGTCCCGCGTCAAAGATCTGAGAACCAATGTTGAAACTGGCAATACCTCTGCGGTTCTGGACGGCGCGCTTGAAAACTTTATCGAAGCAAGCCTTAAACAGGGAGTCTAAAGCGTGCGTACTTTAACGATTATTACCGGAGCCTCACGAGGTTTGGGCTTTGAGCTCGCTCGTCAGTCTCTGAAAAAAGGCGACTGTGTCGTCACGATGGAGCGCAAGCCGAACCCCGAACTCGTCAATCAGGCCAAAGAAATTGACTGCGAATTTGTGCAGTTCTCCGCCGACCTGCTTGACAGAAAAGGCGCGGTAGAACTTTTGAGCTGGTGGCTTTCGGGTGAGGAATACAAGGATTTCGAGCGCGTTAACCTCATCAACAACGCCGGAGTTCTCGGCCCTGTCGGTCCGATTGAATACCAAACACCGCAGGCCGCGGTGGACTGCATTCGCATTAATTTTGAAATTCCGGTGCTTCTTACCCAAGCGTTTCTGGCCGACACAAGGGACTGGAAAGCCGATCGGCGCGTTCTGAACATTTCTTCGGGCGCCGCACGCAAATCCGTCCCCGGCTGGGCCATGTACTGCTCAACCAAAGCGGCGCTTGACCGATTTACCGCTGTCACCGCGGAAGATCAGGCGCGTCTCGTGAACGGCGCAAAACTTGCCTCGACCGCTCCCGGTGTTGTCGATACCGATATGCAGGCGCGCATCCGCGAAAGCTCTCCGGACGCCTTCCCCGGCGTCGATCGCTTTAAAAAGCTCAAATCGGAGGGCGGCTTGGTCAGCGCGGAAGAGACCGCGCGCAAACTGCTTGAATACCTGAACAGCAGTGACTTTGGGAAAGAGCCTATTACAGATATCCGAATTATTAATGGAGGAAAAAGTGTCTAACGAAAAAGCCGAACAGCAGACAGAAGAGTCTGCCGTTCAGGAAAACCATCTGATTGCCGAACGTCTGGCAAAACTCGATAAGCTCAGAGCCGCCGGCGTCGCTTATCCGAACGACTTCGTGCAGAAGGACCGCACAGGTGACGTCCGTCGTCTTCACGGAGAAAAATCTGCTGAAGAGCTCGAAGCTTCTCCGGTTGAAGTTACTCTCGCAGGCCGTGTGATGCTGAAGCGTGTCATGGGCAAAGCAAGCTTCATGACGCTCAAAGACGGCACCGGTCACATTCAGCTTTTCCTGACTAAAACGGAAGTTGGCGAAGAAGTCTACGATTTCTTCAAAAAGATGATTGATATCGGCGACATCATCGGTGTCAGCGGCGATCTCTTCCTTACAAAGACAGGAGAACTGACCGTTCGCGTCAAGACACTTCGTCTCCTGACCAAGAACATTCGTCCCCTGCCCGACAAGTTCCACGGTCTGTCTGATCCGGAAATGCGCTACAGACAGCGTTATGTGGATCTCATCATGAATGAGGACACCCGCAGAACATTCATCATTCGTTCCAAGGCCATCGCAGAAACCCGCAAATTCATGATGGAGCACTTCTTCATGGAAGTGGAAACTCCGATGCTGCATCCGATCCCGGGCGGCGCAAACGCCAAACCGTTCATCACGCACCACAACGCGCTCGACATGGACATGTACCTCAGAATCGCTCCGGAGCTTTATCTGAAGAGACTCGTGGTCGGCGGTTTTGAACGCGTGTTCGAGCTGAACCGCTCCTTCCGAAATGAAGGTGTTGACGTCCGTCACAATCCTGAATTCACTATGATGGAGTTCTACGCCGCCTACAAGGAATACCACTGGCTGATGGACTACACGGAAGAGCTTCTGAGAACCGTCGCCGTCAACACGATCGGCACCGCGAAGATTTCCTATCAGGGCCACGAGATCGATCTGACCAAACCGTTTGATCGTCTGACCGCCAAAGACGCGGTTCTCAAATATGCGCCTCAATACACATCCGAGCAGCTTGAAGACGCGGACTTTATGCGCAAGGAACTGGTCCGTTTGGGCGAACCAGCCAAAGAAGACGCCGGCATCGGCGCGCTTCAGATGGCGATGTTCGAAGCCACGACTGAAGCCAAGCTGATTCAGCCGACATACATCATCGACTATCCGGTTGAAATCTCTCCGCTTGCCCGCGCCTCCGATACTCGCAAAGGCATTACGGAAAGATTTGAGCTCTTCATGGCCGGACGCGAAACTGCCAACGGATTCTCCGAACTGAATGATCCGCAGGATCAGGCGGCTCGATTCAAAGCTCAGGCCGATCTGAAAGCCAAAGGCGATGATGAAGCCATGTATTACGACGCCGACTATGTCCGCGCGCTCGAATACGGCCTGCCTCCGACAGGCGGCTGCGGCGTCGGTCTTGACCGCTTTGTCATGCTTCTGACAGACTCCGCGAGCATTCGTGACGTACTGCTGTTCCCGCACATGCGTCCTGAAGCCTAATCGGAGCTGCCATGGATAGAAAAACGAGAATTGCCGAATTAATCGCGCAAAAGCGCGCAGAAGCCGCGGTACCGATCCCGGACGAGCGAATCCCCTTTGTCTCTAACGGGGTTCAGGTCGGTCATCTTCTGCGTCAGGACGCTCTGTTTCTGGTTCGGCGGTTCCGTTTTTTTGAGATTCGCGAAGACGCTCTGCTTTTTAGTGCTCAGGATTCCGCACAGGCCTCACGCAGGCTTGCCGCGGTTTCTCAGATTTTTAAAGCTGAACGCAAGGTGTTCGCTTGGCGCGATGAGCTGCTGCCCGTCGTTCCGATGCACGATCTCGGCAGAGCCTGCACATTGGCCGCGATTGAACGGGCAATGTGCCGTCCGTTCGCTTTTTCCACGTTTGCCGTACACCTGAATCCGTTCACAGAGGACGGCAGACTGTGGGTCGCCCAGCGCTCCTTTAAGAAAGCGATCGGGCCGGGCTACTGGGATAACTGTGCGGCGGGCATGGTGCCTCTGAACGAGAGTTTCCCTTCGGCGATGGTTCGCGAAGCTTATGAAGAAGCCGGCATTGAGCCGGGTACTATCGCGTTTTATTTCTGTTCCCGCCATCTGATTTCGCGCCCGGTACACGAAGGCTGGATGCGGGAGAATACAATCCTTTTCAACGCTGATGTTTCGGATTCATTCCGTCCGCACAACGTTGACGGTGAAGTGGAAAAATTTGAACTCATGACACCGGACGATATTCTTGATCGGATGGAAGCGGGACTCTTCACCTTTGAGTCTTCGCTCTCAATTCTGGTCGGTTTAGCCGCCAAGGAAGGCATGCCTACAGAGCTGGATCTCTACTAAATCCGAAGCAGACAAAAAACGGCCGAAATTTTCGGCCGTTTTTTTTCTGTAAAGCGCCTGAGCTATTCGCGTTCTTCAAGCCAAGCCATCAAAATCGCTTCAAGAATCTTTTCATTGCTCGCCTGAGGATCATCCTTAAAAACCGGCAGAGAGCAGATCATCGCGTGCATCTTTTCGAAACCGAGCGTGAGTGGATCTGTATCGGGGTACGTATCCGCAAGCTCAATCGCGATGTCCTGAGTGTCTTTCCAAGTCAGCGTCATCAGCCGTTCTCTCTTGCATGGTTACGCGAGTATTTGGGAATTTCAACAGCAATATCTTCACTGCCGACCTTGGTTTGGCAGGTCAGACGGGAATTGTTCTGAAGCGCCCATGCTTCGTCCAGCAGATCTTCCTCTGCGTCTTCCGCCGGCGGTAGGCTGTCAAAGCCCTTCGTGATATAGCAGTGGCAGGTCGTGCAGGCGCAGGAGAACTCGCATGCGTGATCGATATTGACACCGTTGGCAATCAGACTGCGGGCGAGATTGGCACCTTCAGGCGCTTCAAACTCTGCGCCGTTCGGGCAGATTGTCGGATGGGGCAGAACTGTAATTTTCGGCATTATTTAAACCTCGTCAACTGTTTTTCCCTGAAGCGCTGCAAGAATAGTTCGATTCATTCTTCTTGCCGCGAAATCCTGGGTTCCGTCAGAAAGAAGCTTAATCGACAGCTTCAGGGCCTGTACATCATCTTGCGCTCTATCGGACTCAAGCCTAGCGATCATCGCGTCGATTCGAGCACGTTCCTCCTCGTTCAGAAGATCGCCGTCCTGGCTGAGCGCGGAATATACACTTTCCAACAGACGCGCCGCCTCGACCTTCTGCTCGCGAAGTTCGCGTGTCTTCATATCTTCCTGCGCATGACCGTAGGAGTCTTTCAGCATGCGTGTAATCTCGTCCTCAGAGAGTCCATAGGACGGTTTAACAGATACCGCGGCTTCTACTCCGGTTTTCTGTTCACGAGCGGTGACGGAAAGCAGACCGTCAGCGTCAACCTGGAATGTGACGCGAATACGCGCTGCGCCGGCGACATTCGGAGGAATTCCGTGCAGTGCGAATTTAGCGAGCGAGCGGCAGTCTTCGGCAAGGTCACGCTCGCCCTGCAGGACATGGAAAGACATCGCAGTCTGTCCGTCCTTAAAGGTCGTAAAGTCCTGAGCCATCGCGACCGGAATCGGCGTATTGCGCGGAATAATCTTCTCGACCAAACCGCCCATCGTTTCCAGGCCGAGCGAAAGCGGCGTCACATCAAGAAGAAGCCAATCGTCGCCGGAGCGGTTGCCCGCCAGAAGATTCGCCTGAAGCGCCGCGCCGATCGCTACGACCTCATCCGGGTCGATATTGGTCAGCGGTCCGCGCTCAAAGTAATCGGCCACAGCCTTGCGAATACAAGGCATACGAGTAGATCCGCCGACAAGCACCACGCCCTTGACTTCATCGCGCTTTAACTTCGCGTCCTTCAGTGTCCGGCGTGTCGCTTCAATGGTGCGCTCAACCAGATGATGCGTAATCGAATTGAAGACTTCGCGCGAAATCGTCAGGTTAACAATTCGGTCGCCGGACAGTTTGGCGTGAATTGTCGTTTTCGTTTCACCGGTTAGATTTTCTTTAGCGGCCTTGGACTTTGCCATCAGCATGCGGCTGTCAGCTCTTGTCAGCAGCGGATTACCCAGCTGATCAAGCACCCAGCAGTACAGGCGCTGGTCAAAATCGTCGCCGCCGAGCTGACTGTTGCCGCCGGTGGCAAGCACCTCAAAAACGCCCTTCGTCAGTCGAAGCACGGACACATCAAAGGTACCGCCGCCGAGATCGTACACGACGTAGAGACCTTCGGCGCTGTTGTCCAATCCGTACGCCAGCGCTGCGGCGGTCGGCTCGCTCAGCAGACGTAAAACGTTCAGTCCCGCAAGTTTGGCCGCGTCTTTGGTTGCCTGACGCTGAGCGTCATCAAAATACGCCGGCACCGTGACGACCGCGCCTACCAGTTCACCGCCAAGCGTCTGCTCGGCGCGGGCCTTGAGCGTCTTCAGTATGTCTGCGGAAATTTCTACCGGGCTCTTGACGCCCTGAGCGGTCTTAAGCTGAACCATCCCTTCACCGTGAACAAAGTCGTACGGCATATAGCGATGATTTTTAAGCTCTTCCGAGCCTCGCCCCATTAAGCGCTTTACGCTCGTGATCGTGTTCACCGGGTCGGTACGGGCGAATTCTTTAGCGCCCTCGCCGACCGTAATGCTTCCGTCTTCTCCGTAATGAACAACCGACGGGAGAAGTTTCCGATCACTCTCATCAAGGAGCACTTCGGCCGCACCGTTACGCACCGTCGCGACAAGAGAATTTGTGGTTCCGAGGTCAATACCAACAGCGAACCGCTCCTCGTGAGGAGCGGTTGACAAGCCCGGTTCAGCAATTTGTAAAAGGGACATTATGAAAAATCCTGAAGCTGGCGATTTAAGAACATGATTTTTTTAATTTCCTCAGCCGCCAGCGCAGCATCGGACTTATCATCAAGCGCCTCTTTGACGCGGCGGATCAGATCCTGCCTCTCGGACTCAATTTCCTTTTTAAGCCGATCCAGCTCTGCACTGTCAGCGGCCGCTTTCGCATCTGCGATCGCCTCCCGGCGCTCGAGCTGATCAAAGAGGAAAGTTCCATCAAGAGTTCCGCTTCTTTCTCCGTCCACCACGACGCCCTTCATTGAGCACAGCAGTTTGCCGCGCTCAACCGGGTCATTAAGCTTGTGGTAGGCGTCGTTGATCAGTGCCGCCCATTGCTCAGCGACACGTTTCTCGGCATCGGACGCGGAGGCGAACCGGTCGGGATGAACTTTGCGCTGAACTTCCAGATACTTCTTCTGAAGCTGATCCTCGTCCAGATCAAATTTCGGTGCAAGACCAAAAATTTCAAACGGATTCAAAGCCGCCATGCCGCCTCCAATCAGAATTAAACGTGGAAGGACTTGCCGCAGCCGCAGCTTTCCTTTTCGTTAGGATTTTTGAACTTAAAGCCGGTGTTCAAGCCCTCACGAACGAAGTCAAGTTCTGTTCCGTCAATGTAGGGAAGGCTCTTCGGATCCACGATCACTTTGATGCCGAAGCTTTCGTAAACGTTGTCTTCCGGTTCAAGCTTGTCTGCGAACTCCAGGGCGTAGGCCATGCCCGAGCATCCGCTGGTTTTCACTCCGACTCTGAGACCGAGCCCCTTACCGCGCTTAGCCAGAAATTCGGAAACGTGCTGCGCGGCTTTTTCTGTCAGCGTAACGGCCATTATTTCTGCTCCTTTTTCGCCTGTTTGCTGCGATAGTCTTCAACGGCCGCCTTGATCGCGTCTTCAGCCAAAATTGAACAGTGGATCTTCACGGGAGGCAGCTCAAGCTCTTCAGCGATCGCCGAGTTCTTCAGCTGTTCAGCCTCTTCAATGGTTTTGCCCTTAATCAGTTCTGTCACCAAAGAGCTTGAAGCGATCGCGCTTGTGCAGCCGTAGGTTTTGAACTTTGCGTCTTCAATGACGCCCTTGTCATTCACTTTGATCTGCAGGCTCAGCACATCGCCGCAGGCAGGTGCGCCGCGTGTTCCGGTACCAACATTGGGATCGTTTTTATCCATCCGGCCGACATTTCTCGGATGGTTGAAATGGTCCATGACTTTATCGCTGTATTGCATCTGAAATTCCTTTACTTTTTAGTGATCTGTCCATTTAACCTGTTTCAGGTCAACGCCTTCCTTGTACATCTCCCACAGCGGAGACATTTCTCTGAGTTCGGCGACTTTTTCCTTGATCAGTTTGACGGTGTAGTCAATCTCTTCTTCCGTTGTGAAGCGGCCGAGGCTGAAACGGATCGAGCTGTGCGCAAGCTCATCGTCAATACCGAGCGCTCTCAGAACGTAGGAAGGTTCAAGGCTTGCGGATGTGCAGGCAGAACCGGAAGAGACGGCGATATCTTTGCAACTTGCCATCAGCGCTTCACCTTCGACAAAGGCAAAACTCATATTGAGGTTAAAGCAAGCTCTGTGTTCCATGCTTCCGTTGACATGAACAGCCTCGATCTCCGAAAGGCCCTTGAGCAGTTTGTCGCGAAGCTTCTTGATACGGGCGCATTCTTCATCCATCTCAAGGCGAGCCAGACGATAAGCCTCGCCCATACCGACGATCTGATGAGTCGCGAGTGTGCCGCTGCGCATGCCTCTTTCATGGCCGCCGCCGTGAATGATGGCTTCGATACGAACACGCGGTTTACGGCGAACATAGAGCGCGCCCATGCCTTTCGGACCGTAGACTTTATGAGCGGAAAGGCTCATCAGGTCAATTTTCATCTTCTGCATGTCAAGCGGCATCTTGCCGACAGCCTGAGTGGCGTCCACGTGGAAAAGGATGCCTCTTTCGCGGCACATTTCTCCGATCTTCTCGATATCCTGAATGACGCCAATCTCATTGTTGATCGCCATAACGGAAACCAGAGTCGTGTCCGGACGCATTGCTTTGGCCAGTTCGTCCAGATCGAGAAGACCGTCTTCCTTGACGTCCATATACGTCACTTCAAAGCCTTCTCTCTCGAGTTCGCGCATGGAGTCGAGCACTGCTTTGTGTTCTGTTTTGACGGTGATCAGATGCTTGCCTTTGTCTTTGTGGAAGCGCGCGGCGCCCTTAAGCGCAAGGTTGTCGCTTTCTGTCGCACCGCTTGTCCAAACGATTTCCTTCGGATCAGCGTTGATGAGCTTAGCCACTTCGGCGCGTGCGTTTTCTACCGCTTCTTTGGCTTTCCAGCCGTACTCATGGCTGGTACTTGCGGCGTTGCCGAAGTTTTCATAGAGCCACGGAATCATCTTGTCGACAACTCTCGGATCAACCGGTGTGGTCGCAGAATAATCAAGGTAAATAGGGAACTTCATTTGTGTCTCCAAAAGGCTGAGCCTTTAATGAGGGGTTGTCTGTGATTTTTCGGTTAAATTTCTGACGATCGAAATCTTCTGGATGCCTTGGTCTTTCAGAAGTTTTTGCTCTGCAAGTCCTTTCAGCGTAATCCCGCTGAGGAAGCGTCTCATTTCCTCGTTGAGCCTGTCCCAAAGATCAAAAGTAATGCACTCGCCTTCTCCGTCGCAACAGTCTCGATCCTTCTCGCAGACTGACTTCTCAAGAGAGGCGTCCACCGCGTCGAGAATCTGCATCACCGTGATTTGATCCGCAGGCTTGGACAGGCGGTAGCCGCCCGTGGGTCCGCGGATTCCTTCAAGCAGCCCGGCCCGACGCAGTTTTCCAAAAATCTGCTCGAGATAAGCGCTTGAAAGATGACGGCGCTCGCCAATCGCCGCGATCGTCACATACTGCTCCGGGTCATGGAGCGCGATATCAAGCATCGCAGTTACGGCAAAACGTCCTTTGGTTGTAAGCTTCATACTATTTCCGATCTAATACGTCGGAAATAATACTCTTAATAATTTCCGACCGCAACTGTAGGAAATAAGAGAAAAATAAACGGAGGCCTCAGAATGAGGTCTCCGTCATCAGATTATCGAATCGACAACTAAGCGGCGGTCATTTCCGACTTAAAGGGATGAGCCGGGAACGTACATTGAAGCGCGTTTTTTGACGACTTCCAAAAGTCCTTCGCAGGCGTCCTCGCAGTAATCAAGGACGGTGTTGAACCCTTCGTTGCCTCCGTAGTACGGATCAGGCACCACCGCGGTATCGTATTCACTCGCGTATCTCATCAGCAGCGCGAGTTTGTGTTTATACATAGGCGGGCAAATCTGCTGCATCGCGGTCAGATTTTCCCAATCCATAGCGAGAATAAAATCGCATTCTCTGAAATCATCTGCGGTAATCTGGCGGGCTCTCAGCTCAGAGAGGTCGTATCCGCGCTTGCGTCCCGCGATCTGCGCACGCACGTCAGGCGCTTCGCCCACATGATAGCCGTGCGTACCGGCCGAATCCACCAATACTTTGTCAGAGAGGCCGGCCTCTTTCACCATCTTTTTAAAGACAGCTTCCGCCGTAGGAGAACGACAAATGTTCCCCATACATACAAACAATACTTTGACCATTTTTATTTCTTGATTAATTGTCGAACTTAATTTTTTTCACACATACCGCAAAGGTGCAATACGCGCTTATACAATAAGGATATAGCGCAAACCGCCCATTTGCAAAATTATAAGGGTAATCCTTAATAACGCAAACTATTTTTTGTTTCTGCCTAATTCTTTGCTCCGGATTCCTCGCCATCCACGCTCGCACCGAAAACCTGCTTCTTAATGAGGGCGATTTTGTCTCGAACCTGAGATGCCTTTTCAAACTCTAAGTTTTTAGCGTATTCAAACATTTCATTTTCGAGCCGCTTAAGTTCTTTTGCGAGCTGCTTCGGATCCATCGCCTGGTAATCATCACCATCGATTCGTGAAAAATCGTCTTCCAGGATATCTTCTTTATATACGCCGTCAATAATGTCTCGGATTTCTTTTTTCACGCTCTTTGGCGTGATGTGGTGCGCGACGTTGTACGCATGCTGTTTTTCGCGTCGGCGAGCCGTCTCGTCGATTGCCCGCCGCATAGAATCCGTGATGTGATCCGCATACAGAATCGCCTTGCCTTCCGCGTTTCTCGCCGCTCGTCCGATCGTCTGGATCAGGGAGCGTTCGCTTCTCAGGAACCCCTCTTTATCCGCGTCCAGAATGGCCACCAGCGTGACTTCCGGAATATCCAGGCCTTCACGCAGCAGGTTAATGCCCACCAGCACATCAAAAACACCCGCTCGCAGATCGCGAATAATCTCAACACGCTCGACCGTATCAATGTCCGAATGCAGATAGCGAACCTTCACATCGTTATCCTGCAGGAATTCGGTTAAATCTTCCGACATTCTTTTTGTCAGCGTGGTGATCAGGACACGCTGTCCTTTAGCCACTCGGGTTTTGATTTCTCCGAGCACGTCGTCAACCTGCGTCGCAGCAGGCCGCACCTCCACTTCCGGATCGAGCAGCCCGGTCGGGCGCACCACCTGCTCGACAATCTGGGAAGAATGATTCAGCTCATAGTCGGCGGGCGTTGCCGACACAAACACAGAGCGGCGCATTTTGCGCTCGAACTCGTCAAATCTGAGCGGGCGGTTGTCTTTAGCGCTCGGCAGACGGAATCCGTAATTCACCAGAGTCGACTTTCGCGCATTGTCTCCGCGGTACATACCGCCGATCTGCCCGAGAAGCACGTGGGATTCATCAAAAAACATCAATGAATCTTTCGGCAGATAATCGATGAGCGTCGCGGGCGGCTCGCCTTCTTTCGTTCCTTCGAGGTGGCGGCTGTAATTTTCAATACCTTTGCAGAAACCGACCTCATTGAGCATTTCCAAGTCAAAGTGCGTGCGCTCGCGGATTCTCTGGGCCTCAAGCAGCTTGCCCTCGGCAATAAACTTTGCTTCCTGCTCCTTGAGTTCCTGCTTGATCGCTTCAATCGCTCTGAGAATCTCCGCTCTCGGCGTGACGTAGTTCGATGTCGGGTAAATCGCGAATCGATCCACTTTCTGGCGCACCTTTCCGGTCAGCGGGTCAAAGAAGTACATCGCTTCGATTTCATCATCAAAAAGCTGGATTCGAAGCGCCATTTCGGAATGCTCAGCCGGGAAAACGTCGATCGTATCGCCTCTGACACGGAAAGTTCCGCGCGTGAATTCCATATCATTTCGATCGTACTGAATACGCACCAAGTGGGAGATCAGGTCTCTCTGCTCGATTTGTTCTCCGACTTTGAGGATGAGGCGCATCTCCGTATATGACTCGGGGCTGCCGATGCCGTAAATGGCCGACACGGTTGCCACAATGATGACGTCTCTTCGCTCGAGCACACTCTTTGAAGCCGAAAGTCTCATCTGTTCGATATGCTCATTGACGGCAGAATCCTTCTCAATAAAGAGGTCGCGCTGCGGCACATAGGCTTCCGGTTGGTAGTAGTCGTAGTAACTGACGAAGTATTCAACTGCATTTTTAGGGAAGAAGTCCCGCATTTCGGCGTACAGCTGAGCCGCCAAAGTTTTATTCGGAGCCATGATTAAAGTGGGCAGCCCAGTTTGGGCAATCACATTTGCCATGGTATAGGTCTTACCGCTTCCGGTTACACCGAGCAAAGTCTGAGCAGTCAGTCCGTCCTCAATCCCTTCCACCAGCTCTTTAATCGCATTGGGCTGATCGCCCGCCGCATCGAAAGGCTGATGAAGTTCAAAGGGTGAATTTGGATATTTAATAATTTTCAAGTGGAGCGCTCCGAATGAATAGTTTTATTAAAAATACTATGCAGTTTGCTACTTAAAAAATATTTTTTGCAACTATTCGCTTCTCCGAAATAGGTTTACGAAATGTTGCCATTTTGTAAGACAAAGCCTAGAATAAACCCGTGCTTGAGAAGATCAAGCACGATCATCTTTATCCATTAGGAATACTGCCATGTGTGTATTTAATATCGGCAAGTGCCTATTTAACATAGGCATGAGACGCACGCGTCATCTCACGCAGTTTTTAATGCGTGAATGCTTCTCGTTTGACAAGTTTTCCTCTTCCGGCTGCTAGTCCTTCCGTTTCTTTTTTGTTTGAAAAAGAAACGCGCTTATTTTTTCCTATCACATCTCTAAATTTGGCTGCTCGTTAATTTCGAGCATGGGGTTCTATGTCCTTAACGAATACAGGACAGGATTTTTATCGCCAAAACACAGAGATCGATTCCTAAATTTAATAACCGCTCATTATTTATAAATTAAGCGGCGAGGACTTTTATTATGCAAAAACTTAAAGTAGCAGCATCCCCGAAGATCAGAAACATCCTTGACGTTGAACGCGAAGTTCTGGATTTAAGCTCTGCAGACTTAACTGAGATTTCCGCTGTCGTCATTGATTTGGAAGACTACCGCAACGGTCGTCTTAAACGAGTAGACGCTTCTGCTTTCGGTCTTCCAATTTTCCTTATGCTGAACGCAAATGAGGAAACCCCGAAAGAGCTGATCGGCCGTATCGTCGGCGTCATTAATGACGAACCCACCAACCGCCGTCTGTACGCCCGCCAGATTGACGAAGCCGCGCTCCGTTATGAAAGCAAAGTTCTTCCCCCGTTCTTTGACTCCCTGAACAAATATGTTCGTCAAGGCAAGGCCCAGTTCGACTGTCCGGGACATCAGGGCGGTGCTTATTACCGCAGACACCCGGCTGGCCGCGCGTTCTATGATTTCTTCGGTGAAGAAATCTTCCGCTCTGACCTGTGCAACGCCGACGTTTCCATGGGTGACCTTCTGATTCACGAAGGCGCTCCGCTCGCAGCACAGAAAGCCGCAGCCAAGATTTACAACGCGGACAAAACTTACTTCGTCTTAAACGGCACATCCGCTTCCAACAAAGTCGTTCTGAACGCCGCCTTGACCCCGGGCGATCTGGTTCTTTACGACCGCAACAATCACAAGTCCGTCAACCACGGTGCTCTTTTACAGGCCGGCGCCACTCCGGTCTACCTTGAAACAAGCCGCAATCCTTACGGCTTCATCGGCGGTATTGACGAACACTGCTTTGACGAAAAATATCTGCGCGACTTAGTTCGTGAAGTCGCTCCTGAAAAAGCTGACGCAAAGCGTCCGTTCCGTCTTGCCGTTATTCAGCTCGGCACATACGACGGCACTATTTACAATGCTCGTCAGGTTGTTGACCGTATCGGTCATCTATGCGACTACATTCTGTTTGACTCCGCTTGGGTCGGATATGAACAGTTCATTCCGATGATGCGCGACTCCTCTCCGCTGCTCTTGGACCTCGGACCTGAAGACCCCGGCATTTTCGTCACACAGTCTGTACATAAACAGCAGGCCGGTTTCTCTCAGACTTCTCAGATTCACAAGAAGGACTCTCACATTAAGGGTCAGGCAAGATACATCCCGCACAAGGTTGTGAACAACGCCTTTATGATGCATGCTTCCACCAGCCCCTTCTATCCGCTCTTTGCCGCTTTGGACGTCAACGCGAAGATGCAGGAAGGCGAAGCCGGAAGAAATCTGTGGGCCGACTGCGTACGCACAACGATTGAAGCCAGAAAGCTGCTTCTTGCGACTTGCCATTACATTAAGCCCTTCATCCCGACAAGAGTCAACGGTACACCGTGGCAGGATTATCCGACCGCTCAGATCGCAACCGATCTGAACTTCTTCAAGTTTGTCCCGGGTGAAAAATGGCATGCTTTCGAAGGCTACGGCACAAATCAGTATTTCGTTGATCCGTGCAAGTTCATGCTTACCACACCGGGCATCAATACTGAAACCGGTGAGTATGAAGAATTTGGCGTACCGGCCACAATTCTTGCCAACTATCTCCGCGAAAACGGCATCATCCCCGAAAAGAATGACCTTAACTCCATTCTCTTCCTGATGACTCCTGCCGAAGACAAAGAGAAGATGGATCATCTCGTAACGCAGATCGCCAGATTCGAACGTCTGCTTGACGATGACGCTCCGCTTGAAGAAGCTCTTCCGGCTATTTATAAAGCCAATGAAGAACGCTACAAGGGTTACACGATTCGTCAGCTCTGTCAGGAAATGCACGATTTCTATAAAGACAGAAACATTAAAGAGCTGCAAAAGAGAATGTTCCGCAAGGACTATTTCCCGAAATCCGTTATCAATCCGCAGGCCGCTCACTTTGCTTTCATCAGAGGCGACGCTGAATTGATTCCGCTTGATCAGGCCGAAGGCCGTGTTGCCGCAGAAGGTGCTCTTCCCTATCCTCCAGGAGTTCTCTGCTGCTTCCCGGGCGAAGTCTGGGGCGGTCCGGTTCTGGAATACTTCCTCGCTTGGGAAGAAGCGATGACCCGCATGCCGGGCTTCGCACCTGAACTTCAGGGTGTTTACGTCAAGGATGAGAACGGTAAGAAGCGCGTCTACTGCTACGTTCTCAAAGAAGACGTTGCCAACAAACTGATGCAGTCCAAGTAAATAAAAAGATCCCAAGTCAATCTTCCTTCGGCGCCCCGGCGCCGAAGGCCTGAGAGGAAAAAAATGTCTGAAAATCGTGCAAAAATGTCTGTAACGCAGCTCACACTGCTGACTGCGATCAATATGATGGGTTCCGGTATTGTCATGCTCCCGACAAAACTCGCTGAAGTCGGAACCATTTCCATTCTGTCCTGGCTGATTACCGCGCTCGGTTCTCTGTGCTTAGCCTATGCTTTCGCGAAATGCGGTATGTTCAGTAAGCGTCCCGGCATGGGCGGCTATACCGAATACGCCTTTGGCAAGGCCGGCAACTTCATGGCCAACTACACATACGGCGTCTCGCTGCTTTTCGCCAATATCGCGATTGCGATCACCTGTGTCGGCTACGGCTCTGAATTCTTAGGCATCGAGCTTTCTCCGGTTGCTGTATGCGTTTCCACCATCGCAGTTCTCTGGGTCTGTACAGCGGCCAACTTCATGGGCGCCTCCATCACCGGCAAGTTCTCTTCCGTCGCTGTCTGGTGTGCCATTCTTCCGGTTCTCGCTCTGTCCGTTATCGGCTGGTTCTGGTTCAGCCCCACCATGTACGTTGAAGCATGGAACCCGCACAATGAACCCTTCTTCAGTGCTGTCGGCGCTTCCATCTCCATGACGCTGTGGGCCTTCCTCGGCCTGGAAAGCGCCTGTGCCAACAGTGACGCTGTCGATAATCCTGAAAAGAACGTTCCGATTGCGGTTATGGCTGCGACGATCGGCGTGGCGATCATCTACATCGTCTCCACCAATATCATCGCCGGTATTGTTCCGAACGCTGAACTGGTTAAATCCAATGCGCCTTTCGGTCTGACCTTCACCATGATGTTCAACTCCACGATCGGCAAGATCGTCATGATGCTGCTCGTTCTGTCCTGCGCCGGTTCCACACTCGGCTGGCAGTTCACGATCGCCAAAGTTTTCCAGCAGTCTGCTGTTGACGGTTTCTTCCCGAAGGTTTTCGCCAAAGTGAACAAGTGGGAAGCTCCGGTTGCCGGCATGCTGATCATCGTTGCGATCCAGACCTGCTTCTGCTTCATGACCATCAGCCCCGAACTCTTCAAACAGTTCAACACGCTGGTTGACCTTGCAGTTGTGACAAACATCATGCCGTACATCCTGTCCATGGCTGCCGTCGCAGTCATCATGAAGGCTGCCAAGGTTGAAGCTTCAAAAGCGAAGTTCTATGTGTTCATCGGATTTATCGGTGCAGTCTACAGCTTCTACGCTCTCTTCTCCACAGGCATCAATGAAGTCTTCTACGGCTCTCTGGTCACATTCTTAGGCTGGACACTTTGGGGATTCATCGCACCGCGTTTTTCAAAAGATGAAGCCTAATCAATAAAGCTGAAAGTCTCTTTTAAAGGGCTCGCTTCCGGTTATCGGAAGCGGGCCTTTTCGTTTCACCAATAGGAAAGGCCGACGGAGATTGGTTATTTGCATAACCGGCTCGCATCGGCCTTTGGTTTCGGGAGCGGTACTTCCGAGCTTTTACCCGGAATAAGCCGCCGTTTATTCCCGATTTATTTCTTGGCGACCATATAGGGCTCTTGGAAGAGTTTGCCTGTGTAGTCAACTTTGACGAGAATATGTTTATTCTCGACCTGAATTCCCCCCCCCTGCTTCACTTCCTTACGGACAAAAGCAGTTTTCTCAGCCACAAACTTTCCCTGAGCAAGGGCCTCGGGACTCCAGCGATGCACAATCTTCGCATTAGCCGCAGCGGAGGCGGCGAGAAGACACGCGGCGAGTACACAAATTCCAACTTTCATTTCTTTCTCCTTGTTGCTTCATGTTAACTCAAGGCAAGTCATTAACCGGAAGGCTCAATTGAAAAATTTTCACCTTCACCCTCCACTATAAACATCTCCAATGATTTGGAAATACGAGAAAACCCGTCAGGCACAAGTTCTGTATGAGGGTTTGGTACGAATTTCGCAATTGATAGAAAAAAACAATAAATCCTGTCACCTTTTGGATTAATCTTGAGTCATACCTTTTATCCAAACTCTCAAGAGGAAATGATGTCTGAATCTATTTTTGATGTTGTTGCGCAAGCCCCCGAAGACCCCATTCTCGGTCTGAATGAAGCCTTCAAGACTGACCCGCGCGAAAAGAAAGTCAATTTAAGTATTGGCGTGTACTGCACAGAAGAAGGAAAGGTTCCTCTGCTGAATGTTGTTGAAAAGGCCGAGCAGAAGATTCTTGAAGAGGGTGCTCCCCATACTTACCTTCCCATTTCCGGTCTGCCTTCATTCACGAGCGGCGTTCAGAAGCTCCTCTTCGGAGAGGACTCCGCTCTGATCAAAGACAAGAAAGCCGTGACAGTCCAGTCGCTTGGGGGCACCGGCGCACTGAAAGTCGGCGCAGACTTCCTCGCTCAGGTACTTCCGAATCCGGAAGCGATTGTGAGCGCTCCGACCTGGCAGAATCACGTTGCTATTTTTGAACAGGCCGGTTTCGAAGTCGGCTCCTACCCGTACTATGACAAGGCAAGCGGCGAGATTAACTTCCCCGCGATGCTTGAATCGCTGAAAGGCCTCAAAGAAAACACTGTTGTGATTCTTCACGCCTGCTGCCACAACCCGACAGGTCTTGATCTGACGCAGGAACAGTGGGCACAGGTTGTTGACGTATGCGCCGCACACAAACTGATTCCTTTCCTTGATATCGCCTATCAGGGCTTTGGCGACGGTCTTGAAGAAGACGCAGGCGCCATCCGTCAGTTTGCCGCTTCGGGCATCACATTCCTTGTTGCGAATTCCTTCTCGAAGTCCTTCTCCCTGTATGGCGAACGTATCGGTGCTCTGACTGTTGTCTGCCACAACTCGGAAGAAGCCTCCAGAGTTATGAGTGCGCTTAAAGCGGTCATCCGCGCCAACTACTCCAACCCGCCCGCCCATGGCGCCAAGATTGTCGGTCAGGTTCTTAACGATCCGGAGCTTCTTGCTCAGTGGCACGCAGACCTGAAAGAAATGCGCGAACGCATCAAAGAGATGCGCCGTGATCTCGCTGATGAACTCAAAGCGTTAGGCGCCAAGAAAGACTTCGAATTTGTGACACGTCAGAAAGGCATGTTCTCCTTCTCCGGTCTGACTCCCGAACAGGTTCAGCGCCTGAAGGACGAATTCGGCGTTTACGCGGTCAAGAGCGGACGTATCTGCGTCGCCTCTCTCAATAAAGGAAACGTCAAATACACAGCCGAGGCCATTAAAGAAGTCCTCTAAAACTTAGGCCAAAGCAAAGTTTCAGACGCCGCGCACCGCGGCGTCTTTTTTGTCTCTTTGTTTGCGTTCTGTCGATGAGTACGATCCAAGCGAAAAATTGAAAAAAATTTCTCTTTTCATTTGCACGAGTGACTTTGTTTGTGTATAGTTACGGTCTATTGATTCCCCGATAGCTCAGTCGGTAGAGCGACGGACTGTTAATCCGCAGGTCGTTGGTTCAAGTCCAACTCGGGGAGCCAATACTCAAGCCGCGCGAGCGGTTTTATTTTCGGTGCCGCAAGGCTCCGCGTGATTCCCCGATAGCTCAGTCGGTAGAGCGACGGACTGTTAATCCGCAGGTCGTTGGTTCAAGTCCAACTCGGGGAGCCATACTCAGGCCGCGAAAGCGGTTTTATTTCCGGTGCCGCAAGGCTCCGTGCGATTCCCCGATAGCTCAGTCGGTAGAGCGACGGACTGTTAATCCGCAGGTCGTTGGTTCAAGTCCAACTCGGGGAGCCAGAATTCTCGAAACGCCGTTTTTTGACGGCGTTTTTCTTTTTCCGCGGCGTTTTTGCGCACGAAGCCCTGAAATATTGCAGAATCTAGAGCCTCTAGCAGAGGCTCAGCTTTTAATCTGAAGGCATCTTCTTTAGAAGTCTGTCTCTTCTTCGTCGTCTTCGTAGACCTGCGCCTTTTCAGGCTCTGCATCAGGAACCGGAACCCCGAGGGCTTCAAATAACATCCGTCTTTTCCCTGCGATTTCACCGAAGTAGTA
>NZ_WSRP01000029.1 GCF_009767915.1 Parasutterella muris
GGATTCGGCCTTCCTTCTGGCCGGAGGTAACAGTACCGACCTTCTTGAAGCTAACTCGATAACTTCTCTTTTTCTCGGAATCCCACTTATTTTTATAGGTGTAAACGTAATAAGCCGAAGGGCTCTTTTTAATAATGAGCGGAGGAAGTTTTGGCGTATTCATAATTACAATCGATTATCTAATTAGGTAATCTAGCATAACACGAAAAATCATTTTATTCCACTGAAATAAAATGATTTTTTGTGATTTTTAAATTTTTAGTTCTCTAGTTCTGCAATTTTTCAGCTTTTTGCTCTTTCCTTTCAATTGCGAAGCCCGTTTTGAGCTTGTGACTGAATCGAAAATATTCTGCAGCGCTCTGCCGACGGATCTTCTGCCACTCTGCGCAAGCTTTGTCTTCCAGTGTCTCCAATCTACGAACCGCCGCCCGCTCAAGGGTATCCATACGAGCAGCCGACTCACTTTTTATCAGGGAAATATCTAGAGAGAAACCGCTTTATGAATTTTTCCTGAAGATAAAATAAATTCATCTGTAATACCGCGAGATGCAATGAACGCTTCAGAATACGTCAGCCTTATGGAACAGAGACTGACCGCGTCGTTTGATTTTAAGCAGCCGCCATCGGATGAGCTCTCATCGTTGGCGGTATGGGCTGAACACAATCGAACCTCGCAGAAATATTTTCTAGCCAAAAGCGTTTCGCTGTATACGATCAACAATGATGAATATGTCGGGCTTGAAGTCTTCCCAGACGGAATCCGTGAAGAAGACATTCAAACCTGTTTCAATCGGTTCAAAAGACTGATTGACAGACTTCCGGCGGACGAATCACACATGTCCTCTATTTTTACGGCGGCTCTTATCTCTGAAAAAGAGATTCCGACCGAAGTAATCCGTAAGCTTGAAAAAACGAAATATCACAAGGACTTTTGGTTCACGCTTCGCGGATGGGCCGATCTTGCGATTATTTTGATCGATCTCTCCAAAGGAGATATTTACTCAAATCCCTTTGGAAAGAAGATCAAGAAAAATTTCGTTCTTTCATGACTTCTCTAATTCAACTGACGAACAATTCTAAGGTGCATAAATGAATGGCGTTACCATTTTATTGGGGTCAGCGGTTATCTTTTTAATCGCTTATCTCACTTACGGCTCATGGCTGGCCAAACAGTGGGGCGTAGACCCCAGCAGGAAAACTCCTGCCGAAACAGAAAAGGACGGGATTGATTATCTTCCTACACGGCCTGCGGTACTGCTCGGCCACCACTTCTCCTCAATCGCCGGCGCGGGCCCAATTGTCGGCCCCATTACCGCAGCGGTTTTCGGCTGGGTCCCAGTCACACTCTGGATTATTGTCGGAAGCATTTTCTTCGGCGGCGTCCACGATTACGGCTCTCTCGTTGCCTCTTTGCGTCATAAAGGACAGAGTATCGGTCAGATTATTGACTCGAACATCGGTGAACGCGCAAAACTTCTGTTCGCAATTTTTGCATGGGTGACGCTTCTGGTCATTATTGCGGCTTTTGCCAACATTGTTGCTGCGACTTTTGTCGCCAACCCCGGCGCCGGATCATCATCTCTGCTCTTTATTGTCTTAGCCGTTGCATTCGGCCTGCTCGTTTATCGCTCCGGCATGTCTCTTGCCGTCGGCACTGTCATTGGTCTCATCGGTATGGCCGCCGCTTTTTGGCTGGGTCACATTTTCCCGATCACGCTTTCAAAGGACGTGTGGCTGCTTCTGATGATGGGCTATATTTTTGTTGCGTCCATCGCTCCGGTTTGGATTCTTCTGCAGCCGCGCGACTATCTGAATTCCTTCCTGCTTTACATCATGATTGCCGCCGCGTTTATCGGTATCTGTCTGTATCAGCCTGAAATGGAAATTTCTCCTTTTGTCGGATTTGATTTAGGCGGCGGACAGTGGCTCTTCCCGGTTCTTTTTGTCACTGTCGCATGCGGCGCTATTTCCGGCTTCCACTCTCTGGTCAGTTCCGGAACCAGCTCCAAGCAGCTCGACAATGAACGCAACGCCAAGCTCATCGGCTACGGTTCGATGCTGATTGAAGGTCTGCTCGCCATCTGCGCGATTATTTCCGTCGCTTATGTTTCGGCTGACAAGCTGCCCGAACTGCTTAAAAACGGCGGCCCTGTCAACGCCTTCTCTCAGGGTACTGCCACCTTCATGACTGCGATTGGTCTGGACTTCAATCTCTCCAAGGAGTTTGTCGCTCTGACCATTTCCGCCTTTGCGCTGACCACTCTGGATACTGCGACACGACTTGGCCGCTTCATTTTCCAGGAAATGGTCACAACCAAAGCCGGAGCGAACTCTCCGCTTGGTAAAGCTGTTTCCAACCGTTATGTCGCGACCGGCATCACCATCGCGCTTGCCTGGATCATGTCGACCGGTTCTTACCTGACCATTTGGCCGATCTTTGGTACCGCAAACCAAATGCTTGCCGCTCTTGCGCTGCTCGCAATTGCCGCTTGGTTAAAGAAATCCAAGCGCAACCACCTCATGATCACAATTCCGATGTATTTCATGTTTGCGGTCACTTTCTGCTCGCTCGGCCAACTCATTTACGCCAACCTTGGTAAAAACTGGTTGATCGTCGGAGTTTCCACTGTTCTGGCCGTTCTTTCCGCAGCGCTTGCCGTCGAAGCTTTCCGCGTTTTCGGAGAAGAAAACAGAATAAATGCCTCTGCACAAGCGCAGAATCAGCAGTAACTCATAATTGAGCGGTTCACCGCCGCGGCTTATCGGCCTCGGCGGTTTTTATTTGTTCTGTGTATTTGCCGCCTTATGCGGCATCTCGGTACGTGTTCTCAAGCATTCGAACGCTCACCGTTTGAGGCGCATCTGGATTTGGAAGTTGAGCCTCGGATGCAGCACAATCCTTGCGACACAAGACTTTTTATAAAGACAGCAGATCGTCAAACTCCGTATTTTCATCGTTCGAACCATTGAGAATCCAATCAAGCGAATTGTTCAGATGCACAAATTTTTTGCCGATTTTTTGCGACATCCTGCACGTGTTTTCAAGTGTTCGAACGCTCACCATTTGAGATGCGCCTGATTTCACGTCGCCGTCGTGAGTCAGTACGTACTCACTATCAGACAAAAAGAAAGCTGTCATGAGCCCGGAATCTTCCCAAGCTCTGACAGCTCCATATTGTGTGATGCTAAAAATTAGGTCAGCGGCGTAATCAGCGCTAAAACAATGTTGGCGAGAATAATAAATGCGACCCCGGAAAAATCAATGTTGCGCCAAACCGGAATCACTTTCTTAAACGGCGCAAGAATCGGATAACAGAGATAACTCAGCGTACGATAGTTGGCCGAAGCCTGATTAACCCAAGAAAAAATACAAAAGAGCACCGTCGCCCACATCGCCAGCTCAATCGCCCAATAAACGACTAAAACCGCAGAACCAAATACAAACGGCCAAACACCGCCGTGGCCGGAACCCATCAGCCAGTGGAAAAACTGATAAATCACCGCGACCAAATAGCAGACAAAAATTGACGGCCATTCAATATTGCGGGTGCGCTTAATGAACTTGGATGCCGGCTCAACCGCCCATTGCGTCAGAGAATGAGCAAACGACACGAGCGGATCGTTCCCGGGAATTCCGAGATAGCGCAGATACGCTCTCAGCAGAAGCAGGCTGCCGAAAACAGAGCACAGAAGTTTTAATGTAAAAAGAAATGTGCCAGCCACAGTTAATAGACCTTTCCCTAGTAGTCGTGTTTCAGTATTTAACTTATTAGTCTAAACGAACGGATAACTAATCAGTTTTCCCGTTTTACAAAGACGTTCAAATTTTATCCAATCAAACGAAGCGCCCGGATCCGTCTTGCGCTGCGGTGCGATGTTGGCGTGACCGGTAATATCGGTAATCGGATAAGTGTCCGCAAGCGTATCCGTCAGAAGCGCAAGCATCTGATACTGTTCGTCCGTGTACGCAATATCGTCGGTTCCTTCAAGCTCAATGCCGATCGAAAAATCATTGCACCCTTCCCGCCCGGCAAATCTCGAAACTCCGGCGTGCCACGCCCGATCCAAGCAGGAGACATACTGAAAGAGCTGTCCCTTGCGGTCAATAAAAAAATGCGAGGAAACGTGCAGCCCTTCCAAGTCCGAAAAGGATGGATCCGCCTCACAGTCCAGAGTGTTCTGAAATAAAGCGTCCACATAGCCCGTACCAAACTTACCGCGCGGCAAGCTGATGTTGTGAATCACAATCAGAGAGATTTTTTCATTCTGAGGCCGCTCGTTAAAGTGCGGTGAAATACGAATATAGGCCTCATCACACCAGCCGTCCGAGTCAATTTTCATAATGCTTAACGCCTCCTGCCGGCTTCAGCGTGCTCGCGGCAGCAATAGCAGTCTCTGCCGATTCTGATCGCTTCCGATTCAGGAACATAAACTCCGCAATTGGCGCACTGCACCATGCGCTCTCCGCTCTGCTGGGTTTTCTGAACCGACTTTTCCTGCTGATCCAGACGTTTCTCCAGCTCCATCTGCTTCATACGAACAGAACGCCAGCCGAAATAAATAACGGCCGCAATCGCAGCAAAAAACAGAATCTTGAACATGAACTTCTCCTACTGTGCGATCTCAAGCACAAGACGGACGCCAATATAGGAAATCATCAGCACCACAAATCCTATAACCGTCCAGCGGGCCGCAAAACGACCTCTCCAGCCGAACACATGATGACCGAGCAAAAGAATCCCGAATATCAGCCACGCCATGCAGGTGGTCACAGTCTTATGGTCAAAACGGAAAGCTTCACCGCTGAGCTCATTGGAGAAAATCGCGCCGAAAAGAATCGCCGCCGTCAGAACAATAAAACCGACCCAGATCAAACGAAAGAGCGTACTTTCCATACTCATCACGCTCGGCATGTTGTCCAGAATACTGACTTTGCCGTCTTCAGGCGGCTCCGTAAAAGCCTTGGAGCGGACGCGCTTGTGCGCGGCCATTAAAAGCAAAGCCTCTAAAACCGCCATGGTCATGACGCTATAGGCCAGAATCGCAAGCAGCAGATGCATGCGAAAAGCGAACGTGGAGGTTTCCGGCCCCAAGGGTGACCCCGGCATAATCAGCGGAAGCAGCATGCTCACCGCAGAGAGCGGAAGCACAAAAACCAGCATCGAACCGATTTTAGAAAAGAAACTTTCCAAAAGCAGCAGAAGCGTACAGGTGCCCAGTGTGACGGACAACGCCAGCGCTAAACCGAAGTGCGGGGTTCCGTGAAGGAAAAGCGCTTCGTAGATGAGATAAGTCTGGATCATCAGACCGCCTGTAATCAGCGGTTTTACCCAGATCTTTGTCTCGGGCGACGGCTCTTGCAACGTTTTGTAAATTCCGAATGCAGCCGCTAAATACAAGCAGGCCGCAAAAACGTAAAATATGGCATTTAGTGTCATAGGTACGACTCATTATCTGTTTTCAGTATTGTATGACTTAACTCTTTAACAAGACTTAATGTAATGCTAGATTCTCTTACTCAGCGTCTCAGTAAAGTTGTAAAAACCATCCGCGGACAGGCTCGCCTGACGGAATCCAATATGCAGGAAATGCTTCGGGAAATCCGAATCGCCCTGCTTGAGGCCGACGTCGCTATTCCTGTCGTACGCGATTTGATTGCCCGAATCAAGGAAAAGGCCCTCGGTACGGAAGTTCAAACCAGCCTTACTCCGGGACAAGCTCTGGTCGGAATCGTTCACGACGAACTGACGCAGATCATCGGCGGTTCAGACCCGGAATCCGCCCGCGAGATCAACTTATCCGTTCAGCCGCCCGCCGTGATTCTTTTAGCCGGTCTGCAGGGCGCAGGTAAGACAACCACCGCAGGCAAACTTGGCAAGTGGCTCTCCGAAGAAAAGAAGAAAAAAATCCTGACCGTTTCCGCTGACGTATACCGTCCCGCCGCTATCGAACAGTTAAAAACCGTGTCCGAACAGGCCGGTATCTCTTTCTTCCCAAGCTCGACTGACGAAAAACCGCTCGACATCGCAAAGAAAGCGCTCGATTACGCCAAACTGCACTTTTACGATGTGCTGATTGTCGATACGGCCGGCCGCCTTGCCATCGACGAACAGATGATGAACGAAGTGGCCGAACTCGAAAACTTCCTGCATCCGATTGAAACATTCTTCGTCGTTGACGCGATGGTCGGTCAGGATGCGGTGAACACCGCTAAGGCGTTTGGCGAGAAACTTCCGCTCACGGGTGTCATCCTCACCAAGGTTGACGGCGACTCCAGAGGCGGCGCCGCGCTCTCCGTGCGCATGGTCACCGGAAAACCTATCAAATTCATCGGTGTCGGCGAAAAACTCACCGGCTTCCAGCGCTTTGATCCGCAGGCCATGGCCGGACGCATTCTCGGCATGGGCGACATCGTCTCCTTGGTCGACGAAGTTCGTAAGAACGTGGACGTGGAAAAAGCCCAGAAGTTTGCTGAAAAAATGCGCAAGGGCGACTCCTTCACACTGGAAGACTTCAAGGATCAGCTCGCTCAGGTTAAAAACATGGGCAGCTTCTCCTCGCTGATCGAAAAACTGCCGGCTCAGTTCGCTCAGGCCGCAGGCCAGGTCGATGACGAAGCCGCTAAAAAACAGATCGCCAGAACCGAAGGCATCATCAACTCAATGACGCCGCATGAAAGACGCAGGCCGGAAATCATCAAGGCAAGCCGCAAGCGCAGAATCGCGGCCGGCGCCGGCACTAGCGTGCAGGAAGTCAATAAACTGCTCAAACAGTTCGAACAGAGCCGCGAAATGATGAAAATGATGAAAAAAGGCGGCATGGGCAAGATGATGCGCGCTTTCAGAAACTTGGGAGGCCGCTTCCCCGGTATGGGAGGCTTCTAAAACGTGGATGATAAGGCGGTACATGCGGTAAGAATTCTGGGTATCGACCCGGGACTGAACTTCACAGGCTACGGTTTTGTGGATTATGTTCCGGGCGTGCTCAGGCACGTCGCCTCAGGCGTCATCGTGACGCCTAAAGGAGAACTTTCAGAGCGGCTCGGTTATATTTTCAGCGAACTCGGAAAACTGATTGAGCTTTATTCACCGATGGTTTCCACGATCGAAAAAACATTTCTGAACTCCAACGCTCAGTCCAGTATGCTGCTTTCCCACGCAAGAGGCGCGGCAATGACGGCGGCCGCCGTTCACCGACTGGCGTGTCGGGAATTCAGCACACGTGAAATTAAAAAGTCGGTAACCGGATACGGCGCCGCCACCAAGGATCAGGTGCAGGAACTCGTTAAATTTCACCTGCATATCGAAGAGGATCTTTCCTCGGACCAAGCCGACGCGCTTGCCGCGGCAATTTGTTACGCCAACTCCAGTATCCTGCTTGATCGTGTCCCTGCTCTTTCTAATAAAGTCGGCTCCAGCGGAACCGGCACGGCTCGGCGCGGCTCCAGCTCCCGCCGCTCCAGAAACGAATGGACGCGGCTTTACGAAGGAAAAGAAAAGTGATTGCATCCGTTAGAGGAAAAATTCTTCAGAAAAATCCGCCCCAGATTGTTGTGGAGTGCGGCGGTATCGGCTACGAAATCGATGTGCCGATGTCAACCTTTTACAACCTGCCCGACATCGGAGAGGAGGTTTTTCTCTCCACGGTTATGATCGTGCGTGAAGACGCTCAGCTACTTTACGGTTTTCTGACCGCTCAGGAAAAAGAACTCTTTAAGCTGCTGATGAAGGTGAGCGGCATCGGTCCGCGCATTTCACTTGCGGTTCTTTCCTCCATGTCTGCCGAAGACATCGGGAACGCGATCGCCAACGGAGAAGTCGGACTGCTCACCAAGATTCCCGGAATCGGCAAGAAGACCGCAGAACGCATGGTGCTCGAACTCAAGGACAAAGTGCTGGTGACCGCCGTTTCCTCGCCCGTCTCCAACGTTCAGAGCGAAATTATTCAGGCACTCACTGCGCTCGGCTTCAGCGACCGAGAGGCTCGTCTTGCCGCCAAACAGGTGCCCGCCGACGTGGATGCTTCCGAGGGAATTCGACTCTGCCTGCGTCAGCTTGCGCAAAAAGGTTAATCACATATGACTACGGATAAAGACCTCCTGTCGGAACATAAAACGGGCAAGGACGAAGTAATCGATAAAGCCCTGCGGCCGACGCGTCTCAAGGATTACGCGGGACAGGACAACATTCGCGAACAGCTAGACTTGTTCATTACCGCCGCACGCAAGCGAGGAGAAGCGCTTGACCACGTGCTGCTGTTCGGACCTCCGGGTCTGGGCAAAACCACGCTCGCGAACATTATCGCCAACGAGATCGGCGTCAAACTTCGTCAAACCTCAGGTCCTGTATTGGAAAAGGCCGGTGATTTGGCGGCCATGCTGACAAGTCTCGAGCCCCACGATGTCCTTTTTATCGATGAAATTCATCGCCTCTCCCCGGTCGTCGAAGAAATTCTTTATCCCGCTCTGGAAGATTTCAAGCTCGACATCATGATCGGTGAAGGCCCCGCTGCCCGCTCCATCAAGATCGACCTGCCGCATTTCACTTTGGTCGGCGCGACAACGAGAGCCGGCGCCCTCACCAAGCCTCTTCAGGATCGATTCGGAATCCGTGCACAGCTTCAGTACTACTCACCCGAAGATCTGACCTCGATCGTGCTGCGCTCCATGCGTCTTCTGAACATGGATGACGATAAAGGCGCGGCCGAAGAAATCGCGCGCCGATCCCGCGGCACTCCGCGTATCGCCAACCGTCTGCTGCGACGCATCCGCGATTACTCCGAAGTAAAACATCAGGGCAGACTCTCCAAAGAAATCGCTCAGGCCGCGCTTACTATGCTTGAAGTCGACCCGATCGGACTCGACAGCCTTGACTGTCAGTTCCTTCTGGCGATTATCGATAAGTTCGAAGGCGGTCCGGTCGGAATCGAAAACCTTGCGTCTGCCGTCGGCGAAGAGTCCGACACACTGCAGGATATGGTGGAGCCCTACCTCATTAAGGAAGGCTTTGTTCAGAGAACCCCCCGAGGCCGAGTGGCCACTTTAAAAGCTTACCAGCACTTTGGCATAGATAAACGAAATTTCAACCTAGGATTCTCTTTCGATGACTAATCATTTCTCAATTCTCAACTCAGAAGAAAGAAAATCGCGTCTCGAACGCGCTGAAAAACCCTACGACTTCAGTGACAACGTCGCTGCACTCGAAGAAGAGGCTCGTCAGACTTGGAACGATGTTTCAGACCTTGAGGCCTCGGCCTGCCCGAATAATATGGCTCAGGCCTCAATCACCATGCATCCGAACTTCTCCGCGCAGGCTGATTATCCGGAGGAATTCCTCTTTGTTATGAAACTCACCTGCGTCGGCGTGCGTCAGGTTCAGTGCTTCCCGCGCTACTCCACCGACGTGGAGTCCGATGACGGAGAGCTGACAGTCGCGCTGATTGTGATCGGTAAACGCGAAGACTTTCAGGCAATTCCTGAGAAACTCGGAAAAATTGCCAAGGACACGCTCGTCGGACTTCAGATTCAAACCATCGAGAGTATCGAAGCGGTCTCCATCTACGACAAGGTTGATGTGCCCAATGATTATTTCGGAGAATTCTTTTTAGTCGGTCTTTATCAGACACCCGGAAAAACCGTGGAAGACAGCCGCCGTGATTTTGTGATGTACGCCTCTGGGGAAGGCTTCTCAGTTCACCCGACATTCCTGGTTGTCAAAGACGGTCTCTACTACGTTCTTATTAAGGGCGAGCGTTACAAGCTCGACGCGATCGGCGACTACTGCTATACATTCACCGTTCGGGTTCCGCCGAAAAATCGGGCGTAACCGACGAGAGAGCCAACCGTCCCGCAAGAGTTAACCTTCGGAGGATCCGATGATCCGTACGTATTATTCCAATTCCTTTGAAGTTCTTCGGGGAATTCTGCTTACACGCCTAAATTTTGAAATTGAGGATCTGCGAAACAGCGGAGCCTCAATCTTTGAAACCATTCCCGTCATTGCCCCGAGCCCACTGGTTGGCGACTCGCTCGAGCGCAGCATCGCGGATCATTTCGGCGTCGTTCCCGGCATCAATGTCACCAACATTGCGAGCTGGCTTTACGAAAAGCTGTCCTCTTCGCTCTCCAAAGAGGGCATATCCGATCAGATGGACTGGCGGCTGTTTAAACTCCTCAAAGAGAGACAACACCAAAGCCGTCCTTCTGAAGAACGGCTCACCAATTATCTGAAGGGGCTCGACGACTGCGGCATCATGGAATTCAGCCGTCACGTGAACAATGTCTTTGTCACGTACGGCTCGTATCGATTTGATTGGCTCAAAGACTGGACCGAAGAAGTAGAAAATAAATTACAGGGCGGCTCCTCCATCCGCATCAAGCCGCATGAGCAGGCTAAACTCATCGAGCAGCCCGACTATCTCTGGCAGAAGCACCTGTGGCAGGATCTGGTCCTCAGCGCGAAACACGGCCAAACAAAGGATGGCAAAGAAAGAAAAGGCGACTTTCTGTCCTGGCTGGAAAACACAATCGACGGTCTGAGCAATTTTAAAGCGGAAAGCGCGCACAGCTCCATCCATCTCTTTATGCCGTTCACTCTGGCGCCGATTATGCTGCCGATCATTCGGGCCTACTCTCTGGAATCCGCTCAGCGCGACGTGGATATCTACTTTCTGAATCCAAGCTCGGAGTACTGGTTTGAATCGCTTCCGATCAATCTTTTTGACTGGAATCCGGAAGAGAACGTGGAAAGACCGAGTGCCGCCGCTCCGCTCGTTTATCTCACCTCCAACGCGGCGAGTACGCGTGCTGCGATCGACCGACTCGACAGCTTTATCCATACTTCTGAAGAAAGCACTTTAGCCGAAGGCGAGCCTGAGCAGGAAGAGCTCGACAGACGTAAAAATGCGCCCGTCAGTCAAACAAAGCGTCACTTCCTGACCACGGAAAACGGACTTCGTCCGTTTACGGAAACAGATCCTTCGGAATCCATGAAGACGGAAACTGAAGCGTACTTTCTGACCTATCCGAACGATTCTTTCCTGCACCGCTTCCAGAACTCGGTGCTTAAACTCGACAGCACGCTGCTGCCGAGCAAACCCGACCCCGAGGATGTCTCGCTGCGGGTTCTGAAAGCCCCGTCTCTTACGAGAGAGATCGAAGCGACAGTCGATATTCTTCAAAACTGGCTTGCCGATCCGACGCGAGATCTGAAACTCTCGGACATCCTGATCGTGCTCCCGAAGATCGATGACGCGGCCCCGATTATCGAAGGCGTTATGACTTCGCTTCCCAAGAGAAGCGACCTGCCGATTTCCATACCCTACAAAATCCTCGGACAGTCCGAAAGCCAAACCAACCAAGCCGCGGTCGCTTTTATCAGACTCGGAGAGCTGCTCAACTCCGACTTCAGCGCCGATCGCTTCTTTAACTGTCTGGAACTTGAAGCAGTACAAAACAGTTTCGGATTCGGCTTGGAAGATATCTCCGTCATCAAAAACTGGCTTACCGCCGCAGGCTACCGCATCAGTTTCGACAGGGTCCATCGCGAAAATCTCGGCCTCGAAGAAGACGACTGCTCACTGCAGGAGGCGCTTGAGCGACTGACTGTGGGCTATCTCACCGATGACGATCTGGATCTGCCGTTTCAAGGCGTACTGCCGATACGCGGAGACGAACTTCAGGGTTTTGACACAACCAACGACGAGGCGGGAAGACTTTTTAAAGTCATCAGCCGATTCTGCCTTGCGCTCAGAAAAGTTCGTGACGATCTTGCCGGATCCGATTTCATGCTTGAAGCCGATCAGTGGCGCGCCAAACTCGCCCAGATCAGCGAACTTCTGATCGCGGGCACCAATGAAAACGACCGATTCCGCCTGGATAAACAGCTTGATAAATTATGCAAGGCCCTGGTTCTGTCCTTGGGCGAAAATGAACCAGTCTCTTTTGACGTCATACTCAACGAAATTTCCAGCGGACTTTCCCGAGAGAAAATTAAGCAAACGGGGACCGGTGTTTTAACGTTCGCTCAGATCGGCTCGGTGCGCGGTCTTCCCTTTAAGGTCATTGCATGCTTAGGTTTTGACGAGCTCAGCGGCTTTCCGGGAACCCCGAGCTTTGAAGAGTTCGATTTAATGAAAGCCGTTCCGCGCCGTGCGGACCGAGATGCGAGAAAAGACAACAACGCGGTGTTTTTTGACACGCTGATGTCCGCGCGTGAAAACCTCATTATTTCCTACACCGCCGGAACTAAACCGCAAAGCGAAAATAATCCTTCCATTGTTGTTGAGAACTTCAAGAGTTATTTCATCTCCAACGCCCGAAAGAGTCATGACGCCAAAGCGCTGTGGAATGGAATCACCAGCAAAATTCCGCTCAATCGTTTCTCTGAACGCAATTTCTGCAAAGGAGAAAACAATCTCTTTTGGCGAAGCCCGAGAAAAGACATTCTGCAGACGATTGAGGATCAGAGCAGAAAAGGAACGCACTTTTTATTTGCGGACACCGGTATTGCGCCTAATCTGCTTCCGCCTCTGCTTTCCAAGCAGAGAGAGCTCCCTGTCAGCATATTCGTCAAGTTTCTCAACAATCCTGACGCCTGGGTCAGCAAGCTGCTCAGCCTCAACGATGAATTTCAAGCGGCGGAGCACTCGGATCTGTTCTTCGACGACTCGGACAAGCTTATGCTCTCAAAGGTGCGCAAAAATGTGGTTGAGCTTCTGAACAAGGGGGCAGGAATCAGCGATTTATCTCTGATCACAAACGCCAACCCGAACTTTGGGATGCCCTGCGTTCGCGACACCACGGCGGAAGACCTTTGCTTTGAACTTCACAGCGCTTATGAGTGGAGAAGGAACATTCTCCCGACGCTGGCGCAAGGGCCCTTCAAAAAGGAGCTTCGTGAAGACATCAGCTCATTGAAGAGCTTTGTCCAAACCCTCTCGGACGACATTTCCGACTTCTATCGGATCAAGGGAGAGGAAACGGAAATTAAATTCCCCGGAGCAGCGGAAGCTGTGCCGGTTGAGGGACTTATCCGCGTCATTATTCCCGCTTCTCATTCCGAGCTGAAGCGCGAGCGCCTGCGGCAGATTATCTGGACCGCGCTGGATGCCCCTTACACACTCATCTCGCTTTGTCTGCCCGTTAAAGACACTAAATCGAAGGTCAAAAAGCCGAGTCCCTGCCAGGTTTTTTGGCCTGTCGCAGGCGCGGATCTCCTGCTTTCTGTTTTTCTGAAGATATTCGATCTGCAGCTCACTCATGTTGTCGGGTTTATCGGCGATCCTCTCTCGGATTCCAATCGCGAAGCAACGAGCATCTGGCGCGGATACCCTCAGGAAGTTCAAAGGGAGGCGGCGAACCTAAGCACTCGAATCTCAACAAAAATCCTAAGCATCATGAACCCGCCAAAGAGAAAAGCGAAAGACGACCCCATGGACGTCTTTACGCTGCTCAAGGATTTGAAAAAACTCATTGAAACATCGTCCGGAGATCAAATTTATGGCTAAAGATTTTGATGCGGTCAATGCTGAACTCAAAGGACCGATGCTGATTGAAGCCAGTGCGGGTACGGGAAAAACATACTCGCTCATGCTGCTAATCCTTCGTCTCTTAGTTGAGAACGAAATACCAGTCAGCTCTATTCTGGTGGTCACCTTCACAAAAGCGGCAACATTTGAGCTGAAATCCCGACTGAGAGAGACGCTCACCACTATGACAGAAAAGCTTTCTCAGGCGAATTTTGACGCAGATCATTTCAAAAAAAATGAGCTGCCTGCCGTCGCATCGGCCGTTAAAGAGGATCCGGACTCGTTTTGCCAGCTCGTACAAAAATGGCATCAGAGCGGGCTTGATCTGCATGAATGCGTCTACAGGCGACTCTCAACCGCTCTGACTTCAATCGACGACGCACCGATCTATACGATCCACAGCTTCTGTCGAAAAATGCTCGGTGATTACGTGTTCTCTTCGCACGGCAGTTACGATTTCGGACTTGGCGACGGACAGACTCAGAAGACAGAAGCGATTGAGATGTTCCTGAGAACGCATATTCCGCCCCTTCTACTGAGTCTTGACAAGGCCGAAGTGCTCGGCCTTTTGAAAAACACGGATTGGAATACGTTCATCGAAAAGATGTCCCTTCTGACGCACTCTCTTCCGCTCCGCGATCAGGTGAAATTTATTCAGAGACGGACTGAAAAAGCTGACGTGGAACTCGAAGATGACGTTCGCGATTTTATGGCTCTATTCAGAGACACTGCGCCTCAGTGGTTCAGAGAGTACAAGCGCCAAAACCGCATCCATACCTTTAACGACCTGCTTACGGAAATGGAGGAGCGTGTCACGCTCAGCACCGAAGCCTCGAAAAACTTCGTCAAAGAAGTTCGATCTCTCTTTCAGGCCGCGCTGATTGATGAGTTTCAGGATACGGACCCCCTTCAGTACTCCATCTTTGAAGCGCTTTTCATTAAGGACAAAGAAAATCCCAATCGCCCGGTAATTTTTGTCGGTGATCCAAAACAATCGATTTATTCCTTTAGAAACGCCGATCTTGATACCTACGTAAAAGCAAGAACCGCCGTTTCAAATACGCAGGAACTCAAAACCAACTTTCGATCCACGCCGGGTATTGTGATCGCGCTCAATGAGCTCTTCCAAATCGGCGCAAGGACGAGTCCGAAGTCTCCGGGTGCGTTCCTTGATAAGACCATTCAATTCTCGGGCGTTGATTCGTCCTACAAAAATCCGCCCCTCATGAGGAAAAACGAGGACGGCTCCTTCGTGCCGCTCTCCTCTTTTGATTTTTGGTCGAATGTGGAAAGCGGCAAGAACGAAATCAGCGCCGATGAGATTAGAGAAATCAAAAAATCCCTTCTCACGCAGGACATCAAAGAGATGCTGAGCGGCGATGTGTACTACAAGGGGAAACCGCTTCGTCCGAGTGATATCTGCATATTGGTCAGAAACCGCACACACGCAGACAACTATATTTCTGCGCTTAAGGCTGCCGGAATCAAGGTTTCTTTAAGCGACGGCTCGAGCGTCATGGGGTCCGAAGAATGCGCGGAAATCCGAAGTCTAATTCTCGGTATGTCGAATCCTGCGGAGCGCAAGGTCCTGAACACCGTACGCGCAACAAGAATTGTCGGAGACTCTCTGAACGCGATTCTTTCGGATACACAGGGCGCCATCGAGATCAAACTGCTTCTTGAACAAGCCGCGGAAGTATACGAACGAAGCGGAATCACCGCGGCTCTCTCACTCATATTCGAGCGATGCAGGACGGAAGATCGAATCCTCAACTATCCTATTGAGGATGATCCGGAGCGCATTCTCACCAATTACCAGCATCTTTTTGAGCTGCTGCATGAAGCAAGCAAACAAATTCACACGCTTCAGGGACTGATTCGCTGGATGGACGAACCGAATCTTGACGTTGATGAAGACAGCGAAAGCAAATTCAATCAGCGAAAAGAAACCGATTCCGACGTTGTCAGAGTCGTGACGATCCACAGCAGCAAAGGTCTGCAGTACCCGGTCGTCTACCTGCCGGAAAGTCAGTTCGGTCCGGGTTCACAGAAGTCGGTCGCGTTCCGAGAAAACATCTCGAACAATCCGAACGCAGACAAAGGACTGCTTCTTTCTCTTGAAGAGGCGTCTCCTAATCCGCTTGGAGACAAGCAGGAAGGCGTTCGCCTCGTCTACGTCGCGCTGACCCGAGCCGCAGCCAGACTAGTCGTTCCGTTCTTCAGCCGCATGACCAAAAGCGGCGGACTTCACGGAAGCAGCGGTGGCAAGGCCTATCTTGGCGCCGCGCTGACCGGAAACGAAAAAGGAGCGGGCGCCATAAAAGCGATTGATGATCTTCGAAATATTCTGAGTCAAAAGTCTCTCAAAGATGAAATCCGCCGAGCACTCAAATACTATGTCATAAGCAAATCTGTACCGTGCTCTCAGGCGGCCATCGACGCTTATGAACCCTTTAACATAGAACTCGATATTTGCAGCGTTCCACCGCCTAACGCTCCGTATGTTTCTGCCGCTCAGGATGATCTTGAAGCCGGCAGCTGCATCAGAACCTCTGCCGCGTGGCGCACTTCGAGCTTCTCAGGACTCGTTAAGAACTCGGATACGCCGCGAAGCCGTCTGATCTCGGATGAAGAGGATACCGAGCCGGGGGACATTGTCGAGGAAACCGCAAAAAAAGTCCCCGCAGAGGACAACCCGGATCGGGACCTTCTTGCGTCCCTGCAGCTGAATCGAGGCGCTGCAGAATTCGGCACGGATTTCCATAAAGTGATGGAGACAATTTTCCCGCCTAAGGTGCATTACAGCCCCGAGCTGCTCATCAACAGGTCGATGGCTAAAATCACAAAGAAAATCCCTGCCGACACGGAAAATCCGAAGGAGCTGGAAGAAAAAATGGATGCCGATCTGAAGTTGGTCCTTGATCACATTCTTTCCGTGCCGTTTCTGAAAGACAATAAAGATTTCTGCCTGAGAGAACTCATCGATCGGCCCGAGCGCAGAATGTCGGAAATGAGGTTTTTAATCACGGTTGGGAATACGCCCAAGCCCGGACGCATCCCGTTAACCGCGCATCTTCTGGAACGCACCGTTAAAACGCTTGAACCGAGATTAAGCGGACTCAGCCTTTCGGACGCTGATATGAAAGGCTATCTCACCGGATCGATCGACTTTGCGTTCGAGGTTGGCGGCAAGTACTGGATTATCGACTGGAAAACCAACCGACTCGGTACAAAAGCCTCGGACTACACGCCGCAGGCGGTCAGCGCAAAGATGGACGAGAATCTCTACCGTCTGCAGTACATCCTTTATCTCGTCGCGTTTAAGCGTCTTCTGGAAAGCCGAACAGGAACAAGCAGCGGATACCGCCTCATCGGAGGAGCGGCGTACTTCTTTGTGCGCGGCGTTCGCAAAGACAAGCCCGCTCAGGGCATTGAAATCGATCGGCCCTCAGAAACGCTTATCGAATGCCTGGATGACTTTTTTAAAAACGGCTACAGCGACCAAGTATTAGAAATGTATGCTCAGAAAAGAGCGGAGGAAAGCGCCTCATGATCGAACAGGATACTTCCTACGAAGCCCTCACGGAAATTATTCTCGGGCTGACCGAAGCGAAAACAGGCAGCAGCGACCCGCAGCTGCGCGGCGCGCTCACCGTGCTTCTTCAGGAGCTGACGGAGATCGAGAACAAAGGTGGTCTCTGCCTTGAATGGAAGAGTGACGATGAGAAGCTCCGCTGCATCGATATTCTTAAAAGCGCCGGACTGATCGCCGAAGGCGCCGATCTGGACACCGCGCATCCGTATCAGATGAGAAACGTCTGTCTCTTCGTTGCGGACCGCTCGGAGCCCGGTAAGGTGCGCATTTATTCGCACAGATCGTTCTTCGGGGAGAGCCGTTTGGCGGCAAATATCGCCGCACTCGCAAAGGCACCGAGTTCCGGCGCCGCCTGCGTCGATAAATTGGACGCTTTGGAAGCAAAAGCAAAAGAAATGGGCGCGTTCCAGCTGAACGACGGCCAGAGGCAAGCCGCTTCTCTTGCGCTTCAGAACAACTTCTCGGTTATCTGCGGCGGCCCCGGTACCGGTAAAACCACCTCAGTCGTTCGCTTTCTGGAGGTCGCGCTTCAGAATTGCCCCGAAGCGTCGGTCACACTCTGCGCTCCGACCGGAAAGGCTAAAAGCCGCCTGAATGAATCCGTCATTTACTCCGCGCAGGAGCGCCCCAATCTCTATCCGCTGGTCAAAAAAGCCGCCGATGAAGAACGAATTCAGAGTCTGACGATTCATAAACTGCTCGGAACACCGCTTTCCAACGGAGAACGGCCTTCCCGGACCAATCCTCTGGAAACGCGGATTTTGATTATCGACGAAGGTTCCATGGTGGACGAACATTTGGCGGACAGTCTCTTTAGCGTCATCGATCCGCACACAACTAAGACGGTCGTGCTCGGAGATAAGCATCAGCTTGCGGCGGTCGGCCCGGGTTCTGTTTTTGCCGATATCTCCAACAGCAGCGGACCGCTCAGCCGCTTCAGCTGCGAACTCACCGAAAGCAAACGCTTTAAAAAAGACAGTCTCATCCACAAAGTCGCGACACATATTCTGAATCTGGAAAACAAAACCGCGGATCTGCATGAATTCGAAGCACTCTTTGAAGGCGCGGAGACAAACGGAGCATTCGGCGCGGTCGGACTCTTCTACGACAAACCGAATAAGGAAAGCGGGCTCAGCGCAACCGCGAAAAAATGGCTGGAAGAAAAGATTAATGGCTACGCTGCAGCGGTCAAGTCCCTTCGTCAAACACTCAGCACAATCAAGCTTGATGATGCGGAAGAAACCGACACCCAAAAACTGCCTCAGCCGCTGCATGATGCTTTAAAGGTCGCCTGGAACAGTCTTAGCGGCTTCCGACCCATCTGCGCTCAGCGCAGGGGCGCATTCAGTTTAGACGCTGTGAACCGCTTCTGTGATCAGGTGCTTCGTAAAAAGCTGAACTGCAGGAACGAAGACGAGTTTTACGTCGGAAAAGTCATCATTGTCCGTAAAAATGATCCGAGCGGCATCTCGAACGGAGATGTCTGCATTCTGCTCCCGATTTGGTTCAAGAACGAGGACCAACCTTCTTGGTACGCATATGTCGGAGATCTCGACAGACTGTATCCCGCGATGCTGCTTCCCTCATACGACACAGCTTTCGGCATCACCATCCATCAGTCGCAAGGCTCCGGTTTTGATGATGTCGCGGTATTTCTTCCGCCGATCACTAACAAGGAGCTTGAGGATCCCGAAAACGGTGCGGTCTCTCTCTGCACTCGAGAGCTTCTGTACACCGGCTTTACACGCGCGAAAAAGAGCTGTCTCATTTTTGGAAGTCCCGCTTCTGTTGAACTCTCATTAAGCCGCGTCACCGAGCGCACCGGCGGACTTCAGGATCGGCTTCGTGAGAAATTCAAAAACTCCGCAAATCCTTAGGGATCACCTCTCTAACTGTTATCACGGATTAATGTTTGCCGACGGTAGGACTAAGATAATTGGCTGAGAAAAATTAAACAACAGGAGACGAAATGCCCAAGGCGCTTCACATTCATCCCAGTGACAATGTCGCCGTCTGCACAAGCGAAGTCAAGCCGGCCGATGAAGTAGAAATCATCGACTCCGACGGCAGCCGCAGCTCAATCACAGCGGTCGGCGCCGTCGCTTTCTGCAACAAGATTGCACTGCGCGACATTGAACCCGAAGAAGATATCCTGAAATACGGAGAAGTCATCGGCAAAGCCACGCAAAAGATCCTCAAAGGCACCATGGTCAGCCACCTGAACATCAGAAGCTGTCCGAGATCCTATGCCGACGAATACATTCAGAAAGGAGAATAACGATGGAATTTTTAGGATACAAAAGATCTGACGGTTCCGTCGGCGTGAGAAATCATGTACTGATTCTTCCTTCCTGCGCCTGCGCTTCCGAAACCTGCCGCGTTGTCGCCTCTCAGGTGCGCGGTACAAAAAACGTCATCATCAACGTCGGCTGCTCTGACGTTGCCGCCAACACCGAACTCACGCAGCGCGTGCTCACCGGTTTCGCGCTCAACGCGAATGTTTACGGCGTGATTATCATCGGTCTCGGCTGCGAAACAGTCGGTCATCGCCAGCTCGCAGACAAAATCCGCGCTCTGACCGATAAGCCGGTTGTCTCTTTTGGCATTCAGGAAGAAGGCGGCACTGTGGGAACCGCCGCTTTGGCGGTCCGAGCCGCGCGTCAGATGGTCGCCGAGGCCAGTCAGATGCAGCGGACCAAGTGTCCGGTCTCGGATCTCTTCGTCGCGATCGAATGCGGCGGATCCGACGCGACCAGCGGCATCGCCTCCAACCCCGCGGTCGGCAATATGGCCGATCGGCTTGTTGATCTCGGCGCAACCACAATGATGAGCGAAACGGTCGAATTCATCGGTGCCGAGCATGTGCTTGCCAGAAGAGGCGCCACGCCTGAGATTCATGATCAGATCATCCGCATCTGCGAGGATTACGAGAAGCATCTCGCGCTTGCCGGCCAGGACTGCCGTACCGGACAGCCGACCCCCGGCAATAAAGCGGGCGGGCTCTCCACAATCGAAGAAAAGAGCCTCGGCTGCATCCACAAAGGCGGAACCCGACCGGTGGTTGAAGTGCTTGCCGAAGCGGCACGCTCGACTAAGAAAGGCGCTCTGATCATGGACACTCCGGGATATGACATCTCTTCGGTCACCAGCATGATCGCGGGCGGCGCGACCGTGGTTGTCTTTACCACCGGCCGCGGCACACCGACCGGTCACGCCTTAGCGCCGGTCATCAAGGTCACCGCCAACCCGATTACCGCCAAACGCATGAAAGACAACATGGACATTGATGTCTCGGGCATTTTGGAGGGCGAAGAAACGATCAACGAAGCGGGCGAGCGGATCCTCGAGGATGTCGTCGAGGTCGCCTCCGGCAAGATGACGAAAGCCGAAGCGCTCGGATTCTCCGATATCGCAGTCGATCACGTCTGCCGCTTTATCTAGTCGCTGAGTCAATCAGAGCCTTTCTTACGCAAAAAAGAAAGGCTCTTTTTTATTTTCCGAGCTTTTGGCGCAGCGCGTCAAAATTCGGCACCGCGTTCAAAAGATTCTGCGTATAGACTTCTCTGGGCGTATTTAAAACCTCCGCCGCGGTTCCAGACTCAACGACACGTCCGTCCTTCATCACAATGACGTCATCGGCGAGGTAACGCACCACGCTGAAGTTGTGCGTGATAAAAAGGTACGAAATCCCTCTGTTTTTCTGGATCTCGTTTAACAAATTCAGAATCTGGGCCTGTACCGATACGTCAAGCGCAGAAGTCGGCTCATCACAAATCAGCAATTCCGGCTCCACCAGAAGCGCCCGGGCAATCGCCAAACGCTGACGCTGTCCGCCGGAAAACTCATGCGGGTAGCGGTAAAGTGAATCCGAACGCAGACCGCAGAGATTGACTGCGGATTCCGCCCGATCGATCGCTTCTGAAGCTGAAGTGCCCGATCTCAGACTTTCGAGCCCCTCTAAAAGAATCTCTTTAACGCGCATGCGCGGATTAAGGCTTGAGAACGGGTCTTGGAAAATCACCTGTATTCGTCGTCTTGCTTCTAAGAGCGCCTGTCCTTTGAGCTCACTGAGCTCGGTGCCGTCAAGCCGCGCCGAACCGTTGATATGCGCCGCGCTGCGAAGCAGCTGCAGAACGCCTCGCGCGACAGTCGTCTTGCCGCTTCCGCTTTCTCCGACCAGCGCGGTGGTGCGGCCCCGAAGCACATCAAAAGATACGTCCTGAACCGCTTTCACATAATCCGGCCGGCGCAGGAAGCCGCCGTGCGTAGGAAACCAAACGTTATAGTCACGCACCTGCAGCAAAGCGCCCGCTTCCGTCGCTTCGCTTTCCACCGCGGCGTCACTTCTCGGAAGCTCTACTTTCGATTTAATCGGAAACAAACAGCGAACGCGCCGAGTACCGAAATCCGTCAGAGGGACGTCGCCTCGCCTGCACTCTGCTCTTGCTTCAGTACAGCGATCGGCAAAACGGCATCCGACAAACTTTCGGTTCAAGCGGGGCACCATCCCGGGAATCGCCTGAAGCGGGTGCGATTTATCTTTGCCTTCCGGGAGTGCTTTGAGCAAATTGCGCGCGTACGGATGGTAGGGGCTCGAGAAGAAATCCTGAGCGCTGGCCTCTTCCACAAGCTCTCCGGCATACATCAGACCCACACGGTCCGCCACCTGAGCAACTACCGTCAAATCATGCGTGATCAGCAGAACGCCAATGTTTTCCGAATCGCGAAGACTCTTAATGAGATCAAGAATCTGCGCCTGAATGGTCACATCAAGCGCGGTCGTCGGCTCGTCCGCGATTAAGTATTTCGGCTGCGCCGCCAGCGCGATCGCGATCATGACGCGCTGCCTTTGTCCGCCGGAAAGCTCATGCGGGAAAGAGTCAATACGTCTCTCGGGCTCCGGAATGCCGACTTTTTTCAGCCATTCAAGCGCCTTAGCGCGGGCCTTTACGCCTCTAAGCGCCGTATGCAGTTCAATTGTCTCTACGATCTGATCGCCGACCGTCATAACTGGGTTCAGCGACGTCGCCGGTTCCTGAAAAATCAGGCTGATCTTTGAGGAACGAATATGACGCATCATTGACTCGGGCAGCCCCATAATCTCGGTGCCGTCAACCGTGACGACGCCTGATGTGACACGGCCCGTACTCGGCAAAAGACGCAGCAGAGAAAACGCCGTCATCGATTTTCCGCAGCCGGATTCGCCTACTAAAGCGCAGAACTCTCCGGGGCTGAGCTCTAAGCTCAAACCGTCAACCACGCGCACCGTATCCTCGGAAGTGAGGATGTCAGTCACCATGTTCGATATCTGCAGCATTACTTTCCTCTCTTCACTTTAATTGCCAAACGCGGATCAAACGCTTCCCGCACGGAAGAAGCCAGAAGATTTGCCGAAAGAACCAGCGTCAGCATAAAAACAAACGCCGTACAGAGATTCCACCAAACCACAGGGGTTCTAGAAAGTTCGAGTCTGCCCGCGTTGATCATCGAACCGAAACTGTATGTGGTCGGGTCGACCCCAACGCCCACATAGGAGAGCACGGCCTCATACAGCACGATGCCCGAGAAATCCAAAACCGCCACAATCAATACGATGTGAAGCACATTCGGAAGCACGTGGCGGCGCATAATACGGAACGGTCCGACACCGAACGCTCTTGCCGCCTGGATGTAATCAAGCTGAGAAATCTTGAGCGTCTCCGCGCGCAGCAAACGCGCAAGCGTCGCCCAGCCTGTAAGACCGATAATGACGCTCAGCATAAAGAGCCTTAGATCCGCCCGCTCAATGCCGGTGGCGTACATGCCGGGATGCGCGTCAATAAACACCTGAATCATCAGCACGGAAGCGGCAATCAGCAGCACACTCGGAATCGAAGAGAGCGTGGTGTACAGGTACTGAATCAAGTCATCAACCCAACCCTTGAAAAAACCGGCGCTGATGCCGAGCACCACGGCGAAAGGCAGCGTTGTCAGCGTGGCAAGCGTTCCGATAACCAGCGCGGTACGAATCGATTTAAACGCCTGGAAAAGCACATCGTTGCCGGTCTGATCAGTGCCCATCACGTGGTAGAAGGGCCAGAGAAACGCGATAAGAGATCCGAGGAGCACCAAAATCGAAACGGTCGAAAGAACGGCTTCATAGGGCACCTCGTCTCGCCGCTTAAAGAGCCTGCCCGCCTCCTCGGCAAAGGTCCTTCCTTTGGCGCGCGCGGCGCAGAGAACGCAAATGACCCAAAGCGCAGCGCAGGCGGCAAGACCAATAGCAAGCGCAAAAGCGCATCTGACAAGAACATCCCTAACGTGATCGCTCTCGTCCTTCAGATGCGCGCCGCCCGCTTTCAGCGGCTCGTAATCACGAATCGGACGACCGTTTTCAAAGCGTGAATTTTTTTCAAAGGTGCGCGTCGCCAGCGGCTCCGAGTAAGACTTTTCTTCGGCAAGATGCGCCTTGCCAAACGCTTTGTCCAGCAGAGAATACGTCTTAACGTCATAAACCGCGTGCTGATCCTGCACCGCGATAACCGGACGGAAATGCACCGAATCCAAAACGGCAGTCAAAAGGAAAAAACCGAGCAGTGTCAATGAGCAAAGCGCGGCCGCCGAGCCCATCACATAGCGCCATCGGGCGCGCAGCTCATCGCTGCGCAGCGCATGCCAGAGATAAAAACCGAGTGCCGCAACCAAGACAATGACCACAATGTCCGTCGGCAGAAGAACAAATTTAGGCATCATCATTTGAGTCGAATCCTCGGGTCGGCAATCGTGTAGGCCACATCCGTCAAAATCAGACCGATCACATAAAGAACGGTTCCGACAAACACCATGGTGCGCACAATCGCAAAATCTTGACTGTTAATCGCGTCAATCGTAAAGCTGCCCAGTCCCGGAATGCCGAAGAAACTCTCCATCACCAGTGAGCCTAAGAACAGCATCGGAAGAACCGCCACCGTCGAGGTGAGGATCGGAAGACTTGCGTTGCGCAGAACATGCTTAAAGAGCACGGCTGACTCCGGCAGCCCTTTGGCGCGGGCCGTGCGGACATAATCTTTGCTGATCTCCTCTAAAAACATGGATCGGTAAAGGAGCGCGTCTCCGCCAATGCGGGAGAAAACGCCGATCGCGACCGGAAGAATGAGAAAAGCCGCCATCGCTGTGCCGCTTTCAAAACCGGAAATCGGCACGAGCTTGAGAATCTTGGAAAACAGCCACTGTCCGAAAATAATGTAGAAAAGCCCGGAAATCGACATCATGACGATCGCAAGAATCACGCCGCCGATCTCGAGCTTCGTATGCCGAAAAAACACCAGCCCCAGAGAGAACACCACGATGACGAAGACACCGAGTAAAAATGTCGGCAGCGCAAGCGCGATCGAAGGGCCCATGCGGTTTTTAATCTCATAGGCAATATCGCGGCCGGTATCGGACGCGCCTAAGTCACCGACCATCATTCGGGCGCTGTGCTCCCAAAAAATGGTTTCTGTCGCTTTTTTTGCTCCTTCAGCACTCTCGTTCCACAGAAGCGGCCTGTCGTAGCCGTGGAATTTCTTCCAGCTTTCAATCGCTTCAGCCGTCACGCGTTTTCCGCCGATATTGAGCCGCGCCATATCATCCGGCGTGTTGACGGTAAAAAACAAAACGAACGTCAGCAGATTCACGCCGATGAGAATTAAAAAGCCGTAGCCGATGCGTCTTAAAAGATATCGAATCATTTCAAGGACTCCTGTGCAGTACGGGCGGTCATGCGCTCTCTTCTACGGTGCAGAATCACGGCCGGAACAACCAGTGAACCCAGAAGCGCAGCCAGAATAAAGAGCGGCCAGTAGATCGGTTTATTCCACTCTTTAACGCGCTCGACTCGGGTCGCGGGGTCAAGCCTCAAATACTGGATATGGTTGCGGACAATCTGTGTCGGTTTACCGTTATGCACCCACTGATGAAAAGCCGCGGCGCTCGTCGGGAAGTATCCGAACGACCACGGAGCGTCTTTCTGCACAATGCGGATCAGCTCTTCAATGGCGGCAGCCTTTTCCGGACCCTCATCCAAGTAGCGCATCTTGGCGTAAATCCGGTCATAGTCATCGTTCTGATAGTTCGAAGCGTTTTCTCCAGAACCGCCCGTGCTCGACTTCGCGTTGGGTCCGTAAAGCAGAAATAAGAAATTCTCCGCATCCGGGTAGTCTGCGAGCCAGCCCCAAAGGAACAGCTGATGATTTCCGGTAATGACTTTATCCTGGAAGCGGTTGTAGTCCGTCGCGCGGATATCGAGCTGAATTCCGATCTTGGCAAACTGCTTCTGATACCAGTCCAGCACGGATTTTGTCGCAGGAGACGCAGCCGCCTGAAAGTCCAGATTCAATACAAGCGGTTCTCCCGTTTTCTGATCCCGTCCGTCCGGATAACCGGCCTCGCTCAGAAGTTTTTTCGCTTCAGCCAGAGATTTGCGGCGGATCTGTCCGTCCTCGCCTTTCTCGTAAACATAGGGGTTAAATGCCGCCGCGCCGTCTTTGCTGTAACCGAACAATCCCGGCGGCAGCGGACCGTGCGCAGGAGATGCGAGCCCTTTCTGGAAAATCTGAATGTACTCTTCCCAGTCCATCGCGATAGAGATCGCCTGACGAAGCTTACGGTTGCGCTCCTGCTGCTCGGGCGTATCGCCTCGGCCGATCACAGGATCGAGCCAGTTAAATCCGAAGTAAGTATTCTGAGCTTCTACCGTCTTCGGGAACTGCAGTTTCTTTTCGCGATATTCTTTTTCTTTCTTGGCGCTGTCGGCCATGCCGATCAGAAAACCCTGACCGTTGTCCAGACGCTCAATCTGCGGAGAATCGTAATAGCCCTGTAGAAATTTCGTCTGCAGAGGCACGCTTTCTTTTTCCGCGCTGATTTCAATTCGATCAATAAAAGGCATCGGCTTGCCGCAGTCCTGCAGATAGCCCTTTGACTCGTCAAGCTCCTCGCCTTCGCACGGATAAAGTTCCGTTTTTCTGTAGTTCGGGTTGCGCTCCATGACATGTCTGCGGTTTTCAATCGATTCGACCAGCATATAGGGCCCGGTTCCGACCGGCCAGTAATTCAGAGAAAGATTGTTCTTTGCCATGCCCTTCTGCGCGTAGAACGCTTCTGCTTCCCAAGGGATGGGAGAAAAAAAGGTCATTGCAAGCCAATTGGAAAACTGAGGATATTTGCCTTTGACCTCCAGGCGCAGCGTGTACTTATCGGGCGCGCTGACACCCTTCAGAGGAATTTTTCTGAAATCCAGAAACGGCAGATCGCGGTCCGTAGGCGAAAGTCCGCGTCTGAGCCGCTCATCTTCTGCTCGAACCAGGACCGCGTATTCGTTCAGTCCCGGAAGATGATTAGCCATCGTTCCGAAGATCGGAGAGATAATGCGCGGGTTCGCCATACGCTTAATCGCATAGACATAATCTTCCGCCTCGAGCTCCCGAGTTCCTTTTTGCGGCAGATCGAGCGGATTGCGCAGCCCGTCAATGACCTCGGGCGCAAGATGATGATTCACGTAGCGACCCTCCGCGTCCCTCGCGAAAGCGGGATGCGGCGCATACATGATGCCTTTCTTCAGCGGAATTTCGTACACACTGAGCGCGACCTCTTCAGGGTCTGCGTCTTTACCAAGCTTATTTCCGTTCTTATCGAAATAAACCGGCTGAACAATTCTTTCAGCCGCTCGGGGGATCAGCTCATAGGGCCTTTTGAGGTAGTGATACTGATAAAGCGGTTCGTAAATATTGTAGGTATAAGGTGTTTCATCCGACGAGTAAGAACTGGTCGGATCCAGATGCTTAGGGCTGCGGCCTGAAAAAGGCGTAAATAAAGTGTTTGCGGAAAGTTCCTGTTCGCTGTGCACGGCATTGGGAATTTCTCGGCATGAAGAAAGCAAAAACATGCAGCCCAAAAGCGACGAAAGGCAGAGCAGCGCTCTCGCTCGAGACCTTGGGTTTGCCGTATTTCTTTTCACTTTTATCCTTTCACCTATTTTGGGACGCAATATCTTATCAGTTTGATTAAAAACCCAAAGAAATGAAACATTTACCAACACATTATCTCAGTTTAAGCTTTGTTTCCAAGGATGTCAGAAAGCGCTTGATTTGGATACACAGCCAGCCAAAAAAACTATTTATCAGAATCAGCTTGATAAAATCTTGCTTTGGACTTCTGTGTGTATTGACCGATATTCGGCAGGGAGCGATATTCTTAAATGACTGAGGCTTACTTTGACTTACCCGTGCGTGTGTATTATGAAGATACGGACTGTGCTCGGGTCGTCTATTACGCCAACTACCTTAAATTCATGGAGCGGGCGCGTACGGAATGGCTGAGAGCGCTCGGCTGGTCTCAGGAGGAGCTGTATCAGCGGCATCGAATCGTATTTGTCGTCGCCGAGGCAAAGGTCCGCTACATTCGGCCCGCGCATCTTGATGACGAGCTCATTGTCCGGGCGAGAATCTCCGACTGCCGAAGGGCCTCTTTCTGCTTCACACAGGAGATATTAAGAGCCGGCGAGAAGCTTGCCTCAGGTGAGATTCGCTGCGGCGTACTGAACGCGGATACTTTCCGTCCGACTGCAATGCCGGAAGAGATGTCTGCAAAATTTAAAGAACTTTTAATTTCGTAAGGGATCGTGATGGAAGCATCCGCTGATTTATCCATTATCACTTTAGTCACACAAGCCAGTGCCGTAGTGCAGATTGTTTTGTGCATTCTTCTCATTTTTTCACTGGTGAGCTGGACGATTATTTTCCAGAAATGGTTTCAGATGAGCCGCGCCAGACGAGAAGCCGCAAGCTTCGACAAGCGTTTCTGGGGCGGAGCCGATCTGAACAAGCTCTATGAATCGGCAGCCGAACGCCGCGATTCCATCGGACCTCAGGAAGGCATTTTCTATTCCGGCATGACTGAGTTTCTGCGCGGCAGAGCGAGCCATCTAGAGCAGAAAGCCGGCACATTCGGGCTCATTGATAGCGTCTCGCGCGCCATGCGCGCCCGCTTCCAGAGAGAGCTGGACATTCTGGAATCCGGTCTTTCGGTGCTTGCCACGATTGGTTCGGTTTCTCCCTACATCGGTTTGTTCGGTACGGTTTGGGGCATCATGGACGCCTTCACCGGACTGGGCAACCTGGAAAGCGCCTCGCTCGCTGTTGTAGCCCCCGGTATTGCCGAAGCTCTGGTCGCAACCGCGATCGGTCTGTTCGCCGCGATTCCTGCCGTGATCGGATACAACCGCTTTGCTTACAGCCTGGATCGTCTTGCGAACCAGTATGAAAGCTACATGCAGGAATTCCAAAATATTTTGAGTCGTCAGGCCTAAGGAAAGAACATGCCCCGCAACGGAAGCAGAAGACGTCTTCTCGCAGAGATGAACGTCGTTCCCTATATTGACGTGATGCTGGTGCTGGTCGTCATCCTGATGGTGGCGGCTCCTTACGTCAATCCCTCAATGGTTGATTTGCCGACCGTCAACAAGGCCGCCAAGCAGCCTGATAAAGTCGTTGAAGTCATTGTCGCACCCGACGGCCAGCTTTCTATTCGTGACAGCGCTAAGAAAGTCGTACCGGTGGACTTCCCGCAGCTCGTGTCAACCGTTGAATCTCTGCGCGCTGACGGCGCCAATGTGCCTGTCGTCATCGCGGCGGACAAAACGGTCGCCTATGAAAAAGTGATCGATGTCATGCGCAATCTGCAGAAAGCCAACATCACACGCATCGGTTTATCCCTCAAACTGGAAGGGTCCGGAGCTAAGTAATGGATGACTATTCTCCCAATCAGCCGAATAAAGTAACAGACGGCCAAGGCTTCTGGGGTGTCGCCTTTGTGCTTGCCCTAATCGCCCACGGCGTGCTGTTTGTGCTTTTGTTTGTGTCAATGCAGTGGAGAGCGGAGCCGACCGGTCCGGTATACGCCGAACTCTGGACGGGAGACGAGGCGGCTCAAATGGCCGATACTCAGCCGGAACCGGCCCCGGAACCTGAGCCTGAGCCCGAACCGGAACCGCAGCCTGAACCTGAACCGCCGGCTCCCGAACCGCAGAGCGCGCCGGAGCCGCAGCTTCCGCCGCCACCGCCGCCGATTGCACAGACCGACTTGGATCGTCAGGCCAATATGCTTGAAGACCCGGACATCGTTCAGGAGCGGCTGGATCGCGAAGCGAAAAAGCAGGAAGAAGAAAAGCAGCGCATTCTGGAGCGCGAGCGTCAGTTAGAAGAAGCCCGCAGAGCTGAAGAGCAGCGTAAAGCCGAAGAAGCCCGACAGGCGGAAGAACGACGCAAAGCGGAAGAAGCTAAACGACAGGAAGAGCTCAGACAGCAGGAGCTGAAACGCCAGGAAGAGCTCAAGCAGCAGGAATTAAAACGTCAGGAAGAGCAGCGTCAGCTTGCGGAACAAAAACGCCTTGAGCAGCAGAAAGCCGAAGCGGAACGCAAGGCTCGTCAGGAAGAGCTCAAACGTCAGGCTCAGGAGCGTGAAAAGCAGATCGCCGAGCAGAAAGCCAAACGCGAAAAAGAACTTGCTGAGAAAAAGAAAGCTCAGGAAGAGCTGAATCGTCAAAGAGCTGAAGCTCAGGCCAACGCCGCACGCAGAAAAGAAATGCTCAGCCGTCTTTCCGGACAGAGCGGATCCAGCATGGGCAGCAGCGGCTCCTCGAGCATGACGAGCTTCCAGCAGGCTCAGTACAACAATCGTATCGTGGCCTGCATCCGACCGCATATTACGTTTAATACCCCGGCAGGCGCCAAACGCGGCGACTATGTCGCGCGCTTCGAAGTACAGCTTCTGAAGACCGGCAAGAAAGCCGGAACTCCGAAACTTTTGAAGACGAGCGGTCTTAAAGCTTTTGACAACGCGGTGGAAAAAGCGATCCTGTTGTGTGATCCGTTCCCGAAACCGCCTGTCGGAAACGTTCCCTCCTCTATTCTTCTCACTTTCGATCCGGTGGAAGACGTCGGTCGTTAACGTCGTTTTATAAGGAAAATTTATGGCCGTCAGCGAAGTCGCAAAGGTTGCTCAAACCGCGGTTACAACCGAGGAGCTCCTCAGCGCTGATAACAATATCCTTGATGAGCTTCTGCTCATGTTTGAAAAGGGGCTGAATCAGCCGGTCGTATATTGGCAGATCGCCTGTCTTGCGACCTCACTGATCCTCGGCTGGCTGCTCTCTCGCTACCTTTACAAGCGGGCGGTCAGTCTTTTTGCCGAAGAGGAACAAACACAGGCCGAAGAAGAGAAGAACCCTAAACAAAGAGAGCAGGCGTTTTGGAGTCTCGTGCGCAGACGAATTCAGACGCTGCTTCTGCGGCTCAGTTTCCCGCTCATCTCTATGGTGTTCATCGCGGTGACAACGTTTACGATCCGGCTGTTCAACGTGCTGCCCAAGCACGCGCTGCCGCTGGAATCCATTATTTGGCTCATCCTTGGCGCCTACGTTGTTATCCGCACCGTCATCTTTATCATTCACCAAACGGTCAGCCGGGGCAAACTCTCGAACAGTCTGGATAATTTCCTGACATGGGCCATCTGGGGCGGCGTTGCGCTGCAGGTCGTCGGCGTTCTGCCGAAGGCCGTCAGCTTCATGCAGTCCACCAAGATACCGCTTGGCAAGGACAACTTCACGCTTTGGTCTTTGCTTCTCGCGATCTTCTCCATCGCGCTCGCGCTGATTGTCGCCAAATGGGTCGGACAGTTCATTGAGCGCTGGCTCAACAGTATTCCGACGATGCAGTCGAGTCTTAGGGTTGTTCTGATTCGCGTCGTGAAAGTTCTGCTTACCTTCATTGCGATTCTGGTCGGTCTTTCCTCGGTCGGCATTGACATTACCGTGCTCGGCGTATTCGGCGGCGCGGTCGGTGTGGGTCTCGGCTTTGGCCTGCAGAAAATTACCTCCAACTATGTGAGCGGCTTTATCATTCTGCTCGACAGAAGCATCAAAATCGGCGATCTGGTTTCAGTTGCGGGCGTGGAAGGCATCGTCAATGACATTAAAACGCGCTACACCGTTATCCGTGCCTTTGACGGCAGCGTCACGATTATCCCGAATGAGGCGTTTGTCACCGGAAACGTGAAAAATACCTCGTATCTGCAGGGACCGGGCCGCACCACCGTGACTATGAGTGTCGACTACAGCACTGACGTCGAAGAGGTGATTGAACTTATGACGGACATTGTCCGCAGACAGCCTCGTGTGCTGATCAGCCCTCCTCCTTACACGATTTTGTCCAACTTCGGCGCGGACGGTATCGATTTAACTTCCTACTTCTGGATTTCCGATCCGGAAAAGGGCACTACCGTGCTGCGCTCAAATATCAGCAGAGAAATGCTGCGTGAATTCAACGAGCGCAAGATCAACATACCCTTCCCGCAAAGAGATCTTCATCTTATCGGGACACCGGAAATTATCTGCCGCGTAGAATCCGATCCGGCTCCGAAAGCTGCGGATGCGGCACAGGGGCCTGCGCCGCTTGATACTTCCGCAGAACGCGTGTAATCCTTTAAAAGGCGCTTCTTTTGCAGTGCTTCGCTTAATGAAAAACCGGTCGGGAACTTTAGCTCCCGGTCGGTTTTTTGAATCAATGATCAGAGATTATCTATTATTGATCAAGCCGATCAGTTTATCTGCAATATCCGCGACAGGCACCGTCTCATTCTTCAGATCTCTGCGGTGCGTGTATTCAACTTCACCGTTTTTGAGGCCACGGTCGCCGATCGTGACGCGGTGCGGTACACCGATCAGTTCCCACTCAGCGAACATTACGCCGGGGCGCAGTCCTCTATCGTCAAGAATGACATCAATACCGGCCTCTTTCAGGCGGCCGTACAGTTCATTGGAAACCTTCTGAACCTCTTCGCTCTTGTCGTAGCCGACCGCGCAGATAACGACGGTAAAGGGCGCGATGCTGTCGGGCCAAATAATGCCCTTGTCATCATGACCCTGTTCAATCGCAGCGCCGAGCAGACGGGAAACGCCAATACCGTAGCAGCCCATCTGAAGGACCTGCGGTTTGCCGTTTTCATCCAGATAAGTCGCCTTCATCGCGGAAGAATACTTGTCGCCTAAGAAGAAGACATGGCCGACCTCGATGCCGCGCTGCATTTTCAGTGTGCCTTTGCCGTCAGGAGAAGCGTCTCCCACAACTACGTTGCGAATATCTGCGACAACGTCCGGTTCTCTCAGGTCGCGGCCCCAGTTCACGCCGCGAATGTGGTAGCCCTCTTCGTTGGCGCCGACAATGAAGTCGCTCATGTTGGCGACGGTGGTGTCCGCAACAATCGTGACATTCTTAGGAATACCGACAGGTCCGAGGTAGCCGGGTTTACTGCCGAAAGTATTCATGATTTCAGAATCCGTCGCGAAGCGGAATCCGGGCTTGAGCGCGTCAAGTTTGCCCGCTTTCACTTCATTCAGGCTGTGGTCTCCGCGCAGCAGCAGCAGAACAATCTTCGCAGGCAGCGGATTGCCTTTTTCGTCGTACTGTTCAACCGCAAGCACGATGGATTTGACGCTGTCGGTGAGCGGCTTGCCCAGCAGTTCAACGACGAGTTCGCATTTATCTTTTCCGGGTGTCGGAACTTTTTCCATCGCTTCTTTGGGCTCTTCGCGTTTTTCGATCAGGCAGGGCGCCTCAGCGAGTTCGATATTTGCCGCGTAATCGCTGTCCGGGCAGAACACGATGAGGTCTTCGCCGGTGTCGGCGATTACTTGGAATTCCTGAGAGCGGGAGCCGCCGATCGAGCCGGAGTCGGCGCGCACCGCGCGGTACATCAGGCCGAGTCGATCAAAGATTCGGCAGTAAGCTTCAAACATCTTGTCGTAGCTCTTACCGGCATCTTCAGCGTTTCTGTCGAATGAGTAGGCGTCCTTCATGATGAAGTCGCGGCCTCGCATCACGCCGAAGCGAGGGCGGCGTTCATCTCTGAACTTCGTCTGGATCTGGTAGAAATTCACAGGAAGCTGACGCCAGGACTTAATTTCCTGACGAGCGATATCCGTGACAACTTCCTCACTGGTCGGCTGCAGAACAAAATCACGGTCATGACGGTCCTTAATACGGAGGAGTTCATCTCCGTACTTCTGCCAGCGGCCGGTTTCCTGCCAAAGTTCAGCCGGCTGCACGATCGGCATCAGCAGTTCAATGGCGCCCGCTCTATCCATTTCTTCGCGGATAATGCTTTCAATTTTACGGAGGGAGCGAAGACCCATCGGCATGATGTCGTAGATGCCAGCGGCCAGTTTTTTAATCATGCCGGCGCGAAGCATCAGTTTCTGGCTAACGATTTCAGCGTCTGCGGGCGCTTCCTTCATGGTGGAAATAAAAAATTGTTTTGCTCTCATTTATTCAACTCTTGTAATGCCGGCAGAATGCGCTGCTTCCCCTTTCGAACAATCCGAAAAAGTTCCGCAAGGCGTACCGATATAATGTAAGGACACAAAAGAGTTATTTTAAAGTTTTTATGCTTGATCAACATGGATATCGACCGAATGTCGGCATTATTTTGACGAATCCTCTCCGACAGGTGTTCTGGGGAAAGCGGCTCGGTCAGCACTCGTGGCAGTTTCCACAGGGCGGCATCAACCGCGGGGAATCTCCGAGGGAGGCCATGTTCAGAGAGCTGTGGGAAGAACTCGGTCTTTTTGAAAATCAGGTCAGAATCATCGGTAGGACCGAAGACTGGCTTCGCTATGACGTCCCGGACCGCTGGGTGCGCAGAGATCTCAGAGGTATTTACAAAGGGCAGAAGCAGATTTGGTTTTTACTTGAGCTTCTGGGCAAGAACAAAGACATCAATCTGAAAGCGACCAATCATCCCGAATTTGAGGCTTGGCGCTGGAATGACTATTGGGTTCCGCTGAGTCAGGTCATTGAGTTCAAGCGCAATGTGTATAAAGAAGCGCTTACGGAGCTTGCACCGCTTATCTTTCCCGATAAGAAATCACTGACACCGCCGCCCCGTTGGGAAAGAGCGGAAGGGCCGAATCACTTCAGACTGTACCGCAATTAAGAAAAGCCGCTCTCAATGCAAAACGCAGGAGCGGCTTTTTTGATATCAGAAGATCAGACTGAAGCGACGACCATATTGTCCTGATGGATCAGTTCACGCTGTTCGATATAACCGAGTTCATCCAAGATTTCGTCGGTGTGATGTCCCATGATGCGCTTTGCTTCGGCAGAACCATAGTTAATAAGGCCGCGGCAAATTTCTTTTCCGTCCTTATCCACACAGGCGACGACTTCTCCTCTCAGGAAGTCTCCTTCCACAGCCTTAACACCGACCGGCAGAAGGCTCTTACCTGCTCTGACGGCGTGAATCGCACCTTCATCGATCACGCATTTGCCTTTGAGCTGCAGGTGATCGGCGATCCATTGGCTTCGCGCGGACATCGGCCGACTTTCGGCATAAAGCAGTGTGCCGATTGACTCACCGTGCGCAAGTTTTACCAGCACGTCTTCGATTCTTCCGCTTGCGATAATCGTGGAAGCACCGCTTCGAGCCGCGCGCTTAGCCGCCAAGATTTTGGTCAGCATACCGCCCTTGCCGATTGAGGAGCCGGCGCCGCCCGCCATCTCTTCGTATTTTTTATCTCCGGCCCGTCCGACCTGAACTAGGCGCGCATCGGCATTGCTGCGGGGATCCGCGGTAAAGAGCCCAAGCTGGTCGGTAAGAATGACGAGAAGGTCCGCCTCCACGAGATTGGTCACCAATGCACCAAGCGTATCGTTGTCGCCCACTTTAATTTCGTTTGTGACAACTGTGTCGTTTTCATTGATGATCGGCACGACTCCAAGATCTAAGAGCGTCACCAGTGTCTGACGAGCATTCAGATATCTTTCCCGGTCCGCCAAGTCGGCGTGTGTGAGCAGGATCTGAGCGGTCTTGATTCCGTAGATCTCAAAGCTTTTTTCATACGCTTCGATAATGCCCATTTGCCCGACCGCGGCCGCCGCCTGCAGTTCATGCATTTTCTTCGGGCGCTTACTCCAGCCGAGGCGTACCACGCCTTCGGCCACGGCACCTGAGCTCACCCAAATCACTTGTTTGCCCAGTTTCTGGAGTTCCGAAATTTGCTTTGTCCAGCGATCGATCGCAGCGCGATCCACTCCGCGGCCTTCGTCTGTCACTAAAGAGGAACCGACTTTTACGACGATGCGTTTGGCGTCCTGCCAAACTTTAAGATTTTCTTCCATATCTTCTGCTAATCCGGGATTCGTTGGTTTGGGAGATACTGCATATATTAAGCCGCCGTGCTGTGCACGGCGGTCTTTATCAGTTTATTTTTCTTCTTCAGGTTCAGGCGGGAAAACTTCTTCCTGATCGTCAAAGCACACATCCGGCTCAGACTCCGCGAGCAGCTGTCTTCTCTGCTCATGGATATCTGCCGCGATCGCGTTCACGAGTTTATCGGTACCTTCTCGGGTCGCTGCCGAGATCGCAAAGAGCGGCGTATCCGCACCGAATTCCTTACGGTACTTCTCAATAACTTCAGCGCGTTCCTCTTCGGGCACCAAGTCCATCTTGTTCAGAACTACCCAGCGCGGTTTATCTGCCAGAGCAGGATCGAACTTACGAAGTTCTTCAACGATAGCTTTAGCCGCCGCGATCGGATCTTCCTCCGCGTGCATCGGAGCGACATCGATCACATGAAGGAGCAGACTGGTACGAGAGAGGTGTCTGAGGAACTGATGACCGAGTCCGGCGCCTTCAGAGGCACCCTCGATCAGTCCGGGAATATCAGCGATCACAAAGCTCGACTCGGGGCCAGCACGCACGACACCCAGATGCGGATGCAGTGTTGTGAAGGGATAGTCCGCAATTCTCGGTTTAGCGTTGGATACAGCAGAAATCAGAGTGGACTTGCCCGCATTCGGCAGTCCGAGCAAACCGACATCGGCCAATACGCGCAGTTCAAGCTTGAGCGCTCTTTCCTCTCCGGGTTCTCCGGGCGTGCACTGACGAGGCGCACGGTTCGTCGAAGACTTGAAATGGAGGTTGCCGAGGCCGCCTTTTCCGCCGCGGGCTAAAAGCGCCTTCTCACCGTTTTTATCCAAGTCGGCAATGGTTTCGCCGGTATTGATATCGGTAATCACGGTTCCGACGGGCACGCGCAGTTCAATATCGGGGGCGCCTCTGCCGTAGCAGTCGCTTCCGCGACCGTTTTCGCCGTTTTTAGCTTGGAACTTACGGGTATAGCGGTAGTCAATCAGAGTATTAAGGTTGCGGTCTGCAATCGCGTAAATCGATCCGCCCCGGCCGCCGTCTCCGCCGTCAGGACCGCCTTTAGGAATGAATTTTTCACGGCGGAACGAGGCAACACCGTTGCCGCCCTTTCCAGCCATGACTTCAATTTTTGCTTCATCTACGAATTTCATTTTTTCCTGCCGCTGGCAATAGTTCTAATTATGTGATGATAGTCAGGTAAATAATTAAGCGCCCCGTTCCTTGCTAGGAATGGGGCGCCTCAATTCTTTTAAAGTGTCGTCAGTAAAGATTAGACGGGAACTACGTTGACGTAGTGACGATTCAGACGTCCGTGGACAACGAATTCAACCTTACCTGCAACCTTTGCGAACAGAGTGTGGTCACGACCCATACCGACGTTTTCACCGGCGTGGAAGTTCGTGCCGCGCTGACGAACGATGATGGCGCCCGGCTGGATCATTTCAGAGCCGAAAACTTTAACGCCAAGACGCTGAGCGTTGGAATCGCGGCCGTTACGTGTCGATCCGCCGCCTTTCTTATGTGCCATTTCAAATACCTCTTATCAAAAATTCAAATTAGGCCGAAATCTCGTCAATCTTGAGTTCGGTGTAGTTCTGACGATGACCGCCGCTCTTCATAGAGTGCTTGCGGCGACGGAACTTGAAGATACGTACCTTGTCGTGACGACCTTCAGAGAGGACCGTGGCTGTAACAAAAGCGCCCGGAACTGTCGGGTTGCCAAGAGTAAGACCGGCATCAGTCTTAACAGCGAGAACGGTCTCGAGTTTGATCTGAGAGCCGACTTCGCCCGGCAGAGTTTCGACTTTTACTTTATCGCCAACAGCAACAGTGTACTGTTTGCCGCCGGTTTTAATAATTGCGTACATGCTTTACCTTTAACACTTCAATGCAGTCTGCGTCCTGCTGAAGCCTTTTTGTTTGCTAGAAAGAAGTTTGCGCAGAGTTCGGCATTATGGAGGAAAATTCTCATTAAGTCAAACCGTTATATGTTTTATTTTTTCTCCGCCTCATCCTCAGCACTTTGTTGCTGCGCAGCGTCTGTCCGCAGTTCATCTTCAGAGTGAGGAAAGCGCTCTGATCGAAGGAGTTTCCATGGCGCTTTATTAATATGAAAGCTTCATTTTCCGCCGCCTCTTCCATGTTTTTAACAGCCGAGTCTTATTCGGGTCAGTTTTCTTAGCGGGCAGGAATTATTGCCGTATATAAGCTAGTCACGGACACTTTCCTGTTCTAATTACCATTAATTCAGAAATCTTGTTTAATATTAAACACAAATAGTTCGCATTATTAGGAATAAAAAGAATGGCCAACGTAGCAGAAACGATGCAGCGCGTTATTGCACCGATCGCTGAAGATCTCGTCGAGGTAGACAAGGCGGTAATTTCTGATTTGCAAAGTGACATCCCTCTTATTAAGAAGATCTCTGACTACATTGTCAGCGCAGGCGGCAAACGGATGCGTCCTGTTGTTCTTCTTCTGATCGCCCGAGCGCTCGGATGTCAAAACAAGGATCCTGTGTTTTTAGCCACAATGATCGAGTATGTCCATACCGCCAGTCTTCTCCATGACGATGTGGTCGACGAATCGGATTTAAGACGCGGCAAGCCCACGGCCAGCTTCAAGTGGGGCAATGCCAGCGCGATTCTGGTTGGTGACTTTATGTATTCGAGAGCATTCCAGTTAATGGTCCGAACACAGAATCTGAGGATCTGTGAAATTGTTGCCGGGGCGGTAAACCGTGTTTCCGAAGGCGAAGTCATTCAGCTTTTAAACATTCACGACACCACCGTGGACGAGAAGCGCTACATTGAAGTGATTGAGCGTAAAACCGGCGTACTGTTTGAAGCGGCTGCCCGCATGGCGGCGGTCTCTGCCGGCGCCGACAAAGCGGTAGAAGACGCTATGGCCGAATATGCGCTGTGTCTTGGCCGAGCATTCCAGATTATTGATGACGTACTGGATTATGTCGGCGTCTCTGGAAATACCGGAAAGAATCTTGGCACCGATTTACGCGAAGGCAAAATGACAATGCCGCTTATTTATGCGCTGAGAAACTGCTCAGAGACGGACACTGAAACAATTCGTAACGCAATCAGTCACAGCGATCCTGACCTTGACGCAATTATCGGAATTATCAAGAAAACTAATGCGATTGAGTCCTGCATTTCCGCAGCCAGAAATGAAGTTCAGAACGGAATTCGACAGCTTGACTGCCTCCCGAGTAGCGCATACAAAAATTCTCTGATAGAATTGCTTTCCTTGACAGTTGAGAGGGACAGTTAGTTCACTTGACGGTCAAATCGGAGTGTAGCTCAGCCTGGTAGAGTACTGCGTTCGGGACGCAGGTGTCGGAGGTTCGAATCCTCTCACTCCGACCAGAATTCGCAAAAACCGCGCAGAACCTGCGCGGTTTTTCTTTTTCCGAAGCGCAATCGAGCCGCTGCGAACGCGACCCTGCGGCTCGTAACCTGAATTCCCGCTCCTAGATTACAAAAATCGGGGCGGGGATTTTTATTTTCAACTTCTGCATAAGTTCCTTGTAACGCTTTGGGATCTCGTGCCAGAGATATGTGACTTGGCCCTCAGGAGCGAACTTATAGACCTGAAATATTGCAGAATCTAGAGCCTCTAGCAGAGGCTCAGCTTTTAATCTGAAGGCATCTTCTTTAGAAGTCTGTCTCTTCTTCGTCGTCTTCGTAGACCTGCGCCTTTTCGGGCTCTGCATCAGGAACCGGAACCCCGAGGGCTTCAAATAACATCCGTCTTTTCCCTGCGATTTCACCGAAGTAGTA
>NZ_WSRP01000002.1 GCF_009767915.1 Parasutterella muris
GGTTGAAAACTCTGAAGGGAGCACGTCCTCCGGAGAGTACAAACCTCTTCTGGAAATTGCCAATGACATCTGGAAATCGTGCGGCTTGGAGCCCCTGACGCGTCTTGAGAGTCACGGCTCTTTAGTTAGGAAACTTGGAAGAAACTTTAAAATCCGATGAATCGTTGAACTACGAAGTCGCTAAAATATAAAATCAGCTAAAGGCTTGGTACTCACGGGTTGTACCGCGAAATCGTTTTAAAAATCAAGGAAAAGTCGGGATAAAGAACGCGCCCTGCCACCCGACAATTTGTCCGAGTCTGGTACCCAGCGGTACGCCCATAACTGTCGCGACAATCGTGCCGCCCATGACCATCGCCAGCCCGAGCGACTGCCGTCCAAAGGGCGCCACGCGCGCCGCGAGCGGCGTCATAATCGACCAAAAGACGGAGTGCGTTACAGCCACGCAAATTCGCGCACCCATCAGCTTCTCAAAGGTATCGGCCCATAAAACTAGAAAATGGCTCAGCGCGAAGATAAAAATCAGCCATAGCAGAAGCTTTCTTCTCTCCAGCTTTGCCGTGACGATCGTCAGCGGAAGCGACAGAAGTGAAACCACCCAGGCATAAACCGTAATGATCAGACCCGTCTTGGATACCGACTCTCCGATCGACTCCGCAATATTGGGCAGCAGCCCGACCGGAAGAAACTCAGAAGTATTGAAAACAAACGCCGCAGCCAGTCCGATCGTCGGAAGCCAGGCCTGCAGTCCGAACTTGTGTCTCTGTGGTGCAGACATGCTTAGCTCTGCTTTATTCCATTAGTTCAGATCCCAATCCGAATCCCGCTGAGACCAAGGATCGATACTCAGCACATAGCGAAGCACCTTGTCATCCTTGTCGTCAAAATCAACCCACAGTGCCATTGGAAAGCCGGCTTCATCCTGATAACGATACATGTAGGTGTGTTCGCCAAGCAGCTTGTAGTGCCATGTTTCGCAGGGCCGGCCGAACATGACGTAAATGTCTTCGCTGTCCATCACTTTCGGCTTGATCTGATTGAAGTACTTCTGCTGCAGCAGCTGATCTTTGAATACCAGATGTCCCTGCGGATCAAAAATCATCAGGTAAGACCTCTGTTCCATCGGCTGCATCGAATACACAACGCGTTTTGACCCGTCCGCGAGCGTCACCTCCGAATCCGGTTTGCCAAGCTCGGAAACCGTGTGATCATAGGTGTCGTTCATCTTGATCAGGTCAGGATGCGCGCACGCCGAAAGAAAAACGATCGCGAGCGCACCCAAAAAGATTCTCAAATAATTCATCACTGTTACTTCTCCTCGTCTGACTCTTCGGTCTGCTCCGGATAGTTCGAATGCAGCTGATTCAAAAAGCCTAAATAAACCGCTTTAAAAGCCTTCTCCGAACAGCCCATCAGAACGGCATCGTCCAGCGCTTCTCTAAGCATCTCCGAGATTTCCTCGTAATTCTCATCCATGACTTTTATTTTTTCCGTACAGGATACGGGAGAGCCGTCCGGCTTTCGCCACAGACCTTTACGCTGTTCACTGATTATTTCTGCTTCTTTGGCCATAATTCTCAAACTTTTTCAGAACTTTTTTCATCTCAGCGGAGTCTAATAACTTACAGCCGCCAAGCTTCTGTATTTCAGCCCACATTCGGGCCAAATTTTCGATTTCCCGAGCCAGCCCTTCTGCCTCTTTCGCATTGGCCCCGCAGGCGACTGCTCCGTGGTGACTCAGAAGACAGGCTCTGCCGCTCTCGCCCAGTGTCTTCACGCAGCCCTCGGCGAGCGCCTCTGAACCAAATGTCGCATACGGCGCACACGGAATGCTTTCAGTTCTGCTCACCGCCGTCATATAAGTAAACGGAGGAATGCTTTCATCACGACAGGAAAGCACCGCCGCAAACGGCGAATGTGTGTGCGCAATGGCTCGCAGCTCAGGACGAGCAAGGTAAATTTCCGAGTGAAGACGCCACTCCGACGAAGGTTCGCGAAAGCCGAATGAGCAGCCGTCAGACAGGCGGACAAAGCATATATCTTTGGGCTTCAGACAGTCGTAGCTCATGCCGCTCGGCGTAATCAGAAATCCTTCTCCCTCTTCTGAAACTGTTCGGATAGAGAAATTCCCGCTGCTGTTGATGTTCAGCCCCTCGTGAGCTAGGCGTCTTGAACACTCAATCACCATACGGCGCAGTTTTTTATTGCTCGGCATCTTTTCCGTCCTTCCATATTTCTTCAAGCTCATTGGCTGCAAAAACTCCCTGATCCGTCACAAATGCAGTAATCAGCCGCGAGGGCGTTACATCAAAACCGGGATTCATAACTTTCTGCGAGCGGCTTGTAATGAACACCGAAGCAGGAAGACCATTCTCATCTGCGCCGTAAACGCGCCGGATTTCATCTCCGCTTCTTTCCTCGATTGGGATCCCGCTTCCGTCTTTCAGCGACGCGTCAAATGTCGAAACCGGAGCCGCAACGTAAAAAGGAATATTGTTGTCCGCCGCACTGAGCGCTTTGAGATACGTCCCGATCTTATTGGCCGTATCTCCGTTTGCTGCGATTCGATCTGCGCCGACAAAAACCGCGTCAATAAGCCCTTCGCGCATTAAGTGCCCGCCCGCATTGTCCGCAATCAGACTGACCGGTACGCCGCAACTGCATAATTCCCAAGCGGTCATGGCGCCCTGAAGTCTCGGTCGGGTCTCATCTGCGTAAACTTCAATCGGTATGCCTTTCTGATGCGCCGCATAAAAACCCGCAGTCGCAGTTCCCGGCCCGACCGTCGCCAGAGCGCCTGCGTTGCAGTGCGTCAAAAGCCGAACCGGACGACCGAGCTTTCGATAAAGCGCTTCGATAATGCCTAAGGCATATTTGCCGATTTTCAAACTCATCCGGCGCTCCTGCTCAAGAATACTTTCCGCTGAATCCCACGCGGCCGCTTCCCTTTGAGAAGCAGGCAGAGAAAGAAGCGCTTGCAAAACCTTATCTACCGCCCAGGCAAGATTGACTGCAGTCGGCCGGGCAGATTTAACCCTTTCGGCCGCTTCATTCAGCGCCTTATTCGAAGAGTCTTTGCTGCAGGCGAGCGCCATCGCGGCGGCCCCGGTGATGCCGATCAGCGGCGCGCCCCGAACCGCCATACTGCGAATCGCCTCACAGGCCTGCTCCTCGTTCTGCAGAGAGAGGACCGCGACGCAATGCGGAAGCGCTCGCTGATCCAGAATTTCAACGCTCCGATTAACTGAATTTATGCGGATTGTCTCCCGCTCGAGCGGCTGGCTAAGCTCAAACATGCCTTTCTCCGAATGTTTTCGTCATGAATCAGTAAAATTGTAAAGATATCCGAATATCGGAAACTGATGCGTTAATTTCTGAGAATTAACGCGCCCTGCGGTAAATTAGTCCGAATAGTCTGCGCCTAGAGAGCTCATTAAAATGGATTTCAGTCACTATTTAAACAGTCTGCTCAACCCGAAAAACATTGTCGTCATCGGAGCCAGTGAGCGGGAAGGCAGTTACGGGACCCTGATCTGGAACAATCTTCAGGCAGCGTCGCCGAAAGCCAAACTGTACGCCGTCAATCCGAAATATAAGAAGATCGGCAGCGCACGCTGCTACTCGTCCGTGACTCAGATCCGCTCTGATGCCGACCTGGTCATTATCGTCTCGCCACCTGAAACTTATCTGAAAGCCATCCCGCAGGCTGTAGAGAAAAACTGCCGCTTCATTATGCTCTGCGGAGGATTCTCAAAATCAGAGCTGACCGACGAAATCACCCGACTGATCGATGAAACCGCGGCCTCGGGAATCAAAATTATTGGCCCCCAGTCCCTCGGCTTTATCTGTCCGAGAGCCGGAATCAACGCATCCTTTTTCCCTCAGATGCCGACAGCCGGCTCCGTGGGACTCGTCAGCCAGTCGCCCGGTCTCTCCTGCTGCATGATGAACATCACAGACGGCTTCTCTTTCGTAATAGACCCCGGTTTAGAGCGCACTTTAAGCGCGGCTGATTACATCGATATGCTGGCGCACGACAATGCGACCAAATGCATCGCCCTTTACCTGGAATCGTTCTCCGAACCGAGAAAACTGCTGTCCGCTATACGAGCCGCATCGCAGAAAAAACCGGTCATCCTGCTCAAGGGAGGTCAAACTGCGGGATCGGCCGATATTGTGATCAACAACAGCGGTGCCAGAGAAGATGAAGACGGAGTGATGGAAGAGGCACTGCGCCGCTCCGGCGTATTGCTGGTCAATTCATTACGGGAACTCAATTACGCAATTCAAGTCTTCACGGCCGGACGTGAGCTAACTCAGGACACCTTATTCGGCCTCGTCAACAGCAAGGGCCTGGACTCGCTTTTGGCGGATCACGCCTATCGAAACGGACTTAAATCTGCGTCCATCGACAGCGATACCGCCCAAAAGCTCCGTGACGATTTCCATGTTTCTTTCCCGTTTGCGAATCCGATCAATGTCGGTCTCGGCGCTTCGGCTTCCGAAACCGCGGAAATCATCCGGCTGCTCCTATCGCTGCCTCAGTGCGGCGGCATGATCGCAGGTATTGTGATTACACCGGCTTTCAACCCTGAGGAGTTTACGGATCTCATCATCTCGACTGTCGAAAAATCCCGCAAGCCGTTCATCATGACCTGGATCGGCGCGGAAATTAATATGCCCGCGATCCAAAAACTTCGTGCGGCGGGAATTCCTGCCGTCTCCGATATGAGAGGCGCCTGCATCGCCCTGAGACTCCTTAGCGAGTACCGACAGTCAAAGCAGGACAGCCTTTTCGGCACCTTCTCCGTCAAGCCGATTAAAAGTGAGGACTTCGAAGGCGCGAGGAAAATCGTGCGCACAGCGGTCTCTCAGAACCATCGCCTTCTCTACGAGGAAGAAGCGAAAAAACTGCTCGCGAGTATCGGAATTGAAACGACGGCCGGCATTTCCGCCGGCTCCCTTGGAGAAGCCATTGAAGCGTCCAAAGCCTTGGGCTTTCCGCTTGCAGTGAAACTTCGAATGGACGGCCTCGTGTCAAAGAGCGAAGCGGGCGGCGTCATACTCGGCGTGCGCAGCGAACGAGAGCTCAAAAACGCTTGGAAAAGCCTTAAAGAACGAGTGGCCTCAATGTTCAGCGCGGAGGAGCGCTTCGGCGTCTTCCTCCAAAAAACATTAGACACAAACAATAAGCGAGAACTTAAAGTCGGCTTGAAGATCACTCGGCACTTCGGCCCGATCGTTTACCTGCAGGTCGGAGGCCTCTACGGACCGATCTGCGGCGCAAGTGTCTTCAGTTTTGTTCCGCTGTCGCTGAATGATGCGAAGCGGATGATCGCGCAGGAACCTTTCAAAACCTTGCTCGGCGCATATAAGGGCTTAGGCAGCTGTGATACCGAAGCGATTATTCGTATCCTGATCAGACTTTCTGAACTGGCAGTGGAAATTCCCGCACTCCGGTCCATAGAAATTGACCCTCTGCTGTGCGGACAAAGCGATGCCATCGTGCTCGATGCTCTTTGTGTCATCGGCTCCGACGAGCTTCGCTCTGACGAAAAGGCTTCTCATCTCATTCTGCCTTACCGGCGCCCGACTGAGAAAAAAGAAACCGGCAGATTCGGACTCCTGAAGTTCTGCTCCGCCTCCTTGGCAAATAAAGAGGCTTTCTTAAGCTACCTGACCTCGCTTTCGGACAACAGCCGCCGACTTCGATTCCACAGCGCGAACACTTCCCTGGAAATCGCTGCCGCATCCTCGCTCAGTTACGACCCGGACAGAACGTTCTCAATTCTTGCACTGGAAAACAAACAGGACAGAGACGAAGTCGTCGCTGAGGCGCGCTTCTCTTTGCTTCCGAACGGAGAGGATGCAGAATTCGGAATCTCTGTCCGAGAAGATAAACAGGGGCAAGGCATCGCCTCTGCTCTGATGTCAGAACTTGAGGCTGAAGCAAGGGCTCGGGGCGTTCGTTCACTCATCGGATATGTGCTCAAAGGCAACGACAGCATGGCCTATATGATGGGCAAGCGCGGCTATCGCAGAGAAACTGACGAGAACGATCCGCATGTGGATCTGTTTGTTCTGGATACGTCTGCTGACTCGAATTAGTCAGAAAACGGAGTCTTTCAGACAGTTTTAACTCAGAATAAAGAAAAATCGGCCGCGCCGCAGAACTTTGCGAAGGCGGCCTTAACGTTATTGGAGATAATTGATTATGGCTATCGTCACAACAATCGAAGGAAGCATCGCGAAGATCTCCATCGATCGTCCGGAAAAGAGAAACACACTTGACACAGAAATGTGCCGGGAACTCAGCAGACAGTTAATCGACCTCAGCGAAGACAATCGCGTTCGGGTGATCATGCTCACCGGACAGAACAACGTGTTCTGCGCCGGACTGGACATCGAGGCTCAGGTCAAAGGCGACAAGGAGCTCTTTGAGTCCTTCCGCAGAGTCATCGACGCATTGGATGCCTGCACCAAACCAATAGTAACCGCTGTTTGCGGACCGGCTGTGGCCGAGGGGGCAGCTCTGCTCTACCACTGCGATCTGATTTTCTGCGGAGAACACGCAATGTTCTCTCTTCCCTCGCTAGCTCTGGGTAAGACTCCGGAATACGGCATCAGCCTGCTTTCGGTAAAAAGCGCCGGCTACAAACTCGCCGCGCAGAAGCTGCTTCTCTCAGAACCGATCAGCGCAGCAGAAGCCGTTGCTATGGGCATTGTTAACCACATTGTCAGCGACGAGAAAGTCACCGCTGCGGCCGACGCGGCAGCTGCCCGCCTCGCTTCGCTTCCGCCAACCGCTCTGAAGGCGACAAAGCGTCTGCTCAAAGCGGCTTATCTCAGCGGATTGAGCGAGCAGCGCAAGCTTGAAACGGAAATTGCCGATCAGCTCGAAGGAAATGCTGAAACGATCGAAGCGTTTAACGCTTTCCTGGAAAAACGCAGCCCTAAGTTCGAAGACTAAAACCAAAACGTGCCCTCTTCCGGATTAGGATTAGAATCCGGATTCGGATTATCAGGACGATAAACCGGCTGAGGACGCCCGTTTTTATCGAGCGCAACAAAAACAAGCTTGGCCTCCGTCACCTTTACGATGCGGTGATTGTCCTTGTGCAGACGCTCCGCATAGACTTCTACGTCAACCGTGATGGAGGTGTTGCCTACTTTTATCACCGTCGCATAAAAAGAAACAACATCACCGACCCAAACCGGCTCTTTGAATGTGAAACTTGTTACCGCCACAGTCGCGGTTCTGCATCCTGCTGTGCGCGAAGCGATGGAAGAGCCGGCCAAATCCACCTGACTCATAATCCATCCGCCGAAAATATCCCCATACTGATTTGTGTCGGGCGGCATCGCAATGACTCGGATTGCAGGCTGTTTATCGGGAAGCGCATCGACCTGATTGGGCATTTTTTCTCCTTTTGTTTGAAATTTGCTCGAGATTGTAAAACCGAAAACGCATCAAAATTAATTCGAAGAAAGTATTCGATACGCCGCCTAGGATTACACGGCTTTCTCAGCGGTATACTTTTCTAAAAGAGAAAAGAGAGATTCAAATGCCAATGATTCAAATAGATAACGTGAGTAAATGGTACGGCGACTTTCAAGTACTGAAAAATTGCTCCGCAAAAGTAGAAAAAGGAGAAGTTGTCGTCATCTGCGGGCCCTCCGGATCTGGAAAATCGACTCTGCTGCGCACTGTCAACGGACTTGAAGATTATCAGGAAGGCCGAGTCATTGTTGACGATATCGACATCGGCGCCCCGGGAACCAACCTCACGCGTCTTAGAGCAAAAGTCGGTATGGTGTTCCAGCATTTCGAACTCTTCCCGCACCTCACTGTCAGCGACAACCTGACGCTCGCTCAGATGAAAGTGCTGAAAAGAAGCCGCGCAGAAGCTGAAAAGCGAGGTCTGGAGCTGCTTGCCCGCGTCGGCCTGGAAAAACAGGCGTCGAAATTCCCCGCACAGCTCTCGGGCGGTCAGCAGCAGCGCGTCGCCATCGCCCGCTCTCTGGCAATGGATCCTGTCTGCATGCTGTTTGATGAACCGACTTCCGCGCTTGACCCGGAAATGATCAACGAGGTGCTGGACGTAATGATCGGCCTCGCTAAGGAAGGAATGACCATGATGGTCGTCACGCACGAAATGGGATTCGCACGGAAAGTCGCAAATCGGGTTCTGTTTATGGATGCGGGAGAAATTGTCGAACAGGCCCCCGCTGAAGAGTTCTTCACGAAACCACGAAGCGATCGTGCCCAGAAATTCCTCGCAAAAATTCTGCAGCACTGAGACATACACAGCACAATTTTGCAGTCCGAGAACCTGCACAACCTTCTATAATGATCTATTCCAATAAATTACTGCCTGCGCTGATGTGAGATGGGCGGGCTTAGATAAGGAACGATCAATGAACGTGGTTTCTGAAGAAGGAATTCTGAACTTAGGCCGGCAGGTGCTGATCGAAGAGGCTGATGAAGTACGAGCTCTGGCCGACAGACTCGGAGAGCCCTTTGTCAAAGCAGTGAAACTGCTTCTTTCTTGCAAAGGAAGAGTTGTCGTCAGCGGCATCGGAAAAAGCGGCCATATCGCACGTAAAATCGCCGCGACCCTGGCTTCTACCGGAACCCCCGCTTTCTTTGTGCATGCCGCAGAAGCCGCGCACGGCGACCTGGGAATGATTACCAAAGAAGACGTTGTCATTGCGATTTCCTACTCCGGCACCTCCTCTGAACTGCTGGCGATTATCCCGACGGTAATTCGCGAAGGCGCCCCGGTTATTTCCATCACCGGCTCGGACGACAATACACTTGCCCGTGAAGCAAACGTCAATTTGAACATTCATGTCACACGTGAGGCCTGCCCGCTCAACTTGGCGCCTACGTCATCGACTACCGCGACGCTTGCCATGGGCGACGCACTCGCCATCGCCTGCTTGGACGCTAAAGGATTCGGTCCGGAAGATTTCGCGCGCTCTCACCCGGGCGGCGCACTCGGCCGAAGACTTCTTATCCACGTATCCGATCTCATGCGCCAGGGCGATCAGATGCCTGTCGTCTTGGAAAACGCTTCCGTAATGGATGCGGTTAAGGAAATCACCAAAAAACGCATCGGCATGACCGCGATTGTCGATTCGGACAACAAGGTCAAAGGAATCTTCACTGAGGGGGACCTCAGACGCCTGATCGAGAAGGTCGGAGACATCCGTTCCGTACCGATCGCTGAAGTCATGACCGCAAACCCGACAACCGTTGCCCCTTCCGCTCTGGCGGCAGAGGCGGCCAAAATACTTACATCCACGCTTCGCAACCAGCTTTTGGTCGTGGATGAAGCCGACCACCTCATCGGCGCTCTCCATGTGCACGATCTGATGACGGCAAAGGTGATCTAATGAAACTGACAGATATCGCGAAAAATATCAAACTGGTCTGCCTAGATGTGGACGGAGTCCTCACAAACGGCTCCATTGTGATTTCCGGAGAGGGAGAACTGTTCAAAGAGTTCTACGTCCGTGACGGACTCGGCATTAAATTCCTGCAGGATGCGGGAATCCAGGTCGCAATCTGTACGGGCCGCACCTCCACAATTGTGACGGAGCGCGCTAAAGAACTCGGAATAACACTTCTGATGCAGGGCCTGAAAGATAAGCGTGACGGCTTGGCAGACATATGCGCTCGCGCAGGCGTCAAGCTTTCTGAAACCGCATACATGGGAGACGATATCCCTGATCTCTGCCTTTTCCCGCTCGTTGCCCTTTCAGCCGCGCCTTCAGATGCTGTTCCTATGATCCTGAGAGAAGCTGACTGGATATCCGCTCAGCCCGGCGGCAGAGGCGCCGTCCGCGAACTCGCAGAATTCATCCTCGAGGCTCAGGACAAAATGGAATATGTCGTCCGCAAAAGATTCAACACGGAAATCTAAATGAAAGACCGCTTTATCTCTTGCATCGCTCTTGGACTCTTGGTCCTGCTTTGCGGATTAAGCTACTGGTACTCCGTCAAAGCCGAACTTGAAAACATCACGCATCTGTCAGACTTGGAGTCTCCGGACTTTATCGCCCGCGACATTACGATTACCAAGTTTGACAAGGACGGCAAAGCCAGCGCGAGAGTTTTCGCCAAAGAAGTGAAACATTATTCGGACGGACATGCCGATGCCGTTCTTCCGGAATACGCCTCCCTTAATCCGAACGAGGCTCAGGTCACAGCCAGAAGCGATACTGCCAAGATGGTGGAAGGCGGCGCCGTGATTCACTTCTATGACAATGTGGACATCCGCCAGGCCGCAAAGAACGGCTCTCCGGCAAGCAGACTTACCACTTCTCAGCTCGACGCCTACCCGGATGACAATATCTATTCGTCAGACAAACCTGCAACGCTTTATCGGGGCGAAGACACCTCCAACGGCGTCGGATTTGACTATGACAACGTGGACCGAACATTTAAACTTCGCTCCAGAGTTCAGACAACCCTCCAGCCAAACACAGTCAAGAACGTTCAGCGATAGAAAAACGCTTCTTCTGCGCCTGTCTTTTCGTTATTCTTTCTAAGACTTGTAGTAGGATACTAAGTTAACTTTGAAGTGACTTTCTTTCTGAATAAAATGAAAAAACTGCCCCTCTCCATCCTTCTTGCCTTATGCTCAGTTCTGCCGGGAATCGCTTCAGCCGAAAGCGCCGACTCGTCTCAGCCGATCCAAATTTTCTCTGACAAGTTCGATGGCGACGATGTGAAACAGGTCGCGGTCTACACCGGCGACGTGGCCGTCCATCAAGGGACCTTGGAAATCCGCGGTGCGAAACTTGTTTTGACAATCGATCCTCAGGGCTATCGCCACGCGGTTATGACGCCTCAAAAGGGAAAGCTCGTCACATTCAAACAGCGTAAAGATGAAAAAACACCCGGCGTCGAAGAATGGATGCACGGCAAGGGCGACAAACTGACGTACAACGAAAAAACCAATGAACTCACTCTGACCAACAATGCTCAGGTCTCGCGCTCGGAAAACGGCGTCATGAAAGACGAAAGCAGAGGAACTGTCATTACCTACAACATGACTACATCCACCGCTGACGTTGTCGGCAGTAAGAATCGCGGCTCAGCCGGCAGAGTATCCACTGTGATTGCGCCGCGCGACAGCAATTTCGACGCGTCTAAACCGATCGAACTTCAGCCGAGCAAAGGAATTAAGAGATGAGCGAGAAACACAGTCTGGACGGAGCAAATGTCCTTGAAGCGCTCAACCTAAAGAAAATCTACGGACAGCGAACGGTTGTCAAAGACGTCTCTCTGCGGCTGCACAGCGGCGAAGTCGTGGGACTGCTCGGACCGAACGGAGCCGGCAAAACAACTACGTTCTATATGATTGTCGGACTGGTCGCATCCAACGGCGGCCAAATCCTTCTGAACGGCGAGTCGATTCAGCACCTTCCGATTTATAAACGCGCGCGTATCGGCATTACGTATCTGCCGCAGGAAAACAGTGTATTTCGTACGCTCACGGTCGAAGAAAATATTCAGGCGATCCTGGAGCTTCAAACTAATCCGGACGGCTCTGCGCTCTCAAAGAAACAAATTAAGGAAGAACTGGACAACCTGCTCAACGAGCTTCAGATCACGCATATCCGAAACAATCTGGCTCCGACCGTCTCTGGCGGAGAAAGACGCCGTACGGAAATTGCCCGAGCGCTCGCCGCAAGACCGAGATTTATTCTTCTCGATGAGCCGTTCGCCGGCGTAGACCCGATCGCAGTTATCGAAATCCAGCGCATCGTTCACTACTTAAAAGAACGCGGCATCGGCGTCCTCATTACCGACCATAACGTACGCGAAACACTCGGCATCTGCGACCACGCCTATATCATCAGCGACGGAAGCGTACTAGCCAGCGGAAAACCTGAGGCAATCGTGGAAAATCCGCTCGTGCGCAACGCATACCTCGGCGATAATTTCTCTATGTAGGAGCTATGGCTCAGACGCTTTCACTGCAGCAGTCTCAGCGCATGGCGCTTACGCCGGAACTGAGACATGCCATATCCATCCTTCAGCTTTCAACTGCTGAGCTGACACAGCTCATTAACGAAGCAATTGATCAAAACCCCCTGCTTGAAGTCTCCGATACGAGTGAAGAGGCTGCCGACAGTTTCGACTCGGATCAGCAGCTGCGCTGGGAAGGCACCGCCTCCGATCAGGAACCCTGGGAGCGAAAAGAACATCCGGAAAGTCTGGCTGAGCATTTACTGCGGCAAGTCGGCTGTCTTTCTCTCTCGGATAAAGAAAAAAGTCTTCTTGCCTGGCTTATCGGCTCATTGGACGACAACGGTTTCCTTTCCGCGCCTATTGAACGGCTCGCAGAGGAGGCAAAGATGCCGGCCGAAATCAGGCTCTCCGATTGGAAGGCCGCTTTGAAACTGCTGCAGAGTTTCGAGCCCTCCGGAATTGGTGCCCGCGACTACAAAGAATCTCTGCTAATCCAGCTGAATCATCGCAGATTGTCAATGCAGTCTGATCCGGTAATCTGCGCGCTGGCCTCTCAAATCGTCCAAGAGCATTTGGAGCTGCTCGCGAAACGAAGTTTCGATAAAATTCGCCCGCTCCTCGGATGCGCATCCAAGGAGCTGGAAGAGGCTGTTCGCCTGATTGCCGCTCTAACACCGCATCCTGCCTCAGAATTTTCAACGGATTCTATTAACTATGTCACTCCGGAAATTCTTGTTCGCAAGACAGGCGAAGGCTGGTGCGCCGAACTGATCGAGGCTTCGCTGCCGAAAGTCAGGCTTAACCGAATTTATGCTGAGGCCGTCACCGACAGCTGTCATGACCAGCTGTGGAAAGACAGACTCCATGAAGCATCCGAGCTGATCAAAAACATCGAACATAGGCGTATCACACTGCTTCGCGTCACTCAGGCGCTCGTGCGGCGACAATCCGATTTTTTTGAATCCGGACCGCTCTGCATGCGCCCTTTGGTCCTTCGTCAAATTGCAGACGAACTTGAGCTGCACGAGTCAACCGTCTCCAGAGTCGTTTCAGGAAAATACCTGCAGTGCGCAAGAGGCGTCTTTGAGCTGAAATATTTCTTCTCTTCGCAAATCGGTGACTCCAATGAAGCGGTTTCATCAATCGCAGTCAAAAACGAAATTGCAAGACTTATCGCCTCTGAAAATCCTTCTAAACCACTCTCAGACGCGAAAATCACCGAGCTTCTCTCTGAGCGAGGGTTCTCCGCCGCACGGAGAACGGTCGCTAAATATCGCGATGCACTTGGAATCGCACCGGCTTCTCAGCGTAAAAAAATTCGCTGATTCACGTTTACAATAACTGATTGATCAAATCGAGTGACGCATTATGAATGCACTGTGCCTGCTTCTAAAGCCCGAAAATATTCTGCTTGGTATTTCACCGAGCAGTAAGAAACGTGTATTCGAACAAGCCGCTCAAGCTCTGTCGCTGATTTACCGACTGGATCGCAAGGAGGTGTTCGACGCACTCATCGCGCGGGAAAAGCTTGGCTCTACTTATCTCGGCTACGGAATTTCTCTGCCGCACTGCCGCCTTCCAAACCTAAGTCAGCCATGCGCCCTTTTCATCCGGCTGCACGGGCAGCTCGAACCCGCCCGCGCCGGAGAAGAACCGACGCACAGTCTGTTCTTTCTCTTGGCTCCGGAAGAAGCCTGCAGCGAACATCTTGAACTTCTGGCCGGCGCCGCGGAAATTTTTTCCGACGAATCCATCCGAACAAAATTATCTCAGGCCAACACTTCGGAAAAATTTTGCGAAGCTCTGAATAAATGGTGCGCTGAGAAGTACGAATCGGATAAACGTGAGAGTTAGATTTTTATGGCAACTTATCAGCAGCTCTTCACCCTCTGCAAGCGCAAGTTTGATTTCAACTGGCTCTACGGCCAGTCTCATGCGGGAGATTCGATTGAGCTCTCGCCCAACGCTGTTAACTATCCGACACTCGCAGTCGGATTCCTAAACATTATTCACCCAGATCGACTACACATTCTCGGACCGGCTGAAATCGCATTCTTTGATCAAATCGGCTCAGAATCCCGAAAGAGCTTGATCGCGAAACTTGCCTCAGACAAATCTCTCGGCTTTGTCCTCTGCGCTAACCTTAGCCTGCAGCCGGATATGGTGCAGGCGCTGATAGAACACGATCTGGTTGTTTTCAGCACTTCGGAAACGCCGGAGCGGGTCCTGACACTCGTAAGACAATACATTGTTCGCCTGCTTGCGCCAAGCTGTTCAATGCACGGCGTTTTTATGGATGTATTCGGCATGGGCATTCTCCTCTCCGGTCAAAGCGGCATCGGCAAAAGCGAGCTTGGCTTGGAATTAGTCACACGAGGACACGGTCTGGTCGCAGACGATGTGGTCGATTTCATTCAAAGAGCGCCTGATTGGGTCGAGGGATCGGCGCCCGCGTTACTTGCGAACCTCCTGGAGGTCCGTGGAATCGGTCTGCTCGACATTAAAACAATCTTCGGAGAAACTGCGGTACGCCGCAAAATGCGGCTTAACCTTGTGGCTGAACTCAAGCAGTTTGATCAGGGCGAACTCATGGAAAGACTGCCCGAGACAGAACTGTTCACCGAAGTGCTCGGACAGCCGATCAGAAAAATGATCATTCCGGTCGGCGGCGGACGAAACCTTGCCGTGCTGGTCGAAGCCGCCGTTCGAAGCGCGATCCTTCAGCTGCGGGGAATCAACACAATTGAGGAATTCTTCCAGCGGCAGCGCAAACTTATGATGGCCGAGGACGGCTTGTAAAAACGGGGACTTGAAATGCAGTTAATCTTGGTGACCGGCCTGTCCGGAAGCGGTAAATCAATCGCGCTGAAGCAGCTTGAAGATCTGGGCTACTACTGTATCGACAATCTGCCCGGTAAATATGTCGTGCCTGTCACAAAGCATCTTCATTCCGTCCGAAGAGAGCATCTTGCCGTTTCACTGGATGCACGCAGCGATGTTTCACTCTCCGAGCTCAGCCGCGATCTTGAAGATCTGGTCGCTTCCGGTGTGCATTTAAGGATACTGTGCCTGACAGCTTCAACAGATGCGCTTGTCCAAAGATATTCCGAGACCAGGCGTCAGCACCCTCTAAGCCAAGCCGACTCAGATTCTCCCGAAACGCTGGTTGAAGCGATTGAAAGAGAAAGGAAACTGCTCGAGCCGATCATGGATGACGCGCATATCATTGACACCACAGGAATGCTCCCCAACACACTGAAGCATTGGGTGCGCAGCTTCGTCAACGCCAAAAAAGGCGCCATCCTCCTCACTTTCGAATCATTCGGGTTCAAAAAAGGACTGCCGATCGCCAGTGACTTGGTCTTCGACGTTCGCTGCCTTCCTAACCCCTATTGGGTTGAAGAGCTTCGGCCGCTAAACGGAAAAGATCAGCCGGTTATCGATTTCCTCAGCAAGGAACCTCTCGTTCGAAGCATGTTCGAAGACATCCGTGGTTTTGTGGAAAAGTGGCTTCCCCACTACGAAGCACAGAATCGGCACTACCTTACGGTCTCAATCGGCTGTACGGGCGGACAGCACCGCTCCGTCTATATTTGCGAGCAGCTCGGAAAATATTTCTCCGAGCGCTGTGAGGGCGTCATTACGCGCCACCGCACGCTCGACGCCGCAAAATAATTTTTCCTGCCTAAGCAAGAAATTCCAGTAAGAACGTCTTTAAAGGCGTCGCAACAGCTGCGTTTGTCAGCTCTTCCAATGTGAACCATCGACCTTCGGGGGGAGACGAGAGCGGAACCGTACTGAGCGAAATCATCAGTTTCAGGTGCGTCAGCCGATGCGTGATGAATCCGCATTCGCGGGCGTCTGAAGGCAAAACCTGCGCCTCAGGAAGGACCCAAAGATTTTTCCAGTACCGACTTTCTCTCTTGATTAGAAGAACTTTTCCGTCCCTGACGTAGATCAGCATATGGATCGGTTCTTCCGGCACAGGAGCGCGTTTCTTTTTGGGCGGATAGCTTTCCTGAAGTCCTTCGGCACATGCTCGGCACATTTTCTGAAGAGGACAAACTTCACAGCGCGGTCTGTTTCTGACGCAAACAGTCGCGCCCAAATCCATCATTGCCTGTGCATAGGCTCTTCCCTCTTCCTTAGGCTGGATCTCTTCGGCTGCAAGCCACAGCTTCTTATCGAGTGCTGATGCACTGAGCCCGTCACCAATAAGCAGCAGACGGGATAAAACCCGTTTGACATTACCGTCTAATATCGGAGACGGAATGTCCGTACATGCGCTGCGTATCGCTCCCGCTGTTGAACGGCCGATACCTGAAAGTGTCACAAGATCCGATATCTCTGTCGGGAAAACTCCGTTGTATCGCTCTGCGACCTCCTGTGCGCAGCGATGCAGATTCTCCGCCCGACTGTAATAACCGAGCCCTGCCCAAAGCTGAAATACTTCCTCCCGGTCGGCTTTAGCAAGCGCTTTAACTGTCGGGAACCGCGACATAAATTTCAAATAGTAAGGAATAACAGTCTTTACCTGAGTCTGCTGAAGCATGATTTCAGCAACCCAGCGCGGATAAGGTTCAGTGGTTTGCTGCCAGGGCAAATCATGTCGGCCGAATTGCTTCTGCCACTCAATAATCGCTCGTGCGGGATCGCTCTTTTTCATTCAAATCAAAAAAATTAGCCGCCTCAATGAAACATCGGGCGGCTGAATAAAATTAAAAAATGATTAGGCCGACTGCTTTCTGTCTTCCATAATGAGGTTGAGCAGAATTGCGGCAAGGGTCGCTGTACCGATGCCTCCAAGTTCAAAACCGCCAATCTTCAGAGAGAAATCGCCTGCGCCGATAATCAGTGTAACCGCAGTCACGATTAAGTTCTTGCTGCTGGCAAGATCAATTTTGTTTTCAATCATGATGCGCACACCGGCAGCGGCAATAAATCCGAATACCACCACAGAAACCGCTCCGAGAAGCGGACCTGGGATAGTTTGAATGACCGCACCAAACTTCGGCGAGAAGCTCAGCAGAATCGCAAACAGACCGGCTACGGGGAAAATCAAGGTAGAGTAGACGCGGGTAGCCGCCATCACGCCAATGTTTTCTCCGTATGTGGTCACGCCGGGGCCGCCGCCGAAACCAGCGATGATAGTCGCTAACCCGTCACCGAAGAATGATCGTCCGATATAGGGATCCAGATTTCTATGCGTCATGACATTGACCGCTTTGATGTGTCCTAAGTTCTCTGCGATCAAAATAACAACCACCGGAACAATGAGGATCATCGCTTCAGGCTGGAAAACTGGAGCGGAGAAATGCGGAAAGCCAAACCAGCTGGCGTCATAAAGCGGCTGAAAATCAATCGGCTTGCCCAGACCCATTAAGTTCGTAAGGATCCAGTAGAAGATATACGCGATCACAATACCGACAAGAATCAGGAGCTTTTGCAGGAAACCGCGAAGATAAACAGCGACAAACCCCATGATCAGAACCGCTGCAGAGGCATACCACTGTTCAAAAGTCGTTGTACCCATCCCTTTTACCGCCACAGGCGCCAAATTAAGGCCGATCGTCATAACGATGGAACCCGTGACAACCGGAGGCATCAGCCGCTCAATCCATTTGATTCCGGTAAACATAACAATGAGACCGACCAAGGCATACACGACACCGCAGGCGATAACACCGCCCATCGCAACCGGAATATTCGGATTCGGTCCGCTGCCGGCATAACCGGTAGCCGCAATAACGACCCCGATAAACGCGAAACTTGAACCCAGATAACTCGGGACGTGACCGCCAACCACCAGGAAGAACAGCAGCGTTCCGATACCGCTCATGAAAATCGCAACATTCGGGTCCAAGCCCATAATTAATGGCGCTAGAACCGTTGAGCCGAACATAATCACAACATGCTGAATGCCCATGGCAAGCGTTTGGCCTAAGGGCAGTGTTTCATCAGGCGCAATAACGCCTGCCGTCTTCACGGACCATTTTGGAAAGTATGAATTTTTCATTTGATTTAACTAGATGGATGCTCCGTACATTCTAATTAATAAAGTCTTAACAATCACATTTAATACGTTCTTTTCTTCTTTTCCTGTTACGAAGATAAATAATTCCGTCGGTGCGATAATAGAGCTCTTCGAAAATTGACGTAAAATTCGTGACTTATCGATAAACAGGACAACAAAATGCCGGAGCTGAGCTCTCAAACGCAAAAACAAATTAAACGCAGAAGAACCTTCGCGATTATTTCTCACCCTGACGCTGGTAAAACAACTCTTACCGAAAAGCTGCTTCTTTTCGGCGGAGCAATTCAGCTCGCAGGTGCGGTCAAGGGACGTAAAGCCGGCCGTCATGCAACGAGCGACTGGATGGAAGTTGAAAAACAACGCGGTATTTCCGTCACCAGCTCCGTTATGCAGTTTGAGTACGACGATCACGTAATCAATCTTCTCGATACCCCGGGACATGAGGACTTCTCGGAAGATACCTATCGAGTACTGACCGCCGTTGACTGCGCAGTCATGGTTATCGATGCCGCCAAGGGCGTGGAGGCGCAGACAATTAAACTTTTGGAAGTTTGCCGTCTGCGTAAAACTCCGATTATTACGTTCATCAATAAACTGGACCGCGAGGTCCAGGACCCGATCGATCTGCTCGGAGAAATTGAAAACGTCCTCAAAATCGAGTGTGCCCCGATTACATGGCCGATTGGAATGGGAAAAACTTTCCGAGGTGTGTTCTCTCTTCTGGACAATAAGCTTGTCCGTTTCACTCCGGGCGGCGAGAAACTTAGCGACGATGTCGAAGTTATTGAGGGACTGGATAACCCGAGGCTCGATCAGCTGTTCCCGCTGGAAATCGGGAACGTCAGAGAAAGCATCGAGCTCATTCAGGGCGCTAGTGAACCTTTCTCCTTGGAACGTTTCCTTGCCGGTGACCAAACGCCTGTCTTCTTCGGCTCCGGTGTCAATAACTTCGGTGTGCAGGACGTCCTGGACGCGCTCATTCGCTGGGCTCCGACTCCGCAGCCTCGTGATGCCGGCAAACGCATGGTTGAACCGGATGAAGCCAAATTCAGCGGCTTCGTCTTCAAGATTCAGGCCAATATGGATCCGAAACATCGTGACCGCATCGCGTTCTTCCGCGTCTGCTCCGGCGAGTACAAACCCGGCATGAAGGTCTACCACGTTCGTGAACAGAAGGATATGAAGATTCCTAACGCTCTGACCTTTATGGCCAACGACCGTGTCCTTATGACCGACGCTGTTGCCGGAGATATTATCGGTATCTATAACCACGGACAGCTTCACATCGGCGACACCCTAACGCAAGGCGAAATACTCGGCTTTACCGGTATTCCTTACTTTGCTCCGGAATTGTTCAGAAGCGCACGCGCCAGAGACCCTTTCAAAGCAAAACAGCTTCATAAAGGCTTGAAAGAACTCGGCGAAGAAGGCGCGATTCAGGTGTTCGAAGATGAACTCGGCAACCTTCTTCTCGGCGCGGTCGGCGCACTTCAGTTTGAAATCGTTGCTCAGCGTCTGGCGACCGAATACAACGTCGACGCTATCTACGAAAACACTCCGATCTCAACCGCCCGCTGGCTGACATACCCGGATGAACAGACGAAAAAAGATTTTGAGCGGGAACAGGCTCTGCGCCTTGCAAAAGACGCGGAAGGCAATCCGGTGTACCTTGCGACAAGCGTATACAACCTTCAGACCACACAGAAACACTGGCCTCAGGTGACTTTCCACGTCACCCGAGAACACGGTCAGAAGCTCAAACACACCGACACGGATATTGCGATTTAATCCGATCTGCCGGGAAGCCTTTACGAAAGCGCTTCCCGTGCTTCCGGGAAGGGAGAAAGCACGCGCTTCAGTATTCCCTTTATATACGCAATCAGAACTCCGTAGTTCACGATCGGCACACCTGCCTCTCTGCACTGCCGCTGTCTGGAAAGCATCGCTCTGCGGTTGATCATGCAGGCGCCGCAGTGAATCACAAGTTTATAGTCGCTGACATCTTCCGGAAATGAGTCTCCGGTATACCATTCAAAAGACAGCTCTCCGCCGACATGCTCCTGCAGCCAGGCGGGAATTTTGACACGTCCGATATCTTCAGCCTGACACTGATGCGTACAGGCTTCCGCGATCAGAACTTTGTCTCCCGGTTTAAGTGATTCAATCGCTTTGGCACCTTCGACAAGCCCTGTCAGATCGCCCTTATTTCTTGCCATCAAGATCGAGAAAGATGTTAGAGGAATTTCCTTAGGAACGATTTTCGCAGCCTTGCCAAACACCTGACTGTCGGTAACGACAAGGGCAGGCGGAGTTTTCAGATTATCCAGCTGAGCGGCAATAAGGTTTTCTTTTGCGACAATCGCGTTCGCGTTGGCATCCAGAGTGTCTCTAAGCGCCTGAACCTGAGGCAGAATAAGTCTGCCCTTGGGCGCCGCTGTGTCGATCGGCACGCAAAACACAACGGTATCGCCCGGGTTCAAAAGGTCCCGAATGAGCGGCCTGTCTTCAAAAGCGCGCGGCGCCGCAGAGAGAATTGCCGAGCGAAGTCGGTCAAAGCCGCTTTTGTTCAGCGCGCTGACGACTATGAATTCTTCTTTAACCTCCGCCTGAAGTTTCTCAGCAATCTCGTCTGCAGACGGCACGGTATCGCACTTATTAAGAACCAGTAAATAAGGCGTTCCCAGTCTTTTGAACTCTTCAATGAGTTTTTCTTCGAATTCGGAAAAAGGGTTTGCCGCATCCATCACAATGAGCGCGACATCTGTCTTAGTCATGACTTCCCGCGTCTTGCCGATGCGCAGCTTTCCTAAATCGCCGACATCATCGATACCCGCAGTATCAATAAGCATGATCGGCCCAAGCGGCAGTAGTTCCATCGCTTTGTAGACAGGATCGGTCGTTGTACCAGCAATGTCGCTGACCAGCGCAATTTTCTGTTTCGTAAGCGCATTGATCACACTCGACTTTCCGGCGTTTCGTCTGCCGAACAAACCGATGTGAATTCGTGTCCCTCTGGGACTCTGATTCATTTCTGCCATGATAAGCACCTTGCTTGAAGAACTTTCAGTATAAAGATTAAAGCCATAAAAAAAGGGGCCGAAGCCCCTTTCTTGAAATCAATCCGACGAGAAATTATTTCTCAACGACCTTGATAACGTCACGCTGAACCCATGTGGGAGCGTGGTGTTCGGCGGCCTCGTAGGAGATGTCGCCGGAACCGATGCGCCAAATGCCTTTGAAGTGTTCCATGGAAAGGAGCGCCAGAGGAATATGAGCGCAGGTGACCATTGCTGTCACGATGAAGCTGCCCCAAACGTGGGTCATGAAGAGCCAGTAGAAGACAGTTTTACCGAGAAGAGGTGCACCCATCCAAAGCAGCCAGCCGGTGACGATGAGGTAAACAACCGCAGCGATGAAAATGAGATAGCTCATCTTCTGGCCGCCGTTGTAACGGCCCTGGGGCGGAACTTCAACCGGTCCGAAGGGGATCTTGAAGAAACGACGCGGATAGCCGCCGAAGTTTCTGAACCAAAGAATGGTGTTCTTGTCCCACTCGAGCAGGTTCTTCATCGTCACTGCGAAGCGTTCCGGAGCGAACAGAACATAGCCGATGAAGTTCAGCGTGAACAGACCGCCGAGCCAAATGTGCCAAACCATCAGAAGATTGGCTGTTTCATCGGAGATCTTGCCCATCATGTTACCGAAGTAAACGATGGCGCCTGTGAAGAACAAAGCGTACCAGCAGATCGCGTTGATAGAGTGGAATACTTTGTCGGAAGTGTGGAAGCGCAGAATACGTGCGCCTTGCATTTCAGCGTTAGACATGATGTTCGGCCTCCGTCATAGCGAGTTGAGAGCGCGGTGTGTAGTGCGTATGGTTGAGTTTGTACATTTCGCCTTCAACAGGTTTACCGTTCATATCCTTATAAACCTGCCAGCAAACATCGTTTTCATGAGAAGAAGTCAGCTTCATCTTCTGAAGACGCTTGTCATCGGCATACAAACCGGCCTGACGGTCAAGAATCACCTTATTTCTGGAAGTGATCAGCTTCGTGATCGCTGCGCCGGCAGCGACAACTGCGACCGCACAAAGACCGATAACCTTGAGGAATCCACGACGACCTAACAGGGCAGGTACATCACGTTCGGTATATTGATATTTGCTCATTTGATATTCACCCTAGTTAGAGTTTGACAGGCAGCGGAGTTGTCGGAGCGAGCCAAGCGGAACCGGCGCCCTGGAGCGGCTGACCGCCGCCGTTGACACAGCCGCCGGGGCAGTTCATAACTTCAATGAAGTGCCAGCGATCCTTGTCTTCGTTGATAATCTTCATAACTTTGTGCAGATCCTGCAGCGCGCCGTTTACAACCGCAACGCGAAGTTCGAAGATCTTTCCGCCCTGAGCTTTCAGAGGAATCGGAATAGTGGCTTCAACGAGGGAGTTGTTCATACCGCGAACTGTGATGATGTCCGGATCTTTGAGCTCTTCTCCAGAGAGAATTGCGTAAGCTGTACGCAGAGCCGCTTCCATAACACCGCCGGAGCAGCCGAAAATCGTCCCGGCACCGGTGTATTTTTCCATTGTCTTGACTTCATGAGTCTTGGGCATTGTGAGCGGATTGATACCTTTGCGGCGCAGAAGTTCGGCGATATCACGAGTGGTCAGACTGTAGTCGATATCGGGGAAGGCGGGAGTGTCTTTGGGCAGATAGCCGTGTTCCACGTTCCACTTCCATGCGTCGACAAACTCAGGACGGCTCGCTTCGTAAATCTTGGCTGTACAGGGAGTAACAGCAACCATCACGACATCGCGGGGATCCTTGTTCCAAATGTGCTTGGCAGCCCAGCTCTTGGCGAGCGCGCCGCCCATCTGAACCGGGCTCTTAGTTGTGGAAACATGAGGAATCGCAGAAGCGAAGTTAATTTCCATGTTTCTGACCCAGCCGGGGCAACAGCTGGTGAAATGCGGCAGCGGATGATGAGCCATCTGGTTCACTTCAGGGCTTCTTTCGCCTAAGCACCAGTATCTGACTTTCTTAATGAATTCCGTACCTTCTTCCAGAATAGTCTGGTCAGCGGTCTGGTTCACGTCGTAAACAGTGAAACCTGCTTTTTCGAAAGCGTTAAGCATCTGCTCGGTGCAGAGATCGCCGGGCTGGCCGCCGAATTCTTCAGCAAGCGCCACGCGAACCGCGGGAGACGGGTGAGCAACCACGAATTTCTTCGGATCGTCCAAAACCTTGAGAACGTCCTCGACGAAGGACATCTGTTCAATCGCGCCGAAGGGACATGCGCTCAGACACTGTCCGCAGCTAACGCATGCGTCATCACGAATCTTATGAATGCTGCCGAGACCGCCGGTAATCGCATCAACCGGGCAGAATTTGCGGCATGTATCGCAGCCGACACAGTTGTCTTTGTTAATCTTAATAATCCCGCGCAGTTCGCCTTTGCGGAAATTACCCTGATATTCCGGTCCGTCTTCACCGCGGCAGCCTTGCGGCGGACGGAAAGTCACTACGTTCATAGTAGCCATCTTTCAACTCCAGAGCTTGAAATGGGAAATAAAAATTTGATCCGAAAAATTCTTGTTTACGCTGTACACAAAAGTGACAGCCGGACCAATATAAAAACCTTATACATCAGTTTACGGGCTGAGTTACATCGACTCAATTGGTCTAATACGTAAAGTCTAGGTAGTTACCCTTGGAAAATGGGGAAAATAAGGGTTTATCCGATAAGACATATCTCTTAATCGGACATTTCGTCTTACATATCTGATTCTTTGAGAGGTTTTCTCAGTTCTGCGCGAATATTATCCATCGCCGAGTAAAAATCTTTCATCATGACCAGTCCCAGCAGTTTGCCTCTGTCAGTCACAATAAACTGGTTGGGATCGTCCGGATTCTCTTTAATGGCACCTGCCAGCTTCAGTCCCAGAACTTCTTTAAACAAAGCTCTATCCAGATTGACGCCGTGCACTTCTTTGAAATAGCGGCGGTTCAGACGCCCTGCGAAAAGACCTAAAAGAAGACGATACTGAAGTACATTGAACTTATCAAACGTCCGCTTTCTTTCAACACCGTTTCTTCCCGATCCGATGCGCTCGTTATAGCGTCTCAGTGAGAATGTATTCACATAAAGCGTGTCACCAAGAAAACTAAACGCTCCGGAGCCTACGCCGAGATATTCGTCGTTATCGATAACGTATTCGTCAAATCCCTCGTTGTTGGACTTGCCGAACGCCCAGCTTGAAAGCTGCGTGTAGTCATGGCAGAGCGTATCAAGAATAATTCGATACTGCTCAGCCATAATTTCCGGGGGCGCTGCGATCTTGTCCTTGACGCTGCGTTTTGTCTGGCTCGTCACCATCAGAGGATAAGTAGTAATCTGACGCGGCGACAGCTCAAGCAGTTTGGCTAAATCCGAACGAAGAACTTCGTTGGTCTGTCCGTGAAAACCGAAGATCATGTCAACGTTGCAGATCGGGAAAAGCTCCTGAGCCTTTTGGATGTAGTCGAAAACCTGCTTGCCGGTACCGAACTTATCACGCTCGGTCATCTTCAGAATTCCGTCGTCAAAGCTCTGTACACCGATCGACATGCGGTCTACTAATCCTTTAAGCATCGAAATGGACGGATCGCCCATTACCTGAGGATCCGTCTCGCAGGAAACCTCCTTGATGCCGGGAAAGAGCGTACGGGTGAGCTCGATCGTCTTAACAAGCTCATCCATCAGAACAGTTGTCGTACCGCCGCCAATATAAAGCGAAGTAAAGTTGTACCCCATGTCATGAACCGACTGTATCTCTTTGCGCAGGTTCACAAAGTATTCACGGGCTTTGTATTCTTTAAACAGAAAACGATGGAATGTGCAGTAAGAGCAAAGCGTCTTGCAGAAAGGAATGTGCGCGTACATCATGTACTGATGACCTTCCTGCGGTTTGGGAAACTCCTGAAGAATGCAGGGATCCAGAGTCAGATTTTTGTCCAGGTAGTACTGCATGACCGCTTCGGTCGCCCTCAGCATCCAGCCCGGTGCAATTGCTTCTGATTTCTCGTGCTTTGCGTTTCCTTTGTACGCAGTGCGGATCGTTTCCGTTGATTTTTCCATGATGACTCTTACTACGTTAGTTCGACCGAGAATTATAGGTTATTCGCGGCATGTGAACTTTTTTTGGCCCCCATATACATGTCATCAATCAGCGATCCGTATTTTTCGTTCATGGGCTTTCTCTTCAGCTTCAGCGTCGGTGTCAGCAGACCGTTGTCAATCGTCCACTCGTCCAGCGTAAGCGTGACATTTCGCGGCACAGCGTATGCCGGAAAGGTCCTGCAGGCCTTTTTTACCTGCTGAAGCACCGCGCTCTTGGCGCTGCTTGCGGTGAGCGAAACCTGATCCTTCGGATCCAAATGCAGCGAAGAAGCAAGAGCGCTCCACCGCTCGCAATCCAAGGAAACCAATACTCCAATATAGGGCTTCCCGTCTCCTACGGCATAGCACTGGTTCACCAAAGGAAGCGTTTCCACCGCACTCTCGATATCCACCGGAGAAATCTTTTCACCGGTCGACGTCACAATAATCTCTTTGATTCTGCCGACAATTTTCAGACGCCTGTCCTCATCAAAACGGCCCTGATCTCCTGTGTGCAGCCAGCCGTCCTCCGTAAAGGCTTCCTTGGTCTCTTTTTCGCGATTCCAGTATCCGCGCATCACCAAGTCGCCCTTAATTTGAATCTCGTCCTTGTCGCCTAAACGAATTCCGACATCCTTCAGTGCTCTTCCAACCGTGGCCGGATCGTTATCCGTTACGTTATTTCCGCTGATAATCGGAGAAGTCTCCGTCATGCCGTAACCTTGAATGACGGGAAGACCGAGTCCGCAAAACACTTTTGCCGCTTCCGGATTCAAAGATGCCCCGCCGCTGATCGCAACACGAAGACGGCCGCCGAACTGGGATTTAAGCGTCCTGGAAATTTTCCCGCCGATCAGTTTGTTCGTCACTGAATCAATCAGCGGGGGCACTGACGACGCCACCCGAATTCGATTCTTTCTGCAGAACACTCTCCAGCCGGCGTTCACTGCCGTTTCGAAAACCTTCTTGGCGACAGGACCTTTATCCAAAAGCACTTTATTGAGCTTTCCGTAGATACGCTCATATACGCGGGGAACGGAAATCAGAACATTGGGTTTGGCAATCCTGAAGTCCTCCGCCAAGTACTGAAGCGATCGATTGAAAACAATCGTAGAGCCGGTTGCCAGCGCGAGATAGTAGCCCGCCGTCCTCTCAAACATATGGGAAAGAGGAAGAAAAGAGAGGAAGATATCACCGACTTCCGGCTTCACGTGAGCAAGCGTAGAGCGAACATTGCTCGTAATGTTTTTGTGTGTCAGCATGACGCCTTTGGGTCTGCCGGTCGTTCCGGAGGTGTACACAATGCAGGCTAAATCCTGCTCGGTCGGAGAGTCCGGAAGATCGGCATTCTGAGAGGCCGACGCAAGCCAGGCCGCAAGCGCGCTGACCATACCGCCTGACGGCGCTTCATCATCGGTAATGATGACCTTCTTCAGCGCCGAAAGGTCAAATCCGGCTTCTTTAATTTTTTCCCACTTGGAAACTTTGTCGGTGACAAGAACGGATGCGCCGCTGTCCTGGAGAATATATGCGCTCGATGCGGGAGTATCAATTGCGTGCAGCGGGACCGGGACAAGAGTATTGGCCATCGCCGCCTGGTCAAAACAAACAGCATTGACGCCGTTGGGCAAAAGCATCGCGACACGATCGCCTCGCTTCAGGTTGAGAGCGGCAAAAGCTTTGCGCCAGCTCAAAACTTTTTCTCCAAGCTCGCTGTAGGTAACGGAAACCCATTCCTTTGTCGATTTGTTGAATTCCCGTAAAGCCTCGTCCGAAGGCCCTTTGCAGACCCGATTCTGGAAAAATTCACACAGTGTTGTTAACCCGTCAAGAGCCCTAGCTCGCTCTTCCTTGCTATCTGTCACGATACTATCTCCCATAATACCTGCTAGGCTAAACATAAAAATAAGTATTTAACGACGTAAAAAATCCGTGTTTACCCTAACAAATCCGCAGCGAAAAAATTTCTTCTTTTTTCGAAAAATGCGCAATCAAGCGGGTGCGGCTTGATGTCTGCCGGCAAAGGTCAATAAAAAAGCCGCTGAACGCGGCTCTCCAAGAGAGGAATGTTTCGGCTAATTGGCCGGCATAATCCTAACCTCCCAGCCGGAGCTGCACTCCGTCACGAAAGGATAAAAATTCTTGCTGGCCTGGCACCAATACATCGTATTTCCCGACGGCGCAGGTGAAACAACAACAGGTGCCGGGGCTGCAACAGGCGCAGTCACAACCGGAGCCGGAATAACCGTCGGCGCGGTCACGACAGGCGCCACCACTGGTGCTGTGTAAGTCGGTACGGCCGCAGTGACCGGATAAGCCGGAGGAACATAGCTTGGCGCAACATACGTGGGCGACAAAGCATTGCTAATGGCTCCGGCCACACCGAGTCCGAGCCCTAATGTCAAAGCTCCGCCCAAGACATCTCTGCCGAAGTGGCGCCAGGGTCCGCCGTGGTGATAGCGAGGCGGAGGGGCCGGTCGAAAACCGGGACCTCCGGGAGGAGGACCGGGACGGAAGCCCGGACCGCCGTGGCCGGGGCCGCCGGGACGAGCATCAGCAAGCGATCCGCTCAATACAAGACACATGATGGAAGCGGTAAAGACCCCTTTTAATAATTTAGATTTCATAGAGACCTCCTCTTTTGCTTCTGTTCTATACGAATAGTTTGGACTTTATCAGCCCGAAAATCTCAAATTATTTTGCAAGAGATTGTTTTTCTTCCAACTGCTCCCAGAGCTGATACTTCTGCTCAAGACAGCTGCCGACATCCGTAAGTTCGTCCCCAAGCTTCAGTTTGTCTTCCGCACTCTTTGCGGCATAGTCGGGGGACTGCATTTGTTCAATCAGCTCGTTCTGCCGTGTCTCAAGCGCTTCAATTTCCGCGGGCAGCGCCTCCAAAGCCTGTCTCTCCTTATAGGTCAATCCGCCCTTGGGCTGCCGTTTCGGCTTAACAGACTTTTCTTTCGGAGCCTCTTTTGCCGCTTCCGTCTTCTTCTCTTCTTTCCCCTCTTTTGCCCGCCAGCGCAGCCATTCTTCATAGCCGCCCGCATACGAGGTCCACTTGCCGTTCTTGTCCGGCGCAATCGCAAACGTAGCGACGTTATCCATGAACTGCCGATCGTGAGACACAATCAGTACGGTACCGGGATAACTGCTCAGCGTATCCTCAAGCATCTCGACGGATTCAATATCCAAGTCATTGGTCGGTTCGTCCATCACAAGAAGATTTGCCGGCTTGGCAAACAGTTTCGCAAGCAGCAGTCTGTTGCGTTCACCGCCTGAGAGACTGCCGACTTTGACGTTCATTCGATGCGGTGGGAAGAGAAAATCCCCGAGGTAGCCGACAATGTGCTTTTTCACTCCGCCGACTTCAACCCAGTCGGAGCCCGGCGAAACCGTCTCCTGAAGCGTTTTATCCGGATCCAGTTCCGTTCGAAGCTGATCAAAATAGGCGACTTGGAGATTGGTTCCGGGTTTGACCGTGCCCTCATCCGGAGCAACCTGCCCGAGAATAATTTTAATCAGCGTACTCTTTCCAACCCCATTGGGTCCGAGCAGTCCGAGCTTATCGCCGCGCATCACGCGCATGGTCAGATCATTAATCAGGCAGCGGCCGCCGTAACTCTTATAAACGTCAGTCAATTCGGCAACGATTTTGCCGCTTCGCTCACCTGCGTCGATGTTCAGATCAACCACACCCAAACGGTCTCTGCGGTTTTCTCGTTCAACACGCATCTTTTCAAGCCGTCTGACGCGGCCTTCATTGCGCGTGCGCCGCGCTTCAATGCCTCGGCGAATCCAAGCCTCTTCCTGCGACCACACTTTGTCAAAGTTCTGACGCGCCTTCTCTTCGTCCGCAAGCTCGGCCGCTTTGCGCGTCTGGTATTCTTCGAAATTTCCGGGATAGCGGCGCACAACGCCTCGATCAAGCTCCCATATAGAGTCAACGATACGGTTCAAAAAGGCTCGGTCATGCGTAACCGTTACCAGTGAGCGGGATTTTTTAAACTCGGAAAGAATAATCTCTTCAAGCAGCTCGATCGCGTCAATATCCAAATGGTTGGTTGGTTCATCCAGCAGAAGAAGATCCGGCTCAAGGGAAAACGCCAGCGCAAGCGCCGCTTTTTTCTTCTCTCCGCCTGATGCCTTGGACAGATCCGCATTTTCATCCAGACCGAAGCGATGCAGATATTCCGATAATCTGCTCTGCAGCTGCCAACGGTATTTACTGTCGGCAATGTCATCAAAGCGGCCGCGAAGAACAAGCGACTCCATCAGCGTCGGAGCCTCAGGAAAAAAGGGTTCCTGTTCCACATAAACCGCGTTTAAACCGTTTTGTATGTGAAGCGTTCCGTCGTCAAGTTTCTCCAGCCCGGCAAGCACTTTCATCAGGGAGCTTTTTCCTGTCCCGTTTCGTCCGATCAATCCGATTCTCTGCCCTTCTTCAACCGTCAGATCGACAGAATCAAGAAGAGGCTTGTCCCCCCAGGCCAGGTGAGCCTGCAATATCGAGATCAGACTCATAATCCTGCATCTCCGGCATCTTCGGTGAACTGCACTAAATCTTCTTCCGCGGAACCGGTCTTCGAAGGATTCACCACCGCCTTGTCAAGCTGACGAATAACACGCTGTCCGTCTTCACCGGAATAGGTCAGTCTGCCGCTCATGCTTTCCGAGAATGAAAAATCTTTGGCCCACTTCAGCCATTGCTCTCCAACCTGCCAGGCATCAATGCCCACGGCAAACATCTGCCGCTCTTCCTGACTCATCTTGTCGTACACCTTCATATAACCGGAGTAGGACGAGAGCGGAAGTTTTGTTTCTGCGGGAAGTTCAAGCGTAACCATGCCGACAAGATCATTGGCTTGGGTCTTTGCCTGCATACGATCCTGCAGATGCAGAGGACTTGTGTACGTTGTTCCGAATACGGGAAGTTCCGGCGGAATATAGGGCCTTAAAAGACTTGCCTGCTGTGCGCTCATCGCAAAGAAAACGCCTCGGAAGCTCTTTCCGCGCATTTCCTGACGAAGATAACTCAGCTGCTCAGGGGAAATACTTCGGCGTTCAGCGGACACGCCGGACTTTGCAAGCTCTCGCTCAATTGTTCGGGCAAGCTTGTCGTCATAATCGCTGCCAGTCGTGAAAATCACAAAACTCTTTGCCGCGTTCTGCTCCGAAGCAGTGTTCTCAAGCGCGATCTTAACCAGCTGCTCGGCTTCGCTTTCAACCGACATGTCCAGCGTGAGCATCAGCTCGGGGACGCGCTCCGTGTGCGCTCGATTAATCGCGACCACCGGGAGAGGAAGATAACTAAGCTCTGAAACCGCCTGCACCGCCGGCTTTGAAACCGGACCGATCGCAAGCATCGCGCCTGCGTCCGCAGCGGAGTTTAAAACATCACGTACGGCCGACGGTTCACTCAAAGTGAACTCCACCAGCTCATACTTATCCTTTACTCGCTCGTAGGCTGCCCGGATACCTGCCCGCAAAGGGGTCGTAGCCTGCCACAAAGGGCTGCCCTTCGGCGATACAATCAATGCCACTTTCTGTCTCTGCACCGCTTCATCCGTGTGCGCAGAGCCTGAACTTTCCTGAGCGACGGCATTCATCGATAAGGAAACCGCCAGGACAGCAGTTAAGCTAATTAAACGGCATCTAACCAATGAGGTCAAAATGGACTCCTCGAAACCTTGCTTCGAAATTGAAAAAATACTCGACAGCATTTCTCTTGCATCTCAGGATCTTCCCGCTCCGGCCCTTTATATCGTAGGACTGCCAATCGGCAATCTCGGCGACATCACGCTGAGAGCGCTTTGGACGCTCTCTCAGGCAGATTTCATCGCGGCTGAAGACACCCGAGAAACTAAGAAATTACTTGAGAAGTTTAATATACAGGGACGGCTCTTCCCAGTGCACCAGCACAACGAGCATGAAGGAACGGAAAAAATCCTCGAGTACCTCTCTCAGGGACTGAGAGTCGCACTGGTGACGGACGCGGGCACGCCCGCAGTCTCGGACCCCGGCTCAAAAAGCGTCGCAATTGTTCGTGAGCACGGCTATCGCGTCATTCCGGTTCCGGGCGCAAGTGCCGTTGTCACGGCCATGTCCGCTGCCGGTATGGCGCCTGAGGGCTTCGTTTTCCACGGCTTCCTTCACGGCGGTAAAAAGGAACGTCGGGACGAAATCGCCAAACTCGTTTCCGGCGGACGCACATTCATCCTCTACGAAGCGCCGCACCGTATCCTTAAACTCGCGGAAGAACTCGCCGAAAATGTTCCCGCGCAGAGAAAAATCGCCATCGCAAGAGAACTGACAAAAAAATTCGAAAATATCGAATCATTAACCGCTTCCGAATTGACTGACTGGTCAAAGCATCATGAGCCTAGAGGAGAGTATGTAGTTTTAGTAAATGCGGAAGAGAAAAATACCGAAGAGGAGTTAAGCCAGGAGCTTAGAGAATGGTTGGATAACCTTATTCCGCTGCTTCCAACTGGACAGCTTGCGGCAGTTGCCAGTAAGATTTCCGGTTTATCCAAAAAAATTATCTATAACTATATATTGAGCAAGAAAAATTCCTCTTAACCGTCGCGAGCGGTCAGGACGGAATTTCTGCAGAAGGAGATGTTAAATGTCCAGTAAGAAGAACAAGGTCGAGACACCCGAACCGAACCAGCAGGCTGCCGTTCAGCCGGAAGCTGACGAGAAAGATCCTTTCCAGACAGAGATCGAAGGAATCACGTCTTCTCCGATCACCTCAGAGGCCGAAGCCGAAACTTACGTCACCAAACAAATGACGGCCGCCGCCAATGAGCATGAAATGGCGGCTCTGATCTCGATTCTCGACGGAGAAGCTCCTGCCGACCGCAAAGCGATTCTCAAGGCTCTGGTGCAGCGTGAGAAAGTTAAAGACGCCTCTTCCAAGCCTGAACCTGTCGTTAGCGAGAACGAACTGAACGAAGACTGGAAAAACGGCGGCTATCCGTACAAAAACCGCATGAGCCGCAAGCTCTACGAAAAAGAAAAGTATCTTCTTCAGGTCGAACTTCTCAAGCTGCAGACTTGGGTTAAGGAAACCGGACAGCGCGTTGTAATCCTCTTTGAAGGACGCGATGCTGCAGGCAAAGGCGGCACAATCCGCCGCTTCATGGAGCACCTGAATCCCCGCGGCGCACGCGTGATCGCTCTGGAAAAACCGACTGAGAGAGAACTTGGTCAGTGGTACTTCCAGCGCTACGTTCCGCATCTGCCGACCGCCGGCGAAATCGTCCTTTTTGACCGTTCCTGGTATAACCGCGCCGGCGTAGAACGCGTTATGGGCTTCTGCACCGATGAACAATACCTCGAGTTCATGAGAGAATGCCCGGAATTTGAGCGTTTTCTTACAAGAAGCGGTATTTATCTGATTAAGTTCTGGTTCTCCGTCAGCCGTAAAGAACAGAGAAGACGCTTCAAAGAGCGCCAGGTTCATCCGCTCAAGCGCTGGAAGCTCTCTCCGATCGATATGGCCTCCCTCGATAAATGGGACGACTACACAAAAGCCAAAGAAGCGATGTTCCTGAACACCGACACGGTCGCCGCTCCCTGGACCGTCATTAAGAGTGACGATAAAAAACGCGCACGCCTGAACGCGATGCGCTATGTTCTGCACTCACTGCCCTACACCGACAAGGATCTTGACGCGATCGGCGCCATCGATCCGTTAATCCTCGGCCGAGCCAACACCATCTACGAAAAGGGTGAGCACAGCGATATCCTTCTTCAGCTTAGCAACAGCCTCGTCGGCGTGCAGAGAGATTCAAAGAAGAAAGGCAAATAAGCCTCTTTGTCTCTAAAAATAAAAGACCGCACCGTCACTGCACTGCGGTCTTTTTTATTGTCTAAAAACAGCAAAAGCCGCAGTACGCGGCTTGATCATAAACAGATCTGCTTTACAGCAGCTTGTAGCGTCCCATGTATTCCGCCATGGCCACGACACGACCGTCCAGACTGTAGTAGATCTCTTTGAGCGAGGGCGTCTTTTCAAACTTCAGCCAGCAGTCCGCCGCAAACGCTTTGAAATAATAGCGGTGTATTCCAATCGGCGGCTTAGGCCCTATATAGCCCACTTTCCCACGGTCGTTCAGTCCCTGAAAACAATTGGGATAAAGCACCTTTGGGTCGGCTCCTTCAGGAAGATACAGCGGAACCGCCGGCAGGTTGTAGACAATCCAATGGATAAATGTCCGCTTCGGCGCCTGCGGATCCGGCGCATCCGGATCCATGCAGACCAGAACGATCGATTTGGCTCCCTCAGGCAAATCCGTAATCTCAATCGCAGGAGAAATATCTTCTCCCTGCTGAGTGAATTTTCGAGGGATCATCCCGCCGTTGCTGAAGTTGGGACTGCTGATCAGCATATCGTCCTTCTTACGGGCGCTGAGCCTGTTCTCTTGTCTTGGAAGACTTAACCGCACGAACCACGCTGTCAAGCTGTTCGGAGATTTCTTCCACAATATTGTTGGCCGTCACAATCCCGCAGAGACGTCCGTTGTCGTCAACCACCGGAAGGCGGCGAATGCCCTGCTCTCTCATGCGGGCAAGCGCGTCAACCACTGTTTCATTGGAGTTGGCGGTGCAGACCGGAGAACTCATCACGTCATCCACACTAAGGGCCTGAACATCTTTTTCCAGCGCAACGACTTCCAGAGTAATGTCGCGGTCAGTCAGCATGCCAAGGGGATGATAGTCTTTATCAACAACGACTAAACTGCCGACATGCTGCGAACGCATTTCCTTTGCCGCATTTAAAAGCGGAGTTCCGGCAGCAATCGTTGCGACATGATGCACCGCCAAGTCAATAATCTTTAATGAGCGAGCTCTCATTTGTACCTCTAATCAAATCAACCGGTTTAGAACCCGGCTTCTCAAATAAACTCTATGTCTCATTTTTAGTTTAGCAAAGAGACAGCGCCTCTCACGCAAGTAGCGACAGTCAGCAACCCGACAGCAAAAGGCTTCTCATCGACTTGGTTTCTCTATTGTTCGTCCTCAAAAGGAGACGCTTTGAGATCCTTAAAGTCAAACAGGTTTTCATCTACCAGATGCGACGGAGCGACACGGGTAAGACTTCTAAAGATGTTTTCCACCCGACCCGGCGTCTGCCGATCCATTCGCTCGATAATCGCCTTCATTTCACGACGGCAGACGTCATCAGCGCCGCACATCTTCGGAATAACGTCATAACCATTGACACGGCACCAGCGGGCTAAATCCTTTTCTCTTAAATAAATCAGCGGACGAATGACAATATGCTCCTTCGCGTCGCTTAAAAGCTTCGGCGGCATCGCTTTCAGCCGCCCGCCGTAAAACATATTCAGCATCAGCGTGCTGACCACATCGTCCATATGATGACCAAGCGCAATCTTTGTACACTTCTGCTCACGCGCTACCCGGTAGATAATGCCGCGTCTCAGACGGGAACACAAAGAACACAGATTCCTACTGCCCGGATATTTCGACTTCACAATCGAAAAAGTATCCTGATCCTCAATGTGATAAGGAACACCGCTCTTTTCCAAATGGGCTTTCAGCCGATCCAGCGGAAAATCCGGAAGATGCTGATTCAGACTGAACGCAAGCAGATCAAAGTGTATCGGCGCTCTGCCGCGAAGACGAATCAGAGCGTCAAGCAGCGCATAGCTGTCCTTGCCGCCTGAGATGCACACCATAACTTTGTCACCGTCCTCAATCAGGTTGAAGTCGGTAATGGCCTTGGCGCAAAGACGCACCAGACGCTTCTCGAGCTTTCGGTTCTCAAACGAGAGACGCGCCGGTTTATCTTCCTGTCCGCCCTCGGACTCTTTAAACTCTACTTTCTGAAATTCTTCGGCTCCCATCAGCACTCCTTCGGTCTCTGCGAATCATCCTGCACAAAAAACTCCTCTATCCCCGCCGACTCCGCATTCGGATATACCTCAAGTTTTTCACTTCGGATGCGCAGCGCAGCAACTTCCTGATCCTTCAGCAACTCTCGGGCAATCTCCCCGATCAGCGTTTCCTGAAGATCAAAATGCCCACGCGCTATTGTCTTTTCAATCACCTGGGGAACTAAGTCATAGTTGTATACCTCGCTGAATTCACGAGGAATCCCCGGCGCCTTTCGCACATAAAGATCAACATTGAATCTTACTTTCTGGACTTTGTTTTTCTCATGTTCATAAACACCGATTTGGGCCTGAGCAATGTAATTCTTTATGATGACTTTTCTCAGCTGTCCGCTGAACATTAAATTGTCGAAAACCACAGGATGTCCTCACTGCACGGATGTGTAAAATCTAACTATGCGATGGATATTAACTATTTTTATCGGGCTCTGCGTTCTGACCTCAGCAATCCCCTGGCTTCAAAAACTCGGCATTGGAAAACTGCCGGGCGACTTGAATCTTTCTGTTTTCGGCAGAAAGATTCAGATTCCTATTGCCAGTACCATGCTGATCGCAGTTGTCTTAATGCTGATCGGCAAATTCCTTTAAGTAAGCTTCAATTGCCTTCAAAGAAGCCGCACGAATCGCCTGCGGGATTTCCTTTCTATCCTCTGCCACCTCTGCCGCGGCCTTCATATCCACACTCATAAGCGCCTCAGCGGCGCCCAGCCAAAACGCCTGATCCTTTATGGCCGAAGCGCTCTCCAAGAGCTTCATCAGAGAAGCAAAACGCTTGGGACGGCGCAGTGCGTCCTTTCGCTTTAACGACTCGAGCACCTCCTCTGCAGAACCGCTTCGAAGCTCGGCGCCATGAAGCGTTCGACTAAACTGCAACGCCAAGTCCTCATTTTCTGAAGAGACGCGTAAAAGCTTAAAGATCTCTCCAAGAGCGCTCGGATCTGTGTCGAGAAAAAGCAGCGCGAAGCGCTCCGACTCTGTATAGGAGTCATCTGCCGCATCAGTCAGATCCATCGTCTTAGATGTCAGACGCCACTTGGGAAAGGAGCTTGAGAGATAACCGCAGTCTTTCAAAACCTCAAAGAATCGTGAAGGCTTTGCCTCATGCAGCGCTTTCATGAGTTCCCGCCCGACACGCTCGGCCACGAGATAGTCCGTCTCTCCGCTTTCAACGATGGATCTGAGCAGGCGCTTCGTCTCGTCGGCGATCGTGAAATCCGGCAGCTTCGCAGCAAAGCGCGCCGCGCGCAGAACTCGAACCGGATCCTCTTTGAACGCGTCGCTGACGTTTCGAAGCACTTTTGCCTCCAAATCCCGGCAGCCGCCGTAAGGATCGGTCACATGCCCGTTCTCATCCATCGCGATAGCATTGACAGTAAGATCGCGCCGATACAAGTCCTGCTCCAAAGTGACGTTCGGCGCCGTATAAAACACAAAGCCCTTATAACCATTGCCGCTCTTGCGTTCTGTTCTCGCCAAGGCGTATTCTTCATGAGTTTTCGGATGCAAAAAAACGGGAAAGTCTTTGCCCACGGGCGTATAGCCCTGACAGATCATTTCCTCGGGCGTCGCTCCGATGACAACCCAGTCACGATCGGAGGGCCGAACCGCAAAGCCTCTTTCCTGAAGAAGCTTATCCCGTACCCAGCCGCCTACAATATATTTTTTCATTCCGAACTCTGTCGAATCCTATGCTGTCAAATAAGAAAACTGTCCGCGCCGCACTGCTCGAACAGAGAAACACACTTAAAAAATCAAACCGGTGGGCCGAACTTAATGCCGAACTTTGTCAGTCCGCAGCAGATTGGCTGAGCCGGGCGACGACTCAAACCATCGGACTCTTCTATCCTATCGGAAGCGAACCCGATATTCGGCCGGCTGCCCTTCGACTGAGCGCTGAGAAAAGCGGGCTAAAACTTTACCTTCCTGTCACGGTCGGCAAAGAAATGATTTTCCGCCAATGGCTGCCGCAGCAGAAGCTGATTCAGGGGAAATTTGGAATTCCCGAGCCGCAAAACACGGAGTGCGCCGCTCCGGATCTTCTGCTGGTCCCATGCGTCGGCGTCGATCCTCTCGGGCACCGCCTCGGCTACGGAGGCGGTTTCTATGACCGCTATCTCCAAAAGGCCGATCCGCGCCCGTTAACCGTCGGGATCTGCTTTTCACAGTTTGCCGCCGCGCAGTTTCAGACGGAACCGTTCGATGCCGCAATGGACTGGATCATTACGGAAAAAGGTGCCGTCAAAGCAGCACCTCTTCACACTATTCCTCCGCAAGCTCTCTAAGCGCTTCCTGCACCTGCTGCTCGGAAACCGACTCGGCAAGTTCATTAAAGACGCCAGTCAGCGCCGCCATTCCCTGAGCCTTAAACTGCTTAACCAGCGCTCCGGTCTCCTTGCCGGAAGCAAGGCCTCCCGCTGTCACCAGAAGATTTCCGCTGGCATCAACCAGCTTGAAGTAAAAGAGTCCGTCTTTCTCCCGATACTGCTTCACCACACACTTGCCCTTGCGCGTCTTAACTTTTTTCGCTTTATTTTCAAGAGCTCGGAATGCTCTCAGGCCGACCGCCTCACGCACCTGAGCGACGAGTTCTCTGGCCATCGGACGAATCCTCTCCACGCCTTCGATAAGAATCTTCTCTACGACTTCCGGCTCCCGCATATACATTTCATATTTTTCGCGCATAGGACCGATTTCACCGTTAATTGTGTTAAAAACGATCTCTTTGGCCTCTCCCCAGCTCAACCCTTCACGAAGCGCCTTGCGGAACGCCTCACGCTCTTCATGCGTCGCGAACGCCTCATAGAGCTGAGTCAGCGATGTGGAATCCGGATCCTTCGGCTCGCCCGGAAGTTTGGAATCCGTGACCACTTTCATAATCGCTTCTTTCAGCGCCTTCTCTCCGCCCTCAAACAAAGGAATGACATTGTCATAACTCTTGCTCATCTTGCGCCCGTCAAGACCAGGAAGAACCGCGACCTCCTCGTCAATCAGCGCCTCGGGCAGCGGAAGGATTTCTTTGCCATTGCCGTAAAGCATGTTAAAGCGAGCGGCAATATCACGGCACATTTCAATGTGCTGAATCTGATCTCTTCCGACCGGAATCAAATTTGCTTTGAAAATCAGAATGTCGGCCGCCATCAGAATCGGATAGCAGAAAAGACCCATTGTGACATTATTGTCGGGATCTTCTCCGTCGCGTTCATTCGCTTCAACCTTGGCCTTATATGCATGCGCACGATTCATCAGCCCTTTGGAAGTCAGACAGTTAAGAATCCAGTCCAATTCCAAAGTTTCCGGCAGATCGCTCTGTCGATAAAAGTGAACGCGATTCGGATCAAGACCGCAGGCAAGCCATGTAGCGGCAATCTGAATACGGCTCTTTTCAATTCGATCCGGATCCTCGATCGTCTTGATCAGGGCGTGGTAATCAGAAAGAAAATAAAAACTCTCCGTACCGGCTGCAAGACTCTTTTGAATCGCGGGACGAATACAGCCCACATAGTTGCCCAAATGAAGAGTACCACTTGGCGTAACACCTGTTAAAACTCGTACTGTCATCGATCTTTCCTTACTTCGATCTGTTTCACTGAATAGTTGGATTTTAATTAGTTGTTCGCTAAAACAGAAAGAGGCGGATTTCGTCCGCCTCCCACTGAACGCTTATCGCGAAATTTTAGTCTGCCAAGCCGGCAGCTTTGCGCAGCGCTTCTGCTTTGTCCGTTCTTTCCCAAGTGAATTCTGGCTCTTCTCTGCCGAAATGACCGTATGCGGCAGTCTTAGAGTAGATCGGACGCTGCAGATCAAGCATCTTGATGATGCCTGCAGGTCTCAGATCAAAATGTTCACGGACGAGTTCGGCAATCTTTTCATCAGGGATGACGCCGGTACCTTCGGTATAAACAGTGATATTCACAGGGTTGGCAACGCCGATGGCATAAGCGACCTGAATCTGGCACTGCTTGGCAAGTCCTGCGGCAACGATGTTCTTAGCCACGTATCTGCATGCGTAGGCAGCTGAGCGGTCAACCTTGGTCGGATCCTTGCCGGAGAAGGCACCGCCGCCGTGCGGGCAGGCACCGCCGTAGGTGTCCACAATGATCTTACGGCCGGTTAAACCGCAGTCGCCCTGAGGGCCACCGATTACAAAGCGGCCTGTCGGATTGATCAGATACTTGGTGTCGCGAAGCATTTCCGGAGGAAATACCGGCTTCACAATCTTCTCAATCACGGCTTCGATGAATTCGGGCTTCATCTTGTCTCCGTCGCTCATATCAGGCGCATGCTGAGTAGAAAGAACCACGGTTTCTACCGAGACGGGACGACCGTCAACATAACGCATCGTGACCTGGCTCTTGGCATCCGGACGCAGGTAAGGCATTTCGCCGGTTCTGCGCATCAAAGACTGCTGTTCAACTAAGCGATGAGCGTAATAAATCGGAGCAGGCATCAGCGCGTCAGTTTCGTCACAGGCGTAGCCGAACATCAGACCTTGGTCGCCGGCGCCTTTTTCCAAAGGATCGTCCTGCGCGGAATCAACACCCTGCGCGATGTCGGGAGACTGCTTGTCAAAGGCGACGAGAACAGCACAGCCTTTATGATCAATGCCGTAGCTGCTGTCGTCATAGCCGATTCTCTTCAGCGTGTTGCGAACCACTGAGGGAAAATCCACATTGGCTGTCGTGGAAATTTCGCCTGCCAGCATCACAGTGCCGGTCGTACACAGTGTTTCAGCCGCAACGCGTGCCGTCGGATCCTGTTCCAAAATGGCGTCAAGGATCGCATCGGAAATCTGATCGGCTACTTTATCGGGATGTCCCTCCGACACAGACTCGGAGGTAAAAAGATATTCTTTGGCGGATTGTTTCATGTCTTGCTGTACTCCAATAAAAATTTAACCAAAGGAGACAGCGTCGCGGAAGCACGCTTCCGGACGCTTTAGCGGAATTTCGATATCGCCCCGCAAGTTGTCCTTTAACTCGGCGAACTCAGCACTATAATCTTCGAGCATCGGCTTTTCAAGTCCAATACCCTAGCTTGGAAAGAAAATTTAGCAAATTAACATTTTTTTATCTTAAGGACTGACGTGGCGAAGAAATCTGCACTTAATCAAATCATTTCCCGCACCTGTGTCGGGATTGTGAACTCGATGGTCAGCTGGAAGCAGTCCTCGCGGACCGCTCTGGCCGATTTCCTCGGCACGGTCACCTGGTACGTGCTTGCGCGCCGACGCCATATCGCCCTTACAAACCTCAGGCTGTGTTTCCCGGATTGGACCGAAGAAAAACGCACAGCCACAGCGAAACAAGTCTTCAGGAACCTCGTGCGTGCCGCGCTTGACCACAGCGTACTGGCCAAGGGAAGCGCCGAGCAGGTACAGGCAATGGTCAAATTCACCGGAAAAGAGAAATTCCTGGAACTGTGTGATGAGGGTCCGCTTATCGTTGTCGCCCCGCACTTTGTCGGTCTGGATGCGGGCGGTATCGCAATCAATACCTTCAGACGCGGCGCTTCGCTTTATCAGACTCAGTCCAACCCCATTTGGGATAAATGGGCTTATGACGCCCGCAAGCGATTCTCCGATCCGGTCCTGATTCCAAAATCCAACTCCGCGATGAAACAAGTCATCCGTGTCATTCGTGAGCCCCTGCCTTTTTATTACCTTCCCGATATGGACCACGGAGAACGAAATTCCGTCTTTGTCCCGTTTTTCGGAGTTCAGGCCGCGACACTGCCCATGGTCTCTAAATTGGCAAAGCTGACTAAGGCAAAAGTGATCTGGGGCATCGCTGAAACAACCGACGAGGGCTACATCATGCATCTGTCGGACCCGCTTGAGAATTTTCCGACGGATGATCCCGTCGCGGACACCGAACGCCTCAATCGGGAACTCGAACAATTTATCCTCAGACATCCGGACCAATATCTGTGGACACATCGCCGCTTTAAAACGCGGCCGCAGGGAGAACCGCCTGTTTATTAGGCTGCTATTGCGAAAAATACGCGGATTGCGCTTACGCATTAGTAGAATGATGAGATTAACTATCCGTTGAGGACGCTGTGAAAATTAAATTCACGAAAATGCACGGAGCAGGAAACGACTTCGTGGTGCTTGACTGCACTGAAAAACCGTTTTCCCTCACAGAAAAGCAGCTGAGACATTTGGCTGACCGCCATTTTGGCGTCGGTGCCGATCAGATTCTGGTTGTTGAAAAACCCGATGATAACTCTGTCGACTTCAAATACCGAATCTTTAACCAAGACGGCGGAGAGGTCGAACAGTGCGGCAACGGCGCGCGCTGCTTCGTTAAATATGTCAGCCAAAGAAAACTGACGGACAAGAAAAAAATCCGCGTCCAAACGATGAAATCCGTCATTGAGCCCGAACTGCTCGATAACGGAACGGTCAAAGTCAATATGGGAATGCCGTCTTTTACCCCGGCAGACCTTCCGTTTAATCCCGCCGGACTGCCGACAAGAGAAGTAAATGGTGAGCCTCAGTGGGCAATCCGCTTCAAGGGCGAACTCTGGTGGTTCTCCGTCAGCTCAATGGGCAATCCGCATGTCACGATCATTGTCGACGACGCTGCCGGCGCGCCGGTTGCTGAGCTCGGCGCGTTTATCGAAAAACATCCGGCCTTCCCCCGTCGCGTCAATGTCGGCTTTTTGGAAATCATGAATCCCCATGAAGGCAAAGTTCGGGTCTGGGAACGAGGTGCCGGAGAAACACTCGCCTGCGGAACCGGGAACTGCGCGGCCGCAGTCACCAGCATTCACGCTCAGTTCATGGAATCACCCGTAACGCTTCACAACCGAGGCGGCGATCTGACGCTTCAGTGGGAAGGAGAAGGTGAAAACGTTGAACTTATCGGCCCTGCCGTTTACCTATTTGACAGCGAGATCGAACTTTAATGAACTACTCACTTGAAGATAATCAGAAAGCTGTCCGATTTGTCATCGATTACCTGACGGACAACCCGGATTTCTTTCGACGCCACCCCGACGTCTTCTCTCATATGAGCTTCCCGAGACAAAATCGGGAGGGTACACGCTCTATTATCGAGTGCCAGAACGAAGTTCTTCGGGCAACGCTCACGACCATGGAAGTTCGGGAAGAGGAAAATAAGCTTCGGGAAAAGGCGCTTTCAGAAGCAAAAGACACCGAATCCGTTTTGGATCTGGCAATTTCACTGCTTGCCTGCGAAGACAATATCGGACTTCCGGATACGGCACTCGAGTTCTTCAAGAATGCCTTCGACGCTTCGTACGGATTAATTCGACTTTGGCCGGCACGTCCAAATTTTGCCTTCTTCCCCTATGCGGAGCGTCTCGGACCGGAGATTGAGGAGTCCATTGCGCAAATGGAAGGCCCCTTTGCCGGGAAAAATTTTGGAGATGAGATCGCCGCATGGCTCAAGGTAGATCCGTCAGAGACGCGCGGAGTTCTTCTTCTTCCGCTGAAGAAACAGGACGGCAAAGCCTTCGGGCTTATCTGTCTTTGCGATCCCGACGAAAAGAAATTCTCCGCAGCTCAGCGGGAGCCGTTCCTCAGAGGCGCTTCCCGAGTCTGCGAGGCCGCCCTCGCTCCACTTACCGAATGAAACTCAAATGACACAGTCTATTGCTACTATTACATTGAAACCCGGTAAAGAACGCGCCCTGCTGCGCCGTCATCCTTGGGTGTATGCGACCGGAGTCGCGTCTGCATCCGGACGTCCCAAGAGCGGTCAGACCGTTCGCGTCCAGGACAGCAAAAAGAACTTCCTAGCATGGGCGGCATTCTCTCCGGAGTCCGCGCTGCGCGCCCGCTGCTGGTCCTTTAACGAAACCGACGTTATCGACGAAAACTGGATTGATGAAAAAATCCGTCTGGCGATCGCCGCAAGAGAACCTCTGCGCAGCAGAACAAACGCGATTCGTCTGATCTTTGGCGAAGCTGATTTTCTGCCCGGACTCATCGTCGATCAGTACAACAACCAGATCGTGACGCAGTTCCAGTCTGCCGGGGTCGAATACTGGAGAGCTGAAATCGGCAAATCGATCGTCAGGCACACCGGTATTTCCGAGGTCTATGACCGCTCTGACGCGGCAACACGCGCCAGAGAAGGCCTGCCAGAGCGCAAGGAAGTACTCGAAGGGAACGAACCGCCCGAAGAAGTCGAAATCGTTGAAGACGGGATCAAATACGGCGTGGATGTACGCAAAGGACATAAAACCGGCTTTTATGTGGATCAGCGCGACAACCGTCTGCTCGCCCGTAAACTTGCCGAGGCGTTCCGCCGTAAACACGGCAGGGGCCTGAGGGCTTTGAACTGCTTCTGCTATACCGGCGGCTTTTCTCTGGCGCTGAAAGCGGGCGGCGCCGACGAAGTTGTCTCGATTGACTCCTCAGCAGATGCGCTGACCATGGCTAAAGAAAATGCCAAGCGAAACGGCTTTGACGACGGCAGTATGAAATGGATCGAAGCGAATGTTTTCGAAGCGCTACGGAAATTCCGCGATGAGGGAGAGAAGTTCGATCTGGTCATTCTTGATCCTCCGAAATTCGCCTCCAGCCACCACCATGTTGAGAAAGCCGCCAGAGCGTACAAAGACATTAACCTTAACGGGCTGCGCATCCTTGGCGATGACGGCCATCTGCTGACTTTCTCATGCTCCGGCGCCATTGACGTGGACCTCTTCCAGAAAATTATCGCCGGCGCCGTCATTGACTCCAAAGTGGACGCATGGATGATTCAGCGTCTTGGCGCAGGTATGGATCACCCGCTTTTGATGACTCACCCGGAAGGAGAATACCTGAAAGGTCTTCATCTGCTCTCCAGAGGTCCGGCTTAATTCTGACAAACGCTTTTTTCAGGCTTGATAAACAAAATTTCGAGCCTGTTTTTTTGTAAAGCTCAGTGACATGGAAAATACCTAATTCGTTTAAAACACCGGCTCAATTTAAGTTTTCTCTTTCCTTAAGCCCTGAAAACTAAAGCGGCTGAATCGGTTTTCTTAAGGATTGGGACTTGTTTTAAATTTGGTTTTCTCAGCTTGGTTTTTTAACTCTTGCATTAATAAGAATGTTGCTGTATAACCCACTGTTCAAATTAAATGGCCTCAAAGATTTTTCTATTTTGTTCAAACGATTAAGGGGGAGCTATGGACAAGTTGATTCCGGTAACAATCATCACCGGCTTTCTTGGCGCCGGAAAAACGACGCTTCTCAACAGAATCCTTACTGAGGAACACGGACAGAAAATCGCCGTCATCGAAAATGAATTCGGCGAAGAAAGCATCGACAACGATCTTCTGGTTCGCAATGAGGACGAAGAAATCATCACGATGAATAACGGCTGTATCTGCTGCACGATTCGCGGTGATTTGGCTGAAAACCTTATTCGTTTAATGGAAAAGAAAAAAGAAGGCTCAGCACAGTTCGAACGCGTCATTATTGAGACGACCGGATTGGCTGATCCGGGCCCTGTCGCACAGACGTTTTTCATGGATGAAGAAGTCAGCCAATTCTATATGGTCGATGGAATCATCACCGTCGTGGACGCTCTGAACGGAGGACGTACTCTTGATGAGCAGGAGCCCGCACAGGCTCAGGTTGGATTTGCCGACCGCATCCTTCTTTCCAAGGTCGATCTGGTCGACTCGGAAATTGTTGATGATCTGTGCGCGCGTCTGCACCGCATGAACCCGCGCGCTCCGATTATCGAATGCAACATGGGCAATGTTGACATCCGCGAAGTGCTCGACATTCACGGTTTCAACCTTGACGCTGCACTCGAGCTCGACCCGGACTTCCTCAAGGAGGCTCAGGAAGAAGGCGAACACCACCATCATGGCGATCATTGCTGCTGCGGCCACGATCACGACCACAATCATGATCATCACGACCACGACGGAGAGTGCAGCTGCGGACATCATCACGAGGAGGGAGAGACATGCAGCTGCGGTCATCACCATCATCATCCGCGTCATGATGACGAAATCGCAGCGTTCGTATTTGAATCCGACAAGCCGTTCGATCCGGCTCGGCTTGACAGCTATATGCGGACTCTGACACAGGTATACGGTCCGGACATGCTCCGCTACAAGGGTGTGCTGTATATGACCGGAACCGACAGACGCATGATTTTCCAGGGTGTGCATATGCTGATGGCTGCTGATCTGGACAAGCCCTGGGGTGATCAGAAACCGACAAACAAAATTGTATTCATCGGCCGCCGCCTGCCTAAAAAGGCGATTCTGCAGGGACTCGAAACCTGCTTGGTTTAATTAACTCATCTAAAAACCGCTAGGGAGAAGAAACATGGCGACTAAACGTAAATCTGCTGCTCAAAAAGCGCTCAAAGAAGCCGCTGAGCTCGCTCCTCTTGTACAGGCCGATCAGAACGGAACGGACGCAAAAACCAGCGAAAAGGCTGCGCAGAAGGCTGCTGAGTATCTGTTAAAGACGATGGGCTCCCAGACCGGAGAAAAGATTGTCGTCGACGGAATTACTATTCCGACTCAGGCAGAACTTCTGAACATGCCTGAATCCGACTACATGAACGAGGCTCAGCAGGCTTTCTTTAAGCACCTGCTCAAAGAAAGAGAAGCTCAGCTTCGCAGCAACGCCGGCGAGACAGCCGAACATCTGCGCGAGAACAGCATTGTTCCCGATCCGGCAGACCGTGCCACGATCGAAGAAGAACATGCACTTGAGCTGAGAACCCGTGACAGAGAACGCAAGCTCCTTAAAAAAGTTCAGGAGGCGCTGCGCCGACTCGAAAACGGCGAATACGGCTGGTGTGAAGAAACCGGCGATCCGATCGGTATTCCTCGTCTTCTCGCCCGCCCGACCGCAACGCTCTCGCTTGAGGCTCAGCAGAGAAGAGAACTTCGTCAGAAGCTCTACGGCAACTAATAAAAAAACCGGGTGCCCAAAAGACATCCGGTTTTCTTTTTGTCCAAAAGTACGAAAATCAGTTCAGAGGCTGAGCAGAGTAATCTCCGGCCTTTGAAAGGGCCTCGTTGACTTTTTCCGTTGATACGGGTTCTTTAACTGTCAGAACTGCGATCGCGGGGGAAAGCGTAACTTCAACTTTTTCCGCAAGAGGTTCAAGTGCTTTCTTGACACGGGCAACACAATGCATGCAGTGGACACCGCTTAACTCAAAACTTTGTTCCATCGTTTTAGACCTCCAATAATGGATTATTCGTGTTGCGATTCTAGCGCTCCGAAGTGATACTATTCAGAACCGCCAATAACTTACAGCCCGATTTGTTGGAAGAAATCAATGACAAACCTCAGCACAAAATCCGTTCCGGCTCAGCTGAAAGCAGAGATACTGTCGGAAGCCCTCCCGTTTATCCAAAAATTTCACGGCAAAACAATCGTCATTAAATACGGCGGCAATGCAATGACCGACGAACGCCTTCAAAGAGCCTTCGCCCGCGATGTCGTTCTGCTGAAATTAGTCGGCATGAACCCTGTCGTCGTCCACGGCGGCGGCCCGCAGATCGGCGAGGCTTTAAACCGGGTCGGCAAAAAAAGCGAATTCATACAGGGTATGCGCGTCACTGACGACGAAACAATGAAAGTCGTGGAATGGGTGCTCTCCGGACAGGTACAGGGCGATCTCGTAACACTCATCAACAGCTTCGGAGGTCAGGCTGTCGGTCTTTCCGGTAAGGACGGAGGGCTCATTAAAGCCAGAAAACTTAAACTGCAGGATATTCAGGATCCCACAAAGTTTTACGACGTGGGCCGAGTCGGTGAAATCGAATCCGTTAATCCGTCCGTCGTTAAAGCTCTGCAGGATGACGCTTTCATCCCGATTATTTCTCCGATCGGAGTCGGCGAGGATGAACTTTCCTACAATATCAACGCAGACGTAGTCGCCGGAAAAATCGCAGAAGTTCTTCACGCAGAAAAGTTAGTCATGCTGACTAACACCCCGGGCGTCCTCGACAAGGAAGGAAACCTCATTACCGGTCTTTCTTCCGGAGAAATTGACGCTCTGTTTGCCGACGGAACAATCTCAGGCGGAATGTATCCGAAAATCTCATCCGCTCTTCAGGCGGCCAGAAACGGAGTCAAGGCTGTCCACATTATCGACGGACGGGTTGACCACTGCCTCCTCTTGGAAATCCTGACGCCTCAGGGTGTCGGAACCATGATCAGAGCAAATTAGCATCAAACAGAGATGGAAGAAAAGAAAAGTAAAAGAAAAACCGGCGCCGAGCGCAAACTGGAAATTCTCAGAGCGCTCGTCAGCCTGATCAGCGAGTCCGAATCCAAACACATCACAACCAAAACGCTCGCACATCGTCTCGGCATTTCTGAGGCCGCCCTTTATCGGCATTTCCCCGGAAAAGCCGAGATGTATCGAGAAGTCATTAAATACGCGGAAAATTTTATTGTTTCGTGGATCAATAAGATTGTGTCTGAAAACGCTTCCGGCTCGGATCAGGTGAAAACGCTCTATAAGCTGCTTTTATCCCTGCGCAGCGCCGAACCGGGTCTGATCTCTCTCCTGTGCGGAGAGGCGCTCGCGCTCGAAGATAAATCACTGCAGCAAAACATCAATAAGATCTACGGCTACATTCAGATCGCGTTTAAACAGTCGCTCAAACTAGCGGCCGCCCAGGGAGAAATTTCCGCTTCGGCTGATGCGGCCGAGCGCGCTTCATTTCTGCTCTCCCTGCTGCTTGGCCATTGGCTGAGATTCATCAAGCAGGATCCTTCTGAAAAAGATGCCTATACCGACTCGGAACTCGCGCTCGTCCTTGCCGGATAGAACGCTTCTGCGGCAATCAGATAACGAAAGCCCGGGCTAAACCCAGGCTTTCCGCTTAGAGAACTGTTATTTCTTAACAGGCTCCACTTTCATCTTAATACCGCTCTCAAGCTCAATCACAGAAGCTTTGGCATTTTTCGATACCTGCTCCTTGTCAACCTTCTTGAGATAATCGATCGCCTGATTCAGCTGATAATCATCAGCGTCGCCGTAACGATAGAACTTCGGACGCTTCTTCACCGTTTCAGACTTCGCCTTCACCGGTTCTACCTTTTCGGTAATGCCGGATGCATCTGTCTTCACAGGAAGCGGTGCCTCGGCCTTCTTCGGTTTTTCAGAAGCCTTCTTGGCATCTTTGGCGGCCTTATCCTCCGGAACTTCCAGATGGTTGGAGAGGTCCGCTTCGCGAATATCGAAGTCAAGGAAATTGCCTTCGGCCGTATCTTTTACTTCAACATCCGGAGAAATGCCTTTGGCCTGGATAGAGCGGCCGCTCGGCGTAAAGTAACGAGCTGTCGTCAGCTTAATCGCTGTCTTCTTCCCTTCACTGCGCATCGGAATCACGGTTTGAACGGATCCCTTACCGAAGGACTGAGTGCCCATGATCGTTGCGCGCTTGTGATCCTGAAGCGCTCCGGCAACAATTTCACTGGCGCTCGCGCTCGCGCCGTTCACCAGCACAACAATCGGCATCGTCTTGGTGACTTCAGGAAGCTTCTCCACCGCGGCGTCTTCGCGAACAACCTGATAGTCTTTCGGAGAAGTTATGTATTCCTTCTTTGCGTCTTCAATCTGCCCCTTGGTCGATACAACCAATGAACCTTTCGGCAGGAAAGCCGCAGAGACTCCGATCGCAGCATTGAGCAGTCCGCCCGGGTCGTTGCGCAGATCAAGCACCAAACCGTTCTTCAGATTGCCGCTCTTATTCAGAGACTCCAGAGCGTTAGCTAAATCACTGCTCGTTCTTTCCTGGAACTGAGAAATTCTGACGTATCCCATACCGTCGGGCAGAGGTTTGGATTTAACCGACTGAACTTTGATAATCGCTCGGGTCAGCTTGATGTTAATCGGGCCAGCAGAACCTTTTCTCAAGATCGAAAGCTCGATATTGGTATCCGGCTTGCCGCGCATCATCTTGACGGAATCATTCAGCGATTGGTCTTTAATCAGTTTGCCGTCAATCTTGAAAATAATATCGCCTGCTCGGATATGCGCTCTCGCCGCAGGCGTATCGTCGATTGGCGAAATCACCTTCACGCCGGACGGATCTGCGCTGACTTCGATACCCAGGCCGCCAAATTCTCCGGCGGTCCCTTCCTGAAGATCTTTGTAGGCTTCTTCGTCTAAGAAAGCCGAATGCGGATCAAGTCCGGACAGCATGCCGGAAATCGCTTCCTTCATCAGCTTTTTATCTTCTACCGGTTCAACGTAAAACTGCTTTACAGCCCCGTAAACATCCGTGAACTGACGGATTTCATCCAGAGGGAGTATTGAGGCTCCCTGCTTGGCTGGACCGGCCAGAGAGGCGCTGATCAAAGCACCCGCGACCATTCCGCCGGAAACAAGAAGCAATCCTCGAAACATGTTTTTCATAAAATAATTTAAGAAATCAGTTGTTCTTTTAGTAAGAGTTTAAAAAGATTATCAAAGATTTATCCATCCTGTCGGATCGATTGGTTTCCCATTGTGACGCATTTCAAAATAAAGAACCGAGACTGACCCGGAACCTTTGCCGACCCGAGAAATCACTTCGCCGCTCCTGACGGAATCTCCAATGTCCTTTTCAAGCTCCGCATTATTGCCGTAAACAGAGAAGTAACCCTTTCCGTGATCAATGATCAGCAGGTTTCCATAGCCCTTCAAATAATCAGCGAACACGACCTTTCCGCCGCGAACCGCATACACCGGCTTGTCCCCGGTTACACTGAAGAGCGTTCCCTTCCAGGTTCCCATCTTGTCGTCGCTGCCGCGTTTCTGGCCGTAACGAGCCGCAACGTCGCCCTGAACGGGCGAGATCAAACCGACCGCTGCTGTCGGCTGCACCTTCGCTGCAGCGGTTCCTGAAGAATCTGGGGCTTTGCGATGCGCAGCAGATGCGAGCGCTTTGGACTGCTTCGCCGCTTCACGCTTCTGAATATTAGTTATGAGGTTCCCCAATCTGGCCTCATCCTTCTTCAGCTTCTGCAGACTGCCTGATAGAACAATAAGTTCACGATCGAGCTTGGCTGCGGTTCTCTGCCGCTCCCTCCGTTCCTTATTCAGACGCGTCTGCTCTTCCCTTTCGGCTGAAAGCATTTTATTGAGCTTGTCGCCAGTGCGCTTCGAATCCGCCAGTGCCTTGTTCAACGCCTTTTGTGATTTTTCAAGACGCTTGATGGATTCCTGAGAACGCTTAGCCAGAATCTGCAGCATTGTTTCCCGTCTCATCGCCTGATTCGGATCGGAAGAAGCCCAACCTGGACTCTTCGTCTGCGTCTGCAGCTCAACTCTCTGCCGATTGATGCTCTCCAGCGCTCTTTGCTCAAGCGCCAATTCACTTTCCAGACTGACAACACGCCGCTTCTGTGCGCCGAGTTCGCGCTCGGCTTTGCTTCGCTGCGTACGAATCGTTCTGAGCTTCTGCCGAACGGCACGAATCTCTGTTTCGGATTTTTTCAGCTCTGACCGAATCTTTTCCCGATCCTGAGAGGTCGATTCAATCGAAGAACGAATCTTCTCAATATTGCCCTGAGTTTCCTGCTGCTGGGCGCGAGCCGCGTCAATGCTGTCCGGTACAGCTCCGACCTTCTTCGCGGCAGTGCGGCGTTTTGGAGCGCTTTTAGAAGACTTCGATGATGCCGCCTTTTTCTTCACAGCCGGCTTGATAGCATTCTTCTTTTTGACCGGAGTCTTCTGCACAGCAGCCTTCGCTGATGAAGACTGAACGGCAAAAGCGCTCGGAGCCGCCGCACACAAAGCGGCGGCACTCACGAGCGCAATGACCAGCAAAGAGCGTGCGTGCATCAAGAGTTATTTTTGAGACTTGCCCTGAGCAGCAACAGCAGCCATCTTCTGCTTAATCGCTTCCTGATCGCCAAGATAGTAGCTGCGGATCGGACGCATATTTTCATCCAGTTCGTAGACAAGAGGCGTTGCGGTCGGAACATTGACGCCAACAATATCTTTGTCGGAAACATTGTCCAAATGTTTGATCAGGGAACGCAGTGAATTGCCGTGCGCAGTAATCAGAATCTTTCTTCCGGCTTTAATGTTGGGGACGATTTCGTTTTCCCAATAGGGCACCACACGGGCCACCGTATCGGCCAGACATTCTGTGAGCGGAAGCGTATCGGGATTAACAGCGCTGTAACGACGGTCAAAACCCGGCCACATCGGATTATCCTTGGTCAGTGCGGGCGGCGGAACGTCATAAGAGCGGCGCCAGATCAGAACCTGTTCGTCTCCAAAGTTTGCCGCTGTCTCTTTTTTGTTCAGTCCCTGAAGCGCTCCGTAATGACGTTCGTTCAGGCGCCAGTCATTAATAACCGGCAGATACATCGCGTCAAGCTTGTCCAGCGCAATCCAGAGGGTGCGTACGGCGCGTTTTAAAACCGATGTATAGCAAAGATCAAATTCAAAACCTTCGGCTTTAAGAATCTCTCCGGCCCTTGCCGCTTCCTGACGGCCTTTTTCCGTCAAATCGACATCAACCCAACCCGTGAATCGATTCTCTAAATTCCACTGGCTTTCGCCGTGTCTCATCAAAACAATTTTGTACATAATCTTTCCGGAAATCGATCGTAAACCTTGATTGTATCAGTCGGGGAGGCAATAGAGATAAAGACTCGACCGCCGCAGCGAGAATAAATCGTCCTTGGCAGGCGCCTTTTTACGGTCAGTCCGCAATTTCCTATGGAATCAAAAGAATCGTTTTGATAGAATGCCTTATTTGTTTGATTGCCGGCTCCGTAAGGCGGGAATCCGCGATACCGATCGGGCTAATTTTATTTACCAACAAAATGGATTTTATTACTGAAAATATTCTGCTGATCATCACGTTTATCGGTTCAGCAATCCTTCTCGCGTTCCCTTCCTTATCCAAGTCCAGAAACGCCGGCCTTAATCCCGCAGACGTCGTAATCAAGGTGAACGATAAAAACGCTCAGCTTGTCGATGTCAGAACTCCGAGTGAGTTCTCCAAAGGAACTTTGGCAGGCTCAGTAAACATTCCGGCTGCTGACTTGATCGCCAAACTCGATTCTCTTGATAAGAATCGTCCGGTCATTCTCGTTTGCCAAAATGGCAGAAGAGCACAGCAGGCACTGAAACAGTTCAAGGGAAAAGGCTTCTCTGAGGTCTATACACTTGACGGCGGCATTGTCGCCTGGCAGGCCGCCAAGCTTCCGCTCACCGGCCTTGAAATTTCCAAACGCGGCCGTAAAGGCAAGAAATAATTAACCATCATTTAACCCTTGAAAAGGAAACAAAAATGGCAGAAAACGAAACAAACGCAGCTCCTGAAGCAGCTGCTCAGGATCAGGGCCCTCAGTTCGCTATCCAGCGTATTTATCTGAAGGACGCTTCCCTTGAAATGCCCAACGCTCCAGAGATCTTCCTTGCTCCTGAAGCGCCGCACGTCGATATCCAGCTCGAAGTTGCCCAGTCCGCTCTGAGCCAGCCGGATCTGTATGAAGTCGTTGTTCGCGCTACAGTGACCGCGACAACCAAAATCAATAACGAAGACCGAACGGTTTTCCTTGTCGAATGCAAGCAGGCAGGTATCTTCCTCATGAAAGGATTTGAAGAAGAACACAAGACAATGGTTCTCGGCATCACCTGCCCGACAACCATCTATCCGTACCTCCGCAGCAATGTCTGCGACCTGCTGACACGCGCAGGTATGCCCCCTGTTTACCTCGGCGAAATTAACTTTGAAGCCTATTTCGCTCAGAGAATGCAGGAACAGCAGGCTGCTGAGCAAGCTCATACTGCACAGTAAACGCTAATCTGCAAAGACCGCTTCCGATACAATCGGAAGCGGTTTTTTATTTTTTACTGCTATGAGAAGAAAAGATGGAAGAGAACAAATTTCAGTTGGCGTTTTTTGCGGCTCTCGAGAAGTAGAGGAGTATGACTTAACCGCTTCTGCGGAAGAGGTTGGAGAGTTGATCGCAGGCTATGGGTACCGTCTGGTATTCGGGGGCGGCAATACCGGTCTGATGAGTGCTGTCTCCCAGAGCGCTGTTGACTTTTACGCCCCTGTTGTAGGAATTATTCCGAAATTCCTAAGCTCGGTAGAGAAGCCCGCGGACAACCTCACAGAACTTATCTATGTCGATACAATGGCTGAACGTAAAGAGCGTATGTTCCTAGAGTCCGATATGTTCCTCGTTCTTCCGGGAGGCGTCGGCACGCTCGATGAGGCTTTCGAAGTCATTACCAATAATCAGCTCGGACTTTTCCGTAAACCGATCGGATTTTTTGATGTCGATGGGTACTATCAGAAAATTCATGAATTTTTCGAAACCGCTATCGATTGCGGCCTTATCAGCGATACAGTCAACGATCTCTGCTTTTTTGACAGCAACATCAAAGCGCTTTTTGAGAAACTGATAGGCGCTCTGCCGGACTAAACTCCGCCTTCGAAATTATTCTGCCGCCAAGCTTCGTAAACCGTAACGGCGACAGAGTTGGAGAGATTGAGGGAACGGTTCTTCGGCCGCATCGGCAGCCGTATCATATGCGCCGCATCAAATAAATCTCTGATCTCCTGCGGCAGGCCGCTCCCCTCAGAGCCGAAGACAAACCAGTCCCCGGGCTCGAAAGAGACGCTCTGGACTAACTGCTTCGCTTTGGTCGTCATTGCGAACATGCGGGCTCTGTCGGGCTCTTCGGCTGCCAAAAAGGCCTCAAAAGAGGGATAGACCTTGATGTCGGCATATTCCCAGTAATCAAGCCCGGCACGCTTCAGATGCTTGTCTTCAAGCGCAAACCCCAGCGGCTCGATAAGAAAAACCCGACAGCCGGTATTGGCCGACAGACGAATAATGTTTCCGGTATTCGGCGGAATCTCCGGATGGATAAGCACTATGTTGAACATGACAAACTAAACCTTTCGCATAAATGCGCCTTCACTCAGCCGCATCATCCTTCAGTTCTGACTTCAATACGGCAAACGCCTTTTTTTCAAGCTGACGAACCCTTTCCTGACTGACACCCAACTCTGCTGCCAGATCAGCCAAAGTTGCGCCTTTTTTGTCTTTGCTTTCGTCAAAAAGCCAGCGCGCCTCAATAATACGCCGCGAACGAGGATCAAGCTTCTTTACCGCTTCAGGAAGCTCTGTGCTAAGCACTTCTTCGTACCGAGCCTGCTTTAGCCTGCTGTCCGGGTCGTCCCCTTCATCAAAGAGCCAGTCCTCCGGCGCACTGTCTTTTTCCCCGCCGCTCGGTTCATCAATCACAATGTCCGCGCCGGTCATGCGCTGCTCCATCTCAAAAACTTCAGAGGGCTTCACTTCCAGCTGTTCGGCAATGCGATTTGCGTCGTCCAAACCCAACAGCTTGGTATCGTCCTTCATCTTTCTAAGGTTAAAGAAGAGCTTGCGCTGAGATTTAGTCGTCGCCACTTTCACCAGCCGCCAGTTCTTCAGAACGTAGTCCTGAATTTCAGAACGGATCCATGTCATGGCAAACGTCACTAAGCGGGCGCCATTATGCGGATTGAAACGCTTAACCGCCTTCATCAGACCGATATTGCCTTCCTGAATCAGATCTGAGAACGGAAGCCCGTAGCCTTGATACTGACGGGCAATAGAAATCACCAGCCGCAAATGCGACATGATCAGTTCGCCTGCGGCTTCCATGTCCCCTTTGTCGTGCAGCCTAACCGCTAATTCGTGTTCACGTTCAGGCGTCAGGATCGGGGCACGGTTCGCGGCCCGAATAAAATCCGCCAGCGTTCCTAATCCTGTGTCAGGAATCGCCAACGGCGTCGGCTTATAAGGAGCCAGCGCAGTGCAGGGCTTTTTCTTGGGTTCTTTGTTATCAGCAGTCATTGCCTTCAATTCTAAGCTAAAGGTTAATAACTAGAACTTCAGGGGCTTAGTCAGGGAAGCCGCGACCATTGAAGAAAAAACTGTCGCGAAAATAGTCATCAGCGCAATCAGCGCAATCACAGCGGCGCAGGTTTGTACGTCTGCAAGAAGCTTCACTTCAAAGGCTTCTTCCAAAAGGGGGATACTGCCCCAGAGCGACAGGGCCAAAAGCATCGAGCCAAATAAACACGAAAGCAGCGAAGCCCAGAAGGCAACCAGCATCTGAGGCGCACAAATCGAAAACCGCGAAGCGCCAAGCATGCCGAAAAGCCGTTGTTCATCGCTCATAAAGCTCCGCAGTCTCAGGCTGCTCTGAACGATCAGCATGGCCACTAAAAGCACAGTCGGAACCGCAAGCGCAATAATACCCAGCGCAATCGCCTCTCTGAGCGTATGACGCTTCTCGATCCACTCAAAATTCGCCGTAACTGCCTCTACACCCTTCATCTTCTTAATATCGGCGGCGTGCTCGCGCATCTCTGAAACTGAAACATCAGCCGGAAACTGAAGCGCAAGGATCAGCGGCACTTTCTTGCGAGCCTCAACCAGTTTCAAAATATCTTTTTCCAACACGTCAGCCGGCTGAATCTCTCTCATCGAAGAGGCCGGGGTGAGACTCTGAATCTTCTGTACAAGTTTTTCCGTCTCCTTATCATTCAGGGTAGGATCGATGAAAATCGTTGCCTCATCACCCATCACTCCGCGGTGCGCCTGATAAAAAGAATAAAAACTCAGTACCATCTGACCGAGAAGACAGAACGCCAAAGAAAGAATCGCGACAACTAAGAAGAAGGTTCTTTTCCCGGTTTTTAAAGAGCGCTTGGCCCTTTCCGCAGTGGAGATCATTTCTGCACCTCGTTAAGGTTAAACACGCGAAGCGCTCGAATCTCAAATGGAAGAGGATAGCTTGAGGTCATTACGATCGGATAACCGATCTGTGCAAGTTTTGTGCAGATATACAGAAATTCTTCCTGAGCGTCATTGTCAAGCGCTTCCATCGGAGAATCCGCCAGTATGAGTTCCGGCTGATTCACCAGCGAGCGGGCGATAACCAAACGCTTCTTCAAGCCGACTGAAAGCTCTGAGCCTTTTCTTTTAAGCTCCGGCTCTAAACCGCATAAAGCTGCGCACTCCCTCGCGTTGCTCGCAGCCTCCTGAACGCTCTTCCCCAGAAGCAGCGCAGTCAGCTGAAGGTTTTCTTCAATCGTATAGTCTTCGAGTATGACGGGATCGGACGGAATCATGCCGATACGGGAGCGCCACTGCCGAAGCTGATGCTCGCTCATCCTTGATATCGCATTCCCTTTGATAAAAACCTCTCCGGATTCGGGCAGAGAAAGACCTGAAATAAGATTAAGCAGACTGGATTTTCCGGAGCCGTTATTTCCAAGAAGCAGGACAAATTCTCCCTCTCGGACCTCCATGGTCACAAGAGGAGCTCCGTCACGGTTCCATCCCTGAAGCGGAACCTTCACCATTCTGACGAGTGCTTTCATTTCATACTCAGCTTAACCTGATAACCAACCTTTTCCCACGCCAAAGCTTCCTGCTCAATCATGTACTTCGTCAGCGGATGCTCCCTGCACCAATGCTCGGGAAGATGAATTTCAAAAACTTTCCCCGCTTCACTGAGCGACATCTTCGGCAGCGCTATGTCGTGCCGCGCATGCACAAAAATCGCCGCCAAACGAATAACAAAGACCAATTCACGGAAACTTTTTTCTTCGATCTGCGCTTCAACCTTTCTCAGCTGCCCGCGGTGCGAAAGCACCAGAGCGGCAATTCTCTCCTGCTCGGAGCGGGAAAAGCCCGCCAAATCGCTGTTGCGAATAACGTATTCACTGTGCTTATGATAGTCGCTCCTAGAGAGAAAGAGGCCGACTTCATAAAGCCGAGACGCCCATTCCAAGGCTTGTTTTTGTTCCGCCGAAGCATGCGGCTTTAAAAGGCCCAGCAGCTGCAGCGAAAAGGATGCCATGCGCTCGGACTGCTTTTCATCGGAGTGCGTGCGCTTTAAGAGCGCACTGACTGAACCGGTACGCGGATCAGAATTCAGCTGACGGCCGGCAAGGTTATAAAGTAGCCCGTAACGGAGCGCTCCGCCCGAAACCTTCATTTTGTCAATCCGCAGCTTCTTAAACACCGCAAGCAGAACCGCCACGCCGCCCGCCAGTACCTCTCTGCGGTCCTCGCGCAGCCCGTCGAAATGAAGATTATCAATGCGCCCGGAGGAAATAATCTTCTCTTTCAGCACCTCAAGCGCGTCAAGCGTAATCGTGCCGTCCGTCAGGCCGTTCGAGCGCAGAATCGAAGAAACCGCAGAAACCGTCCCTGATGAACCGTAAGCTTCCGACCAATGTCCCTTCGTAAAGGCCGACACATTGCCGTCCAGCACAAATTCCGCCGCCAATATCGCATGCCTAAAACTCTTGGCGCTGATATTGCCGTCCTTAAAGAACGAGACGGAAGTGTTAACGCAGCCGATATGGAACGACTCTCCGTCTAAAACTTCATGGCCGCGTCCAACCACGCACTCAGTTGACGCGCCGCCGATATCAACAATAAGCCTGATCTCGTCCGAAGCCGGCAGCGCAAAGCTGCAGCCCATGTAAACAAGGCGCGCCTCTTCTTTGCCCCTGAGAATTTCAATCTTATAGCCCAGAACTTTCTCGGCCTTCACTAAAAACTCTGCCGAGTTTTCCGCGGCTCGAAGCGTCTGAGTTCCGACTGCTCGTACTTGGGCGGGCGGAAAACCCTGCACTTTCTCGGCAATTCTGGAAAGCGCCGTCAGCGCTCTTTTCTGCGCAGCTTCAGAAAGATACCCGTTCTCATCAAGCCCTGCAGCCAAACGGACCGTCTCTTTCCATCTGCACTCGCTGAAAATATTTCCGTCTTCTACTCGGGCGATCTCCAGCCTGAAGCTGTTGGACCCTAAATCTATCGCGGCTAATCTCATCTTGCGTTACTTGTCCAATCCGACCAAAGCGGCTGCGAATTCATCTGCGTTAAATGTCTGCAGATCATCAATCGTTTCTCCGACGCCAATGTAGTAAATCGGAATCGGATTTTCTCTGGAACAGGCCAGCGCGACCAGCACTCCGCCCTTTGCCGTACCGTCAAGTTTTGTAATGATCAGCCCGGTCAGTTTGGCCGCTTCGTCAAAAGCTTTCACCTGAGCCAGCGCATTCTGTCCGTTTGTTCCGTCCAAAACCAGAATTGAAGCGTGCGGTGCCCCTTCCATCGCTTTGCCCTGAACGCGCTGAATGCGCGAGAGCTCGTTCATCAGGTTGGTCTGAGTAGGAAGACGCCCTGCGGTGTCCACCATCACAATATCCATTCCTTTCTTTTTGCCGCTGACGATCGACTCGTAAGCAACGGATGCCGGATCCCCCTTGTCCTGAGAGATGACTTCAATTTGGTTTCTCTCGCCCCAAACCGCCAGCTGCTCCCGCGCCGCTGCGCGGAAAGTATCCGCCGCCGCCAAAAGCACTCGCTTGTTCATGAGACTGAAATGCTTGGCAAGTTTACCGATCGTGGTTGTCTTGCCGGCGCCGTTAACACCGCACATCATTATCACCAATGGATTGTGCGCGTCAAAATCTAAAGACGCTTCGCAGGGTTTCAAAAGTTCCGCAATGATCTCTTTCAGCGCGACCTTCACTTCGTCCTGTGTTTTAAGACCTTTGAGTTTGATTCTGTCGCGCAGACTATCCAGAATCTTCGCGCTTGCTTCCACCCCGACGTCTGAAGCAATCAGCTGAAACTCCAGCTCTTCAAGAAATGCTTCGTCAACAACGCCGCCGGTAAAGATGCCGACAAGGTTAACTTGAGTTTTTTTAAGACCTTTCTTCAGTCTGGCAAACCAACCCGTTTTTTCTTTCGTGTCACTCATGTTGAGTATTTTTCATTTAAAGTTCAGGTAATCAATTAATCTGAGAGTTTACCAATGCCTGGAAACTGTAGCGGCAAAGTAAGGATCATTGGGGGAAAATGGAAACGAACCCCGTTGCCCGTTTTGGACGCAAAAGGACTAAGGCCCACCGGGGATCGCCAGAGGGAAACACTCTTTAACTGGCTCGGACACCTGTTCGAAACTTTTGAAGAACGGACAAGCCTCGATATGTTTGGCGGAAGCGGCGCCCTTTCCTTCGAATTCCTCAGCCGAGGCGGAAAAAGCGCGGATGTTTATGAAGTCAACCGCTCCGCCTGTGCGCAAATTAAGAAGAACGCTGAAAAACTCGGCGCGCCTTTACACGTGCACTGCGCCGACAGCCTGACGATAAAATCCGCAGGAAAACAATATGACGTGATCTTTATCGATCCGCCCTTTGCTCTAAAACTACAGATGCATGCGCTTAAAACCGCATCCGGGCTTATTAAACCCGACGGGCTGATTTATGTCGAATCGCCCGAAGAAATCTCAGACGCATCTCTTTCAGAAATCGGACTTCAGGCCGTCAGACGACTTAAGTCCGGCGCCAGCTCATTGCTTCTGGCGCGTCAGACGGAGCAGTAAACATGGTTATCGCAACATACCCGGGTACGTTTGATCCGCTTACGCGCGGACATCTCGATTTAATCCGCCGTGCGGCGAAACTCTTCCCTAAACTTATCGTCGCCTGCGCAGAAAGTAAACGCAAACACACGCTTTTTACGCTTGAGGAACGCCTGGAAATGATCCAAAACGCCACCGCAGAGATGTCCAATGTCGAGGTGTACGGTTTTACGGGGCTTTTAGCGACTTTCGTTCGGGAACATCACTCTCAGTGCATCATCCGGGGCGCGCGCGCTGTCAGCGACTTTGAATACGAGTTCCAAATGGCCGGTATGAACCAGATTTTGATGCCGGAAGTGGACACCCTATTTCTGACGCCTGCCGAACAGTACCAGTTCGTCAGCGGCTCATTCGTGCGCGAAATCGCTTCCATGGGCGGCGACGTAAGCGGCTTTGTCACCGATGACGTCGCTTCGCACCTCAGAAACAAGTTCGTCGCATTTAAGCAAAGCAGCGATTAATGCGCTCTGCGCACCGCAGAGTTTTTTCCCGCCGCTCGACGAGCTTTTCTTCGTCCGTACTGCGTACCTTCGGACTCCAGTAGGAGTCCGGGTAGGAGGCGTCGTCACGATAGCGTGCAATCAGATGCCAATGCAGATGCGGCACCATCGTTCCGAACTCGGCCAAGTTAATTTTGTCCGGAGAAAGCTCTTCATTCATGATCCGCTCAATCTCGCAGAGCGCGCGCCAAAGAATCAGACGATCCTCTTCAGACAGATCACTGTTCTCTTTCACGTGCTCGTTCCAAATTAAGCGAAAGTATCCCGGGAAATCCGGGTCATCGACCCGGATCACACGGAATTTATCGGTCCTTACGACCTCAAGCTCGCCCTGAGGGGCGCATAAAGGACAATCTTTGACCATTACAGCAGTACCTTTTCAATCGCTCCGTCACGGAGCTTATTTAACGTTTCATGCAGCCAGCCGTCTCCGTATCTTGAGCGCATCATCTCCACAATCAGAAACTCCGCCTGTGATTTGATCGCGTCCGAATACCGGCTCATGCCCTGCAGACAGCCGGGACATGTCGTCAGAACCTTGGTGGTTCCGCTGAAGTCGCCCGCCTTGAGCTTCGCGGCCGCGCCTCTCAGGCTTTGTTCTTTCGCAAAACGAACCTGACTGGCGATGTCCGGTCGGGCAATCGCAAACGTTCCGCTTTCGCCGCAGCAGCGCTCAGAGAGCACCACCGAAGAGCCGTCCTTGGGATGAATCAGCGCGTTTACCGTCTCAATTGGCACGCCTTCCTTAAGCGGTGTATGACACGGATCGTGATAGATGTAGCGCGTGTTGTAGGCGCCCTTAACGGACACGCCCTTACTGAGCAGATAGTCATGGATGTCCATGACGCGGCAGCCCGGGAAAATGGACTCAAAGTTGTACTCGCGTAGCTGATGCAGACAGGTTCCGCAGCTGACAAGCACCGTGCTGATCGAGGCATAGTTCATCGTGTTGGCAACACGATGGAAAAGAACCCGATTGCGCGTGATGATTTCATCGCCCTTATCCTTCAGACCGTTCCCTTTCTGCGGATGTCCGCAGCAGCGGTATCCGGGCGGAAGGATAACCTGCACGCCCAGGTCATAGAGCATGCCTAAAACGGCGATAGAAACCTGACTGAAAAGTTTCTCATTGCCGCAGCCCGGGAAGTAGAACACGGACTCTCTCGGCTGATCCGAAGCGGCAAGCTCCTTGTTTTTTATCACCGGAATAAATTTCGCATCCTCAATATCAAGCAGCTTGCGCGCCGTCGTCCCGACATAATCCTTCGGGAGCTTGCGGTTAACGAGATGAATCACCTCTTCCCGAACACTCGGACGCCCCGTGCTGAATCCCGGATGACGCGCACTGCGGGCAGAGGCAATTTTCAGCATGTCCGAAGCCGCCCTTTCTGCCTGGAACCCATATTCAATCAGTCCCTTGCGGGCCGCTCTGACCGCAAGCGGGTTCTCAAGCTCAAGGAATTTAAGTCCGGCAGCCTTGGCCGGATGGAAGCGCTCCTTATGCTTGGCGTGCAGCATATCGCGCATCAGCATAGTGACGCGGCCGAAGTCAATCTTAACCGGACACGGCTTCTGGCATTTCTGACAGATCGTGCAGTGATCTGACACATCCTCAAAGTCGGCGTAGTGCTTAAGAGAAACACCTCGGCGGGTCTGCTCTTCGTAAAGAAACGCCTCCAAAAGCAGCGAGGTCGCAATCACCTTATTTCGAGGAGAGTAGAGCAGATTGGCATTGGGAACATGAGTCGAACAGACCGGTTTGCACTTGCCGCAGCGCAGACAGGTCTTAATCTCCTCGGAAATCAGACGAGCCTCGCTTTTCTGCATAATCAGAGACTCATGTCCGAGCAAATTAAAACTCGGCGTATAGGCAATCGAAAGATTGGCCTGCGGTCTCAGCTTGCCTTTGTTGAACCTTCCGTGCGGATCGGTCTTGTCAAGGTAGTCGTAAAACTCGTCAAATTCTCCTTTGCTCACAAAATCGATCTTTGTCATGCCGATGCCGTGCTCTCCGGAGATCGCTCCGCCAAGCTTCTTTGCGACATCCATGACATACGCGACGCCTTCGTTGGCTTTACGGAGCATTTTCACATTGTCGGAGTTGACCGGAATATTTGTGTGAACATTGCCGTCCCCCGCATGCATATGAAGCGCAATGAATACTCTTTCGCGGAGCACTCTCGCATGAATTCGGAAAATCTCATTTCTGACATTTTCAAAGGAGTCGCCGGCAAAAATGTCATTGAGCTCTTTCAGAACCTCCTGTTTCCACGAGACGCGAATCAAATGATTCTGAACAAGATCGAGAAGCGTCAGGCCGCCAAGATCCTTTGGAAGACGCTCAGAACGCTTTCTGCCAAGCTCTTCCAGCCGCTCAACCGCCTGCTTCGCGTCCTCATCCAGATGATGAAGAATATAAGTCCACTCGGCCTCAACCTTGTCCAAAAGAACAAGTCCGAGCGGAACTTTCTGACTGAGAAGCTCCTTCTCGGTGTAGCCGCCGGAACTCACTGCGAGTTTTCCAAGGCTGAGCGGCCCATCGAGATAGCACTTGGTCTCCCGAATCATATCGAGCTTATTCTCAATCGAGCAGCAAATATTGAAGCGTTCCACCGCGTTTGTATAGTCGCCGATCTTATCCAGAGGAATCACAACGTCTTCGTTCAGCTTAAAGGCGTTGGTATGCTTTGAAATAGCGGAGGTCTTTGAGCGTTCAGCCCAGAACTGATGGCGTGCTTCCGGGGTCTTCGCCACGTACGTGTCACCGTTTCCGGACAGCGCTATCTTGCGGACTTCCTCCACATACTTGGAGATGCTCTCCTCGCTGCTGCCGATAATGTCTCCGACGATGACCATCTTAGGGTAGATCCCTCTTCCGCTCTTTGGTGCATAGTTAATCGCATGAAGATAACGATCATCGAGATGCTCAAGACCGGCAAGCATCACGCCCTCGGGCTGGGGCTCAAAGAGCTGAGAAATCTGATAAATAGCCGGACCCGCGTTGCTTGCCGCTCCGTAGAACTCCAAGCATACGGTCTGAGTGAACGCGGGCATCTTGTGCACGATAAATCGGGCGGATGTGATAATGCCGTCGCAGCCTTCTTTCTGCAGTCCGGGAACTCCGCCAAAGAATTTATTCGTCACGTCCTTGCCCAAGCCCGGCTTACGGATTGTGCTGCCTTTGATCCGATAAGTCCTGCGGCGAATCTCGGCGGCTTTCTCCGGCGCGCTTCCGCCTTTTTTCCAAACAGCCTCGAAAACCACATCTTCCTGTAAGTGGATTTTGCCGAGATTGTGGTTGACGCGCGTCACCTCAATCCAGTCACCGTTGGGATCAACCATTCGGTACCAATACACGTTGTCGGCGGTTGTTCCCCACAGAACCGCCTTCTTGCCGCCGGCGTTTTCGGCGATATTGCCTCCGATCGTGCAGGCGTAGTTGGAGTTGGGATCAACAGAAAACACCCAGCCCTCGGAGGCTGCTTTTTCGGCAACCTGTTTATTGACGGCGCCTGCTCCGGCAAAAATCGTCGCATGCTTTCCTTCAAGGCCGTCGAGCGCACGGAATTCAACATCGGAAATGCGGTTTAGTTTCTCCGTATTGATGATGATTGTGCGCGGATGGAGCGGGACAGCCCCGCCGGTATATCCGGTGCCGCCGCCTCGCGTGATGATGGTGAAGTTCATCTCGATACAGGCCTGCACAATACCTGAGACCTCTTCCTCTCGGTCGGGATAAACAACGGCGAACGGATACTCCACGCGCCAGTCGGTCGCATCCGTCACATGGCTCGCTCTGGAAAAACTGTCAAAGCGAATATTCTGACTCTTCGTGTACTTCTTCAGGCGCTTCAGCACAAGCCTTCTTAAGTCCCAGGACCGCTCAAAAGAACTCTTGAATTTCTCTATAACAATCAGCGCCTTCTGAACCAAAAACTCAACCTTTTCGGCTGACTGAGGATCAAGTTTAGTGATCTGCTGCTGCATCGAACGGATGCGATGATAAAGCGCGCCCACCAAAAGTCCTCTGCGCTTCTGGTTAAAGAGCATATCCTCCTGAAGATAGGGGTTGCGCTGAATAACCCATATGTCGCCCAGCACTTCGTAAAGCATCCGGGCAGACCTTCCGGGACGGCCGTCTCCGCGAAGCTCTTCCAAAACATTCCATGCATCTTCTCCGAGCAGTCTCACAACAATGTCCCGGTCCGAAAAAGACGTGTAGTTATATGGAATTTCACGCAGTCTAAGGTTGTTCAATTTTTCTTTCGACATCTCTTTAATCATCTGGAAATTCTCTGTTCATGCCATCATTGTGCAATATTCTCGAGTAAGAGTCAGAAACTAAAACGCTCTTTTTTATTTTTTGGCCGCCTTAGTGCTATTTTTTTAACTTTACCAATCACAAATCACAAAAAATGCTTGAACAAGAATATCTGCGCCGCATCCTCAAGGCTCATGTCTATGACGTTGCAAAAGAAACTCCGCTCCAAAAAGCCAAACTGCTTTCCGAGCGAATTGGAAACAACGTCATGCTCAAACGAGAAGATTTACAGAGCGTGTTCAGCTTCAAGCTGAGAGGCGCCTACAACAAAATGGCCAACCTGACGCCGGAAGAACGCGCTAAAGGCGTAATCGCCGCAAGCGCAGGCAACCACGCCCAGGGCGTTGCACTCGCCGCAAGCAAACTCAAGTGCCGCGCGGTCATTGTGATGCCGATTACCGCACCGGCGCTGAAAATCAACACGGTTCGCCGACTCGGCGGTGAAGTCGTTCTTTACGGCGACTCTTTTTCCGACGCCGCTGCCTATGCGGCTGAACTTCAGGCCAAAGAAGGCCTGACTCCGGTTCCGCCGTTCGATGATCCGGACATCATCGCCGGTCAGGGTACCGTCGCCATGGAGATCATTCGTCAGGCCCAGAACGCAAACGGCGCCATCGACGCGGTCTTTGTACCCGTCGGAGGCGGCGGCCTTCTCGCCGGCGTTGCCGTCTACGTCAAAGCGCTGTATCCGGAAATCAAAGTGTTCGGCGTGCAGACGGTTGACTCCGATTCTATGAATCAGTCCCTCAAAAACGGCAAACCGACCTTCCTTGCCGATGTCGGACTTTTCTCCGACGGTACCGCCGTTAAACTTGTCGGTGAAGAAACCTATCGTCTGTGCGAAAACTTTGTTGACGGCATCATTCTCGTTGACACGGACGAAGTTTGCGCGGCAATCAAGGATGTGTTCCAAGACACACGCAGCATTCTCGAACCGGCAGGCGCTCTGTCCGTCGCAGGCATCAAGAAATACGTCAAACTGAACAACATCAAAGACCAGAACTTTGTGGGCGTTCTTTCCGGCGCCAACATGAACTTCGACCGTCTTCGCTTCGTCGCTGAACGCGCCGAACTCGGCGAACATCGTGAGGTGCTTTTCTCCGTGACAATTCCCGAACGCCGAGGCGCGTTCAAGCAGCTGATCTCGCTGCTTGGCAACCGCAGCGTTACGGAATTCAATTACCGTATCTCGGATGCGGACAAGGCTCAGATTTATGTCGGCCTGCAGACAGAACACCGCAGCGAAGCTCAAGGCATTAAAAAGCTCTTAGAAGAAAACGGCTTCCCAGCAGTTGACCTGACCGACAACGAACTGGCAAAAACACACCTCCGTTATATGGTCGGCGGCCACTCCAAACTGGCAGTCAACGAACGAGTCTTCCGCTTTGAATTCCCTGAAAGACCCGGCGCCCTCTTCAAATTCCTCTCCTCGAGCGCGCCCGACTGGAACATCTCCCTGTTCCATTATCGGAACCAAGGCGCCGATTACGGCCGTATTCTGGTCGGTCTTCAGGTCCCTCAGGAAGACAGCGAAAAATTCGGCGCATTCCTGCAGAATCTCGGCTACGCCTACGTAGAGGAAACCGATAATCCTGCTTATCAGCAGTTCCTGGGATAATATCGGCACGGCGGTCCGATCGCGGCCGCCCTCCTTGAGGAAAATCCAATGAGTCTGACCATCAAAGAATCGGTTGACAAAGTCATGCAGGGTCTGCCGCCTCAGGCGCGTACCGCCCTTAATGTCATGGCCGAAATGCAGAAGCGGCCGCCCGAAGACGTGCTGCGTGACGAAATTCGCAATTACATCGCGGGACGTCTGCCCGCTATCGATTTAGAGGGTGCGGTCAAAGCTATTCAGGAGCGCTCATATCAAGCCGGATACCTCGTCGGATCACTGCGAAAGTTTGTCAGCAATTGGAACCGTGAGGATTAATTGAAAAAAGCCCGACGCCGGGCTTTTCTCAACTTCCGACTTAGTCGGCGATGCGAATCTCTCCGTTTTCTTCAATCAGCTGAAGATCGTATTTCTTTTTGCCGTTGATCTCTTCAACCCAAGCCGCTGTCGGCACCTCTTCTTCGAGATTGGCGTTGATATATCTCTCGGCTTCCATCTTCGTTGCAAAATTTTCGCATCCGTTCGGATACTGAACGATCACTTCAACCACTACATCCCGTCTCAAAACGTCACTCCTTATAGTTGGCTACGATCCAAACGATCGAAGCTATTAACTTCAGAGCATACTCAATGTGCAGCGACTCGTTCGGACCGTGCGCGTTCGAATTGGGACCTAAGCCGCCGGCCACCATAAACTGCGCCTTAGGCCACGTCTTCGAAAACACATTCAGCAGCGGGATAGAGGCGCCCATTCCAAAGTAACAGGGCGCATTGCCCCAAAAGGCCTGAGAACTCTCCTCGAATGCCTTCTGAAGCCACGGCGCGGTTTGAGGCGCTGTCCAGCCGTCGCTCTCTACCGTGGAGCTGTAGCTGACCTTTGCCTGAAAAGGCGGATTCTCCGTCACAATTTGAGAAAGTGCGCGGGACGCTTTAACCGCATCTACGCCCGGCGGAAGGCGAATGCCGATCTTTGCGGCGGTAAAGACACGCATAACATTGCCTGCGTTTTCGACCTTCGGCACACCGTCAATGCCCGTCACTGTCATTTCCGGACGCCAGCCTCTGTTAAGCAGACAGGTCAGAGCATCCCTGCTCAAAGGCTGAGTGGCCCCCGCAAATGGGAAATGGGACCAGACTTCGTCACCTAAAAGCGCCGCGACCTGCCGGTTTTCTTCCACCGTTTCGTCGGAAATTTCTGTTTTAAAGGCTTGCGGAAGCATCTCTCCGGTAGCAGAATTCTCCAGTCGGTCCAGAAGATTGCGCAGAACCATAAAGGAGCTCGGCGCAATTCCGCTTGCTTCCCCGGAATGCACGCCTTCCGTCAGTGTCTGAACCTTCAGAACTCCGCCGAGCATTCCGCGCAAAGAGCGAACGATCCAAAGTCGATCGTAGTCACCGCAAGTGCTGTCAAGCGCAATGACCAGCCCGATGTCGCCAAGGCGCTGTCTGCATTTGTCCAGATACGCTTCATAGTGACGCGAGCTCGACTCTTCACAGGTTTCAAAAAGCCCGACGCATCTCGGATGCGCAAAACCGAGCTCCTGCATCACTTTAACCGCGCCAAGCAGTGAGTAGAAGGCGTAGCCGTCATCAACAGAACCGCGGCCGTAAAGACGGCCGTTCTGCAGCACCGGAACCCACGGAGATTTGTCGGCGTCCCAGCCCTCGTTTTCCGGCTGTTTGTCCAAATGCCCGTAAAAGAATACCGAACGCTCAAATTTATCAGCAGAACTCGGCTCTATCTCAACAAGAAGACACGGCGTGCAGCCCTCGTCTTTCACGATTTCGCACTTGAGCCCTCGAATCCCCTGTTTCTGCGCCCAAGCCTTCGCCTGCTCTACCGCGAATGCCAAATGACCGGTCTTTTCCCAGCTGTTGTCAAAGTCCGGTGAAAGAGCAGGAATACGAATGAAATCCTCCAGCGCGGCAAGCATCGATGTTTGCCAAAAACGTTCTACGCTTTCATAAATCTTCTGATGCACCTTTTACTCCTTTAAAACGAAAGCCTTGATATTCAGCGCATCTCGAACAATGGCTGTCGCGGCTTTCGCCTGCGCCTCCGTCATGCCGCTGCCGACCACCACTTTATGAAGCCCGTTAACGAGCTCAATGCGCACCTGCGCACCCATTTTATCCCCAAGAACTTCCGTGAACTGCTGCTTGAGTTTTAAGGCGTTCTGCTCGGAACGGAACACGCCGAGCTGCACGGCGTATTGCTTAACCGCAGAAGCCGCGTTTACTGCTTGGCCCAGCTGAGATTCAGACGCGTGTTTTTTCAGTGCGCTGATGACTTCGGCTTTTGCCTCTGTCTCAAACGTGTTCAAGGTGGTTTGATCAGCATTTCCGGCTTTTTCCAAAGCGATCTGCGCCCCGGCTTCCAGTACACGCTCAACCGGATTCTGATTCAGCGGCGGCTGATCCTTTTCTATGATGACGCGATCGGCGGTAATACTCGGTGAACTCGAAGAGGCAAGGGACTCCCCTTCGGCAGCTAAAGTAGCGACCTGAGCAATAAAATCCGACTCTTTGGTTGAGCCGCTCTCGCTTGAAGACAATACTTTCTTCGCCACGGGCGCGGCAATCGAAGCAAGAACACTGCCGTTTGTGGTCGAAGGAATATTCCCTGCCGCGATCTGCGCTCGTGTAATGCGTTCGACCTTCACTTTGGCCGTTCCTTTATTGACATAGCCGAGACGCGAGGCGGCCGCATAAGAGAGATCAATCACACGACTGTGCAGAAACGGTCCGCGGTCATTGACACGAACAATAATGCTTCTGCCGTTTTCCAGATTCGTCACTTTGGCATAGCTCGGAAGCTCCATCGTGGTATGCGCCGCTGTCATCGCGTACATATCGTAAATTTCACCGGTGGAGGTTTTCTTCCCGTGGAACTGTTTGCCGTACCAGGAGCCGTAACCGGTCTGTACCAGAGGCTTGTCTCCTGTCATCGGAACATATGTTTTGCCCATGACCTTGTAAGGACGGTTCGTCGCGGCAATCGGCTTCTCTACCTTCGGCACCGCATTCTTCGTTTCCATACCGATCGTACCTAAGGCAGAAGGCGGTCCGTCGTTATCGTAGTACTTGCCGTCTTTTTGTGAGGTTCCGCAGCCGGCGAGAATCGAGGCCGCGGCCGAAAAAATCAGTATCTGCCAATAACGTCGTTTCATGTTTTTTCTTATTCAGCTAACTTCGGTAAGAATCTCCGTACAAAGATTCTTTTATGCGGCGTCCGGCGGAAATTTTCATCAGCAGTCCGCAGCAGATGCCTAAAATCAGAAGCGCAGTACCGCCGTAACTCATAAAGGGAAGGGGCACGCCGACAACGGGCAGGATCCCGCTGACCATTCCCATATTAACAAAGGAATACATCAAAAAGATCGCTGCAATGGCTCCGGCTGTCAGACGCTCAAACATGGTTGAAGCGACCGAGGCGATATAAAGCGTACGCATAATCAGCAGCGTGTAAAGGAGCAGCAGTCCGACATCTCCGAAAAAACCGAACTCCTCGGAAAATACCGCAAAAAGAAAGTCACTGGTTCGCTCAGGAATAAAATCCAAATGCGCCTGGGTTCCGTTCATCCAGCCCTTTCCGGTCATTCCGCCCGAACCGATCGCAATAATTGACTGCAGCGTATGAAAACCCGCACCCAAAGGATCCGAACTCGGATCCAGCAGAGTCAAAACCCGCTGTCGCTGATAGTCATACATCATGCTCCAGACAACGGGAAGCGCAGCCGCCGCACACGAAATCATCAACAGTAAAAATTTCCAGCTGAGTCCGGCAAAGAAGATCACGGCAAAGCCGGAGGCGCAGACCAAGAGAGATGTGCCAAGGTCAGGCTGCTTCAAAATCAGCGCAACCGGCAGAGCAAGCAGAACAAACGCAACCGCATAGTCCCACCAGCGCAGAACGCCTTCCTGAGCGGTATAGCGAATCTGGAAATACCAGGCGATCAAAAGCGGCGTCGCCAGCTTCATGATCTCCGAGGGCTGAATGCGGACTACGCCAATGTCAAGCCAGCGCGTCGCGCCCTTGGTATTCACGCCGAAAAGCAGCGTTGCGACCAACAGAAGAAGACCGACCGCGTAAAGAGGAATCGCGAGTCCCTTCATCCATTTCATGGGAATATTGGCGAAAACCAGCATCGCCGCTCCGGCGGCCGCTAAATTTCGAATCTGTCCGTCAATACGCCAGGGGAAACTGTAGCCTGCAGAATAAAGCGTCACAAAACCCCAGGCGCTCAGAAGCGTCACAATCGCCAGCAGTGTCCAGTCAATCGAAAAAAACACACTGAGAAACGTTTTCAGCACCTTCACATAGAAGGGTTCTTTGTGCACAGTAATCAACGAGTTCAACGTTTATCTCCCTTCTGTCCGTTTTTCCCGTCCGTCCTCGCCGCGGGCTTCTTCACAGCAGTTTTTGCGGGCGCTTTCCCTGAAGCTGGCTTTGCGCCAGCCTCTTTAGATGAGGCCCCTTCCCGCTTATCTTCGGGAATACGGCTCTGCACCAAGTAATAATCCAAAATTTTCCGAGCAAGCGGCGCTGCCGCGGCAGCGCCGAAGCCGCCGTTTTCCACCATAATGGCAAGCGCAATCTGCGGCTTGTCCACAGGAGCAAACGCTATAAACAGGGAGTGGTCGCGATGACGCTCCTTAATCTTGTTCTTGTCATACGTCGCGCCCTGCTTGATGCCTAAAACCTGAGCGGTTCCGGTTTTTCCGCCGACGGTGTAGGGCGCGTTGGCAAACAGCGCGCGCCCGGTTCCTTTGAGCGTCACATCGTGCATCGCGTTCTTAATAAAATCCACATTCTCTTTTTTGAGCGGAATCACATCCACCGGATCCTTGGCAATAACCTCTTCTTCCCCGGTCTCCGCGTTGATAATCTTCTTCACCAGGTGCGGCTTCATCACAATGCCGTCATTGGCAAGGGTTGCCACCGCGTGCGCCAGCTGCAACATCGTAAAAGAGTTGTAGCCCTGACCGATACCGATGGAAATCGTATCGCCAACCGCCCAGCGCTGTTTAAAGCGCTTCTGCTTCCATTCCTTCGAAGGAAGAATACCGCGTGCTTCGCCGACAAGATCGATCCCGGTAATCTGCCCAAAACCAAAGGGTTTCATGAAATCATGAATTCGATCAATACCCATGTCCTGAGCAAGCGAGTAGTAATACACATCTGAAGAAACAACAATCGAACGATGCATATCTACGGGTCCGTATCCGCGCCCTTTGGTGGAATCGCGAAACACATGATTGCCAAGCTGAAAATGGCCGTTGTCCTGAATGACACGCTTCGGATCGCGAACTTTCATCTCCAGCGCGCCAAGCGCCATAAAGGGCTTAAACGTGGACCCGATAGGATAAGTTCCTCTCAAAGCTCGATTCATGAGCGGCTTGTCTTCGTCCTGGTTCAGCTTGTCCCAGGTCTCCTGATCAATACCGTCAACAAATAGGTTCGGATCAAAACTGGGATTGGAAACAAAGGCGAGCACATCTCCGGTCTTCGGCTCAATGGCAATGACCGTGCCTCTTCTGTCTCCTAGCTCTTTCATGATCATGCGCTGCAGGCCCATATCAAGCGTCAGAACCAAATGATTCCCGGTCTTGGGCTGAGTCATTGACAGCGAACGAATGGGACGGCCTGAGGCGCGGACCTCAATTTCTTCAAAACCGGGTTTGCCGTGAAGTTCGTCCTCGTAAGAGAGTTCAATGCCGGTCTTGCCAATATTGAGCGTACCGGAGTAATCACGACCGCGTCCGCTTTCTTCAAGGCGCGTCTGATCTTTCTGTGAAATTCTTCCGATATAGCCGACGACATGCGCCGCGGCTTCCGCCTGCGGATACCTGCGATGCATGCGGGAACGAACTTCAACGCCGGGGAATCGCCAGGACTGAGCGGTAAACCGAGCAACTTCTTCGTCTGTCAGACCACTCTTAATCGGCACCGGGCTCAAACGAGGAAGCTCATCCTTCAGACGATTAAAACGACGTAGATCGCCTTTGGAAATACTGATGATTTTTCCGAGTTCATCTATGGTTTTTCTAAAATTCGGCGTCTCTGCCGGCGTAATTTCGAGTGTGTAGATCGGATCATTCGTCGCGAGAATTTCGCCGTTTTTATCAACAATAGTCCCGCGCCTCGGAGGATGCGCGGTTTCTGTTTTCCGGTTGGCTTCCGCCTTAACGACAAGTTCGTCGTACTGAATAATCTGCAGCCACACAAAACGAAGCGTCAGTATTCCAAAACACAGAAGCGTAACAAACAGAAAGAACCAGCAGCGATTAATGAACTGCTGCCGGTGTTTGGATTCGAGCTCCTGGACCCTTCGTTTCATAATGCGTCAGGCGGCCTCAGCCGAGATAAAAACGTCTGGATAAAAACCAAACCCACAGCGGCCAGAAGACAATAAACAGCAAAACCTGGAGGAACCATGCCGCATCAAAGCTTTGCTGAGACAAAAGAAAGCTTTCCACGGTTTTCAAAACCGCGGGAAGAAGAAAAACCGGCAGCAGAGATATTGCCTGACTGATCGGAGAGAGCCAAAGCAGCCGAACACTCATCAGTTCAGCACAAAATACCACGACGCAGTAAGTCAGCGCGTGCTGACCGAAAACGGCCCCGGTATCAGCATCCGTGAGAAGACCTAAGCAGAATGCGAGCCAGTAGAAAATTCTGTTGGGCTGATGAATCGCCCAGAAAATCAGCGTCATCACGAGAAAACTCGGAAAAAACGGCCAGTGCGAACTTGGCAGCAGATCAAGTAGCCAGGACAACAGAAGCGAACCGTAGACCCAAAGCGGTCCGGCCAAAGTCGGATCATGAATTGACTTATCCGGACGCTGATAGTTAAAGCCTTTGGAAAAATTACTCATCGCTTGGCCTTTCTTCTCTGCTGCGGATCCGCCGGCTCCTCCTCTTCAACCTGAGGAAGCTTGGATTCGGTATCAACAAACATCACCAGTACGTATTCACTCGTACCGATGGACTTTGGTGCGGCAATGCTCACGTCAACATAAGAACCGGCCTCGCCGGGGCGAACGGAAGTCACGGTCCCTACTGGAATCCCTTTGGGATAAATACCGTCAAGACCGGAAGTCACAACCTTTTCACCAACCCTGATTTTGTCGCTGAACGGTAAATCGCGGCTCTGCAGCGTATCACCGTCTCCGGTACCGCGGACAATGCCTCGAACATGCGATTCTGTAAACAAAACGGGAACTTCCTGATTCTTATCCTGAATCAGCTGCACCTGACTTGAACGCTTGGAAACATGAATGATCTGACCGGCGAGCCCGGTTTCCGTGACAACCGGCATCCCGACCTCAACTCCGTCGTCGCTTCCGCCGTTGATCTGATAACGCTGAGTGAAGCCGTCGGAGAGCGCCCGACGAACTTCAAACATCACTGAATGCACCGGGTAAAGTGCCTTTTGCTGAAGCATCTCCTTCAGAACGCGATTTTCATCGCTCAGAGTCCCGAGGCGAAACCTTTCCATTTCGCTCTCGGCCAGACGCTTCTTCAGCACCTCATTTTCATTAACCAGCTTAGATTTCGACTGAAAATACTCCGCCGCTTCTTCAATACCGCGGGACGGAGCGGTAACACCCGTATGCAGGGCATCCGCAACCCACGCAAAACCGCTTCGGACAGGCTCCATCACCTGCATTTGATGATCAACAACCATCATCAGAATGGCAGCAAACGCGAAGAAACCAAAGCTTGTAAAGGAAGAAGCTCTGGGAGCATTAAACTTCAGGTGCTTTGAAGGCCCGAGCATCTTGTCCTATTTCTAGCCGAAACAGAAGATTGAATCTTCGATCTTACCGATACCTTCGAGCGCAACACCGCAGCCGCGGACAACGCAGGTCAGAGGATCATCAGCGACAACGACAGGAAGACCGGTTTCTTCCATCAGAAGACGATCCAGGTCCTTCAGCAGAGCTCCGCCGCCGGTCAGCATCAGACCGCGTACGGCAATGTCCGCGCCAAGCTCCGGAGGCGTCTGCTCAAGCGCCTTTTTGACCGCTCCGACAACCTGATTCAGCGGTTCGGTAAGCGCTTCAAGCACTTCGTTGCTGGAAATCGTAAATGAACGAGGCACACCTTCCGCAAGATTGCGGCCTTTGACCTCAAACTCGCGCACTTCACTGGAAACGAATGCCGAACCGATTTCTTTTTTGATTCGTTCAGCCGTCGGCTCGCCAATCTGCATGCCGTAGTTGCGGCGGATGTAATCAATGATCGCCTGATCAAACTTATCGCCGCCCACGCGTACGCTGCAGGCGTAAACAATGCCGCCCAGAGAAATCACTCCGACCTCAGTTGTGCCGCCGCCGATATCAATCACCATGGAACCGGCCGCTTCACTAACCGGAAGACCTGCGCCGAGCGCGGCCGCCATCGGTTCTTCAATCAGAAAAACCTGCTTGGCACCGGCTGCTTCAGCACTCTCTTTGATCGCGCGGCGCTCAACCTGGGTAGATCCGTAGGGGACGCAAATGACAATTCTGGGACGAGGCGTGAAAATGCTGGGGGTATGCACTTTCTTGATAAAACTCTTGAGCATCTGCTCAGTAACCGTGAAATTCGCGATAACGCCGTCCTTCATCGGACGAATTGCGTCAATGTTGCCCGGAACGCGGCCAAGCATGTTCTTTGCTTCTTTACCAACCGCTCTGACGTCGAGCTTTCCTGAATTTCCTTTGTCTGTTCGCACGGCCACAACACTCGGTTCATCAAGAACCATTCCTTTGCCGCGACAATAAATAAGCGTATTGGCTGTTCCTAAGTCAATCGCTAAATCATTAGAAAAAAAGTTCCTTAAACCACCGAACATGTAGTCCCCCTGCCACTCCACCTTGGCACATATTTAGTAACCGCCCAATTCGAACGAAGGGCAAACGTAAATGATAGACTAAAAAAGGTATTTTAGGCCCCTGACGGAGGCCGGCTGTTACTTGCAGAAACAACAGTTATTGCAAAAACTCATTCATTTTTTAGGAAGTTCATGTCTTTAACCATCAATGACGTGCGCAGAATTTCTGATCTGGCGCGCATCGACCTTTCGGACGCAAACGCCGAAAAACTTATGGTCGAGCTTAATGACATTCTGTCCATGGTCGAACAGATTCAGTCCATCGACACCACAGGCGTAGAGCCCATGCCGCACCCGTTCGGGGGCGCTCAGAGACTTCGTGAAGACGAAGTCACGGAACATAACCGCAGAGAAGAAAATATGCAGAATGCTCCGGACGTCATGGACGGCTTATTCCTGGTTCCAAAGGTGATTGAATAAAATGACTGATCTCACACATTCCACTGTCGCCGAGCTGAAAAAGCTCCTGACTGCAAAAGAAGTCTCTGCTAAGGAAGTCGCTCAGGCGTACCTCGATAAAATCGAAAAAACAAGCTCTCTCAACGCGTTTCTTGACGTGCGCCCTGAGGTCACACTGAAGGAAGCCGAAGAAGCAGACAAGAAAATCCGCTCAGGCGAGGCATCCCCGCTCACCGGCATCCCGATTGCGCACAAGGATATTTTTGTGACGCGCAAGTGGGCGAGCACCGCTGCCAGCAAAATGCTGGAAAACTACATGAGCCCGTTTGACGCGACCGTCGTCGAACGACTTCAGAACGCCGGCTTTGTCTGTCTGGGCAAAACCAACTGCGATGAATTCGCTATGGGTTCAACAACCGCCAACAGCGCTTACGGCAAAACCTACAATCCCTGGGACGCCAACGCGGTCCCCGGCGGCTCATCAGGCGGTTCTGCCTCCTGCGTCGCCGCGCGCATCGCGCCTGCTGCAACAGCCACCGACACGGGCGGTTCAATCCGTCAGCCCGCGGCTTTCTGCGGCGTCACCGGTATTAAACCGACTTACGGCAGACCGAGCCGCTGGGGCATGATCGCATTTGCCTCCAGTCTGGATACCGCCGGCATCATCGCTCAAAGCGCTGAAGACTGCGCTATTGTTCTTTCTGAAATGATCGGTTTTGACAAGCGCGACTCTACCAGCATTGAACTGCCGCCCGAAGACCTGACAGTCGGTCTGAATGCCGGCGTCAAGGGTCTGCGCATCGGCGTTCCCCGCGCCTGGATCGATAAGGCCGAACCGGGCCTGCGCGACGCCATTTACAAGGCACTTTCCGTTTACGAAAGTCTCGGCGCTGTTCTCGTCGATATCAAACTCGACAAAGCCAACCTCGGCGTTCCTGTCTACTACATCATCGCGCCCGCGGAAGCAAGCTCCAACCTCGGCCGCTTTGACGGCGTCCGCTACGGACATCGTGCGAAAGACTATAACGATCTTCTCGACATGATCAAAAAGAGCCGTGATGAAGGCTTCGGCCCTGAACCGAAACGCCGTATTCTGATCGGCACTTACGTTCTTTCGCACGGCTATTACGACGCCTACTACATCAAGGCTCAGCAGGTACGCCGCCTGATCGCTCAAGAGTTTGATGCGATCTTTAAGAACGAATGCGATGTCATCGCCGCACCGGTCTCCACAGATGCCGCTTTCCGCTTCGATGCTAAAGCCGATCCGCTCTCTTTATACCTGAGCGACTTGTACACCGTCCCGGGATCTCTTGCAGGACTGCCCGGCCTCAGCCTGCCCTGCGGTATGAGCGAAGGCAAACTGCCTTACGGTCTGCAGCTGATCGCGCCCAAGTGCGAAGAAGGCCGCCTGCTCGGTACCGCGCATGCCTATCAGCAGGCGACTGACTGGCATAAACTTGTCCCCGCCGGATACTAGGAAGGAATACAAACATGGAATGGGAAGTAGTTATCGGGCTGGAAACACATGTCCAGCTCTCAACAAAATCTAAGATTTTCTCCGGCGCTTCCGCCTCTTTCGGCGCAGAACCGAACACACATGCCTGCCCGATCGATCTGGCGCTCCCCGGCTGCCTGCCGGTCCTCAATAAGAGCGCTGTGGAAAAGGCGATTCGTTTCGGCCTTGCAATCGACGCAAAAGTCGCAAACCGCTCCGTCTTCGACCGTAAGCATTATTTCTACCCGGATTTACCGAAGGCCTATCAAATCAGCCAGTTCGAACTGCCCGTTGTCATCGGCGGACGAGTCAGCTTCCAGGTCGAAAACCCCGATGGAAGCACCTACCAAAAAACTATTAATCTGACCCGCGCGCACCTTGAAGAAGACGCGGGCAAAAGCGTTCACGGCATTGTGCATGGAAAAACCGGTATCGATTTGAACCGTGCCGGAACGCCGCTTTTGGAAATCGTTACGGAACCGGAACTGAGAAGCTCCGCAGAAGCCGTTGCATACGCAAAAGCGCTGCATGAACTCGTTATGTGGATCGGCGTCAGCGACGGCGATATGCAGAAAGGTAATTTCCGCTGCGACGCCAACGTCTCTGTCCGACCCAAGGGCCAGAAAGAATTCGGAACCCGCTGCGAAATTAAAAACCTGAACAGCTTTAAATTCCTTCAGGCCGCTATCGACTACGAAGTTCGCCGCCAGATTGGACTGATCAGTGAAGGCGGAAAAGTGGTACAGGCCACACGTCTCTATGACCCGGACAATGACGAAACACGCGAAATGAGAACGAAGGAAGACTCGATGGACTACCGGTACTTCCCGGATCCGGATCTTCTCCCGCTTGAAATTTCCGACGAATGGATCGAAGAGGTTCGCGCCTCTATGCCTGAACTTCCTGAAAAGACGCTTGCGCGTCTCATCAACGAATACGGCATCAGCGAAGCCGACGCCCTGCAGCTGATCTCTCACCGTCCGCTCACCGAGTACTTTGAGAAAGCAGCCGCTAAGCTCAAAGACAAGAAGATCGCGGCCAACTGGGTCAAGGGCGAAGTTATGGCTCAGCTCAACGCCGCTGAGCTTTCGATCGAAGAAAGCCCGGTCTCAGCCGAACAGCTCGGCGATATTCTTGTTCGCTACAGCGACGGCACAATCAATCAGAAAGGTGCGCGTACCGTCTTCTCCGCGATTTGGGAAAAGAAGGGCGACAAAGTTGATGAACTGATCGAAACGCTGGGCCTGAAGCAAATCTCGGATACCGGCGCCATCGAGGCGGCTATTGACGCAGTGCTTGCCGCCAACCCGAAGATGGTCGAAGAATTCAAATCGGGCAAGGAAAAGGCTTTCAACGCTCTGGTCGGTCAGACCATGAGAGCGACAAAAGGCAAGGCCAATCCGGCTCAGGTCAATGAAATTCTGAGAGCAAAGCTCGCTCAGTAAACAAGCTCACAAAAAGCCGGTTTTAACGCCGGCTTTCTTGTGTCTTTTGTTTACTTAACGCCGTAACGCGCGCGGTAGTCGGAAATAGCCGAACTATAAGCCGACAGCTCTTTTACATCGGATTCCTTCAGATATTCCATCAGGTCCGCAAGATTGGCGATCGCAACGACCGACATCCCGTATTTGTGTTCGACTTCTTCAACTGCCGAACGCTCTCCGACGTCTTCAGCGGTGCCCGAGCACTCCATCCTGTCAAGCGCCAGCAAAACTCCGGACGGGCAAGCCCCGCTCGCTTCAATAATTCTGACCGACTCATTGACGGAAGTTCCAGCGGAAATAACGTCATCAATGATCACCACGTGCCCTTTTAAAGGAGCGCCGACAACCTTGCCGCCTTCTCCGTGATCTTTGGCTTCTTTGCGGTTGTATGCGAAGGGAATGTCATGACCGAGCTCGGACATGCGGATTGCTGTCGCCGCGGCAAGCGTAATGCCTTTATAAGCAGGTCCGAAGAGCATGTCGCACTGAATGCGTCCCTGTTCAATCGCTTCAATAAGCGTTCTGGCGTAGAAATCCGCAAGCGTACGCAGCGAAGCGCCGGTGTAGAACAAACCGGCATTGAAAAAATAAGGCGAGAGACGCCCTGCCTTGGTTTTGAACTCTCCAAAGCGGAGAACGTCCGAATCAATACAAAACTCAATAAATTTATGTTGAAGTTTGGACATAATGTTGTCAGGAACTTGCTGAGGAAAGAAAGCTTAATTTTAGCGGCTCCGAAGTTATTTTCCCGTTACAAAGACGAGCTCTTTCAGCTCTCACGGCCGTTGTAATATAGACAGCATCTTTATCAACGGGTACCAACGTGCTGAAAATCATTACCGCCAACACAAACGGCATCAGAAGTGCTGTCCAAAAAGGCTTTCAATCCTGGCTCTCTGCGCAGGACGCTGACATCGTTTGTATTCAGGAGCTCAAGTCTCAGGATCACGAGGTCCCCGAAGAACTTACTCTCGGACCCTCCTCCTTTCGATACTTCCACTGTGCGGAAAAAAAAGGCTATTCGGGGTGCGCGGTACTGACCAAAAAAGAACCGGATGAAGTCATTATCGGATTCGGCAGCGAAGAGTTCGATCGTGAAGGAAGGTATGTTGAAGTACGCTTTAAGAACCTGATCGTCGTCTCCATCTATTTCCCTTCAGGAAGTTCTTCAGAGGAACGTCAGCAGGCAAAATTCCGCTTCCTCGATGTCATTTTGGACCGCTTAAACACACTAAAAGCCGACGGACGGGAAGTTGTCCTCTGCGGCGACGTCAATATCGCGCACAAGGAAATCGATATCAAAAACTGGAAAAGAAATCTCAAAAACTCCGGGTTCCTTCCGCAAGAGCGTCAATGGCTCACTGATCTCTTTGCCAACGGCTGGACAGACGTCTTCCGTAAGCTTGATCCCCGGCCTAACCAATACACCTGGTGGAGCAATCGCGGCAGAGCGCGTCAAAACAACGTCGGCTGGCGTATCGATTATCAGATTGCGACACCGCTGATTGCAGCAAAAGCCTCCAAAACCGACGTGTACCGCGATGGACGCTTTTCGGATCACGCGCCTCTCACCGTTGTCTACGATTTCGATATCAAATGAAAGCAGAACAGATTCTCTTCTCTCAAGGCTTCGGCACACGTCATGAATGTCGGGGCCTGATACTGCTCGGCAAGTTCACCGCCGCAGGCATGCCTGTCGAAGACCCTGATGAAGATATTGACACGAAGGATCTCGTCTTTACCGTTGACGGCACCGCTTGGCCTTACTACGAGAAAGCCATCGTGATGATGAACAAGCCTGAGCACTACGAATGCTCACTCAAGCCGCTGCACCATCCTTCCGTGATCAGCCTGCTCCCGCCGCCGCTTAGAACCCGAAAACTGCAGCCGGTGGGACGACTTGACGAAGACACAACCGGACTGCTCCTTTTTACCGACGACGGCAAACTCATTCATCGCCTGACACACCCTAAAAAACATGTTGACAAGGTCTACCGAGTCACACTCAAGCATCCGATTACGGACAACCAGATCAGTACGCTGCTCAAAGGCGTGCTGCTCAAGGATGAAAAAGCGGAAGTCAAAGCCGGCTCCTGCGTAAAGATCACAGACAATGTTATCGAGCTCACGCTCGCGCAGGGCAAATATCATCAGGTAAAACGCATGCTGGCTGCGGTCTCAAACCGAGTCACGGCACTTGAACGCGTACAGTTCGGACGCCTTAAACTCCCGGCAGATCTGGCGGCCGGCCAATGGCGCTGGGTCGCGTCAGCCTCGGAGATCACGGGATGAGCACCCTCGGCTCAAAACTTCAGAATTGGTTCGGCGCGTTCCGCATTTATCTGCAGCCGGTATGTCTGAGAATGTTTTTCCTCGGATTCTCCGCAGGACTTCCTCTGCTGCTTGTCCTCGGTACTCTTGGATTCTGGCTGCGCGAGGCGGGAATCGACCTTAAAACCATCGGCTTCATGTCCTGGATCGGATTGGTCTACGGATGCAAATGGCTGTGGGCGCCCCTCGTCGATAATCTCAAAATTCCCTACTTCTCCGCGAAATTGGGACAGCGGCGCACGTGGCTGATCCTCTCGCAGCTCATGCTGATGCTCTCTCTCTCGGGCATGGCTTTTTCCGACCCTCGCTTCCATCTGCCGCTGCTGACGTTCTTTGCGTTTCTGACCGCCTTTGCGTCTGCGACACAGGATATTTCTCTGGACGCCTACCGTATTGAAAGCGCGGATACCGATCTGCAGGGAGCGCTTGCAGCGACTTATCAAACCGGATATCGAATCGCTATGATTTGGGCCGGAGCCGGCGCCTTCGCGCTCGCGGCGCTCTTCCAAACGACTCCGGACAGCGTCTACGATCAAAAGGGCTGGACCGTCGCTTATCTGATTATGGCCGCCTCCATCGGTGTCGGACTTCTTACCTCGATTCTCTCGCCCGCCCCTAATAAAATCGATGAGGCAGACAAACTCAGGGAGCTGCGGGAGGTCAAAAGCAAGGTCAAAGAATTCGTCAGAACGCACGACGCTCTGCCTCAGCCCGCTGCGAAAGTTATCGGCTGGCTCAAAGTTATCTGCTGGAGTCCGATCGCCGACTTCTTTGATCGCTACAAGTGGCATGCGGCCGCCATTCTGCTGCTCATTGCCACCTATCGAATCAGCGACGTTGTCATGGGCGTTATGAGCAATCCTTTCTATCGAGATCTCGGATTCAGTAAGGAAGAAGTCGCCGCTGTATCGAAAATTTTCGGCGTCGTCATGACTTTGGTCGGTACATTCGTCGGGGGAGTTGTCGTCCTGCGCTTGGGCGTGCTTAAAACGCTTTTTATCGGAGCGCTGCTTGCCTCCGCGACCAACCTGCTTTTCTCCTGCCTCGCAGGCCTCGGCCATGACCTCGCATTCCTCGTCTTTACCGTAAGCGCGGACAACCTCTCCGGAGGTCTCGCAAGCGCCGCCTTTATCGCATACCTCTCAGGGCTCACCAACGTCCGGTATTCGGCGACTCAGTACGCGGTCTTCTCCTCCATCATGCTGATTCTGCCTAAGTTTCTCGCAGGTTTCTCCGGCGTTATGGTCGAAAGCGTCGGATATGCCAATTTCTTTATCATCACTGCGGCGCTTGGCATACCCGTCTTGATCCTCATCCCGGTAATCGGGATGCTGGAGAAATCAAAGCATTAATTTTTGCTCTCTTCCTCCATCGGCTCATTAAGCTCCGGAAATGCGTAGCCCTTTGTCACATTGGCGATCTCCGCGACACAGCTGGCTAAATCGGAGAGCGCCGCGGGCAAGTCCTCAAGCGGCGCTTCCTTATCGAGGATTTGTTTCGTTTCTGCGAAATCCCCCAAGCTCTCCTGCGGCAGATGACGCAGAATTCCGTGCAGCGCCAGGGCAATCTTGGGAGAATCGGATTTCTCCAGGAAATCGGGCCAAATCTGACCGGCTTCTAAAAAGCCCATGGCAAACGGCTCCAGAGCCTTAATCGCTTCCTTTCCTTCCAAAACTCTGCCTCGCTCGTCTTCGGCATCAAAGTAGATCGGATCAAGGGGCTGCGAATTGGCAAGCGTTTCTCCAATTTCACGAAAACGTTTTATGAGCAACTCCCTCAAACGCTTGTCTTCTGAGGCACTGCCTGTAGAAGCCGAGGCTTTGCCGTTCGTGGAAAGAATCCGCCCAAGCCAGCTTCTGGTATCGGGAAGAGTCGGCAGCAGCTGTATCGCGGTCATAAAACCGTCTGCTTCCGACGCGTCCATCGGTTCCGCACTTTCATCCACCGAAGCAAGCAGCTCATCGAGTTCACTAAGCTCATCAACCGTCATTGCGTTACTCTTTTCAGACATTCCTGTTCTCCTCTTTTTCCCAAAACTGATCCAAAATCTCGGCCGCGTGAGGACCGTCATGCGCTTTTGACAGCTGCTGTACCAAACGTACGCAGGCAGAGTGCTTAAGCCCGAGAACCGCTTCCTTCACTTCGGGAATATTCATCGGCGCCATCGACAGCTCCTTGATGCCCAGACCGATAAAAATCGGTACCAGTCTGCTTTTTCCGCCTGCCTCTCCGCAAATCGAAATCGGTTTCTCTGCTTTGGCGGCGGCCTTCGCACTCATCTTCAAAAGCTTCAAAACCGCCGGATGCAGTTCGTCATAAAGCGGGGCCACCGCAGCATTGCCGCGGTCCACACCGAGACAATACTGAATCAGATCATTGGTGCCGATGCAGATAAAATCAGACGCTTCCAAAAATTCCTCAATACAGAGCACCGCCGCCGGAAGCTCTACCATAATGCCGACTTTCACATCGGGATTAAACGGTACCTGCTCTTCACTAAGTTGCGCCTTGGCCAGCGCAATATAGCGCTTTGCTTCTTCAATCTCATGAAGGTTCGACACCAGAGGCAAAAGTATCCGAACATCAAAACCGTGTGCCGCTCTCAAAATCGCACGAAGCTGAATTAAAAAGAGATTCGGATTCACCAGCGAAAAACGAATTGCCCTGAGCCCTAAAGCCGGATTATCTTCCTTCTCCGCCCCGGACGAAACATTCTGATGAAGCGCTTCAGGAGTCAAAATCTTATCGCCGCCGACGTCAATCGTTCGAATCGTGACCGGACGCTTTCCCATCCCCTCGATAAGCGTGCGGTAGCTTTCGTACTGCTCCTGCTCTGTGGGAAGAACCTGCCGCCCCATAAAAAGGTATTCGCTCCTAAAAAGCCCTATTCCCTGCGCGCCGAGATGCAGAATATCGTCAAGTCCGGAAACCATTGCGACATTAGCCTTGAGCGTCATGCGAAAACCGTCTTTGGTCTGCGCCGCCCGTCTTCTTGCCCTGAATCGCTGAGAATAATTTCTTTCCTGATCCTTGACGCGTGAAGCGATCTCTTTGGTTTCCTTCGCATCCGGATTGCAGATAATCGTTCCGCTGTGCGAGTCAACAAATACTCGATCACCGCTCTGGATCAGCCCGACAGCACCGCCTACGCCGACAATGGCCGGGATAAACAGAGTTTGAGAAAGTACCGCGGTATGCGAAGTGGGGCCGCCCTTCTCCGTTACGATGCCGACAAGATCGAGCTCCTCATACTCGGTCAGCCAGATCACATCCGCAAACGAAAGGTCATGCGTCACTAAAATGACAGATTCATCCGCCGCATCCCGAACCTGTTCCCCAAGTCTGCGCCCGCCGGTCAGCTCTTCCTGAAGCCGTGTGACGACATGCTCAATGTCATCGCCGCGTTCAGCCAAATAAGAGTCGGACAGATTCTCAAATACCTTGCGGACCTCTTCGAGATGCTGCTCGAGCGCCCACTCGGCATTAATCAGCTTCTGCTCAATCAGACGCGAAGTTTCCGTAAACAATGTCTCGTCATTCACAAGCATTCGGAAAACTTCAAGGAAGGCTTTCACCTCTTTGGGCGCTTTCTTGGGCGAGCGCCGGATCATCAGATCAAGCTCCTTGTTCACCGCCGTAATCGCGGAGGCAAGACGCGCCACTTCCTGCTGAGACTGAGAAGCCTCAATCTGATACTGAGGAAGCTGCAGAGAGCCGGAATTCATGACTCTGGCCTGGCCAAAGCCGATCCCGCTGGAGACGCCGACTCCTCTTAATTCCTGCCTGGGACGAACCGCTTCGTCAGTCATGGCTATTCCTGCTCTCCGAATTTGCTGTCAAATAATTCTTTTACCGCCGCTAAGGCCGCATCCTCGTCTGTTCCATCCGCTGTGACGGTAAGCTCCGTACCTTTGGAAGCCGCAAGCAGCATGACGCCCATGATCGACTTACCGTTGACCTTTCGGCCGCCTTTCTCAATGCGAATATCACTTAAAAATTCATTGCCCTTCTGAGTGAGCTTAGCAGCCGGACGAGCATGCAGACCAAGACGATTCAATACCGTTACCTGAATGGATTTCATTTTTTTCCTTCAATGAGATACGCGGTGACGCCAATTTCTTTTGCCTTCTGTTCAAGCTCTTTCAAAGAAAGAGAGCGATAGCAAATCATCTTAAAGAGAAGCGGCAGAGAGAGCGGCACAAGAAATAAGCAGGGATGTGTTTCGCAAAATCCGCGCATCACATTGCAGGGCGTCGCACCTTCAATATCAAGAATCACAACACGTTCTTCGGCCTCGATGGAATTCCATGCCTCAGAAAGCTGTTTCTGAAGCGCCTCAGCCGAAGCGTCCGAATCAATATCAACAGCTATGAAATCCGGGACCTCTTTCATAATCTGAAGAGTCGCTTCCCTAAAAGCGCTCGCTATCGGCTTATGCGCCGCGATTATCAAACTCACGCTCATAACTGTCCTTCCAACATGTTTAACTCCTTGAAAGTATATATTTCATCCGGCAGATTTGCCGTACGCCATATTCGCAGACAGAGAACCTTCTTTGCACAGACTCCGTACCAACACAGGCGCAGAAAACAATAAAATATCAAAAACCAACAGAGGAGACGCTTATGGCAATTGTTACCTTTAAAAGCAAAGCCGCCGGTGAAATTTTTATGTTCCGCGAAACCGCAGAAAAAATCTTTAAAGTCATCGGCAAACCTTTAGGCCTGAGAGGCGTACTCACACCCGAAGAGATCCCTGACGCCATCGCCGCACTGAAAGATGCAATGGAAAAGGAAAAAGAATTTCTCAAAGGCCTGCGCGAGCGTGAAGACAAACGCTTCCGCGAGGGCAAAGACCTGGATGAGGAAAAGAAACCCGCTATCGAAGCGCCGGTCTACTTCACTCAGCGCGCTTATCCGCTTCTTGAAATGCTCGAAAGAAGCCTCAAAGAAGATACGCCTGTCGTCTGGGGTGTTTAAGCCCGCCAGAAACCGCGCGTGAAGAGTACGAGCACAGTAAAGAGCTCCAAGCGTCCGATCACCATCAGGAAGCAGCAGAAAGCAATCTGAAAATCGTTGAGGGACGCAAAGTTATAGGCCGGCCCAAGACTTCCAAGGGCCGGTCCGAGATTGTTCAGGCACGCCAGAGCCGCCGAAAAAGCCGTCAGACCGTCCAGCCCTGAAAGCATGAATGTGATTGTGCTGAAAAGCGCAATGATCGTGTACAGCATCAGGAAGGCCAAAACCAAGAAGACTACCTGCTTGTCAATGGTCTGAGACCCAATCTTGAGCGGGCGAACCATCTTCGGATGCAGAATTCTCTTGAACTCCAGATTGCCCTGCTTCACCAAAGCAATCGCTCGGATCATCTTGATGCCGCCGCCGGTTGACCCGGCGCACGTCGCAAAACAGCTTGCCAGCAAAATCAGCAGCTGCGCCACAAGCGACCATTCACCGTAGTTCGTGTTCGCAAAGCCGCCAGTACTAATCACAAAAACTGTATTGGTCACGCCGTAATAAATCGCGTCTGAAACTGTGGCGTACGTTTTGTCATAAACCAGAAGGAACGAAATAAACGCAGAGAGCAGAACAATCGTCAGGATCCATCCGCATGTCTCCGCGTCCTTCAGATAGGTTCTGAACGAGAGCTTCCTCCAGGCGGTAAAGTGCATGGAGAAGTTAATGCCGCCGATAATCAGAAAGATCACGCAGACCCAGTCCACCGTCCGGCTCGACCAATAGGCGAAACTCGCGTCATGCGAGGAATACCCGCCTAAAGAAACCGTCGTAAAGGTATGCATGATCGCATCATCCCAGTCCATGCCGGCAAAGTGATAGCAAACTGCGCAAACGACGGAAATCGCAAAGTAAATGTTGTAGAACGCTTTGGCAGTATCGGCGATCCTCGGCGTTAGGCGCCCTTCTTTGAGCGGCCCTGTAGACTCGGCGCGAAAGATCTGAGCGCCGCCCACGCCCAAGAGCGGTAAAACCGCCACGGCCGTCACCAGGATTCCAATACCGCCCATCCATGCGAGGAAACAGCGCCAGAAATTGACACTGATCGGAAGACGATCCAGCCCCGAGAGAATCGTCGCGCAAGTCGTCGTAATCCCGGATGTCGCTTCAAAAAACGCATGTATGAAGGAAATATTTTCAATATTGACATAGAGCGGGATCGTCGCGGCGAGCGCAAGAAGCACCCATGCCATCGTGACCAGCAGAAAACCGTCTCTTGGAATCAGCTCACGCTTAAACCGGCGCGTGCTCAGCCACAAAAATAGCCCGGTAAAGAAAGTAATGCAGAACGCGATCTCAAAACCGGCCTCAGCTCCGTCGTTTTTCCATAAAGATAATGCAAGCGGGATCAGCATCGATAGAGAAAATCCCACCAAAATCGGCCCAAGCACGTTGAGTACGGGCAGAAGCATGAGTCTGAGTACGGGCGGCAGCATCGTCATGATTAAAAGAAACCTACTGATGGAGCAAATAGTTTCTCAACATCAGAAATCTGCCGCTTGCTGCCCATAAACACAATCACCTGGTCCCCGTCCTGAATAACGAGGTCCTTATCGGCCATAAACACTTCAAAGATGCCGTTCACTTTACGAAGCACACATCCGATCGAAGTGCCGTCTGGCATGGAAATCTGAGCGGCATGCCGTCCTATGATCTTTGAATTCTTCTCATTGCCGTGTGCGACGATTTCCATCACTTCGGCTCCGCCTCTGCGCAGCGTGTGCGCAGACAAAACATCGCCCTGACGAATGTGACGCAGCAAATCCGAAAGCGTCGCTTCCGTTGGAGAAAACGCGATATCAATACTGGTGCCCTCAACCAAATCAATGTAGTCAGCACGGTTGATCAGCGTAATGGCACGATGCGCACCCAATTTCTTCGCAAGCAGACACGACATGATGTTGTCTTCGTCATCACTGCTGACGGCAATAAATAAATCGGTATTCGCAATGCCTTCATTCACAAAAAGACCTTCGTCCGTCATATCTCCGTGAAGCACCAGAACGGAACTTGAAAGGTTCTGCGACAGGAACTGACAGCGCTCCAAGTCCGGCTCAATGATTTTGACGTTGTAGACATCTCCGGAGGCTGTCTCCACATCGTCGAGCGCTTTGGCAAGCTGCAGCCCTAAGCTGTCACCGCCGACAATCATGACGCGATCGGAACGACGTACCCGCTGACGAAGTACTTTGACAACGTCCATCGCGCTGTCCTTGGTTGTGAGGAAGAAAATCTCGTCTCCCGCCTCAATCACAGTGTTGCCGCGGATATCATCCAGACGGTATTTTTGTCGGTAGATGGAAACAATCTGAACTTTTACGCGCGGCAGCAGACTATGAATAGTGTCAACCGTTTGGCCGCACATCTTGGCCTCGCTCACGACTTTAACGGACATCAAAATGACGTCCGCCTCGGAAAACTCAATGACCTGCAGCGCTTCCGGATAGGTAATCAGCTGAACAATATAATTCGTGATCGCCTCTTCCGGCCATATAACGGAAGTCGCACGAAACCCCGCAGTCGACAGAAGCGCCGGATATTCACGAAGCTCATCATTGCGCACACGCGCGATGCGCGACGGAACATTAAAAAGCTGCTCGGCAATCAGAGTTACGGCGAGATTGGTTTCGTCATTAGCGGTCACGGCAATAATCATGTCCGCGTCCACCGCTCCGGCCTCGGCAAGAACAGAGGGAGACGTCGCGTCGCCTACGATGCCCTGAAGGTCGTAATTATTCTGAATGTCTGTTATGCGGTCCTTGTCTGTATCAACAATCGTAATGTCGTTGGACTCAGACACTAAATTCCCTGCAACGGAAGAACCGACTTTCCCCGCTCCAACTATGAGAATCCTCATTTATTGCTCCATTGCCGGAGATCAGGTCTTCGGGAGGCTACTCGCGGGCTCTCACCGTCTTTCCAATCTCAATTCCCAGCTGCTTAAGCTTTCGATACAGATGCGTGCGCTCTAATCCGGCAAATGCGGCAACACGCGAAATACTATTGTTTTCTCTTTTCAGCAGATTCAAGAAGTAAAGCCGCTCAAATTGATCTCTGGCTTCTCTGAGCGGAGCGGAAAAGTCCACCTGACCCAGCAGCGCTTTGGTGTCCTCTGCGCTGGTGCGCGGAGGCTGATCCGAAATTGCCGTCACTCGGGCATCCGCGGAATGAGAACCGGAAGATCGGTAAGAGCTTCCGGAAGCCGGGAACGGATGCGCATAAACCGTCGTATCCCGCAGCGCATCAATACGCGCGGAGGCCTGAGAGTCTCCGATTCTGGGCTCCTTAGAACTCTTCTGCAGAGCTTCCTTCACGGCGCTGATCAGACGAGAAAGCGCAATCGGCTTTTCCAGAAAATCCACAGCGCCGAATTTGGTCGCTTCAACGGCTGTATCCAGAGTGGCATGACCGCTCATCATGATCACAGGCGCTGTCAGCTGTCCGCTCGAACTCCACTCCTTCAGCAGAGAAATCCCATCGTTATCCGGCATCCAGATATCCAAAAGGACCAAATCCGGATGCTGGTTCATCGCAGCTCGTGCCGCACTGGCGTTTTCCGCCAGAAGAACTCCGTAACCCTCATCAGAGAGAATTTCTGACAAAAGTTCGCGAATGCCGATTTCGTCGTCTACAACTAAAACAACTGCCATAAAATCTTTACTTTCTGAATAATTCTTACTTCTCTATGGACTTCTATTCTATCAAGTCCGAATTCTTCCTAAACGGTCCAAAGCCTTCTAAAAACAAAAAACAGAGCGGCTCCGCGAACCTCTCCCTTTTCATCCGTTAAATTCACCGCGGTAACCGACGCTCCGTGCTCATCAACGATCTTCTTGATCATGGCAAGGCCCAGACCTGTGCCGGAAGACTTTGTCGTCACATAGGGCTCAAACGCGTGTTCCAGAATCTGTTTGGTGAACCCCGGACCATTATCGCTTACTTCCAGGCTGACGCCCTCGGCCTCTCCGCTTGTCTCGTTCCTTATCACCGAGGTGCGGATCGAAACCACTAGCTGCTCCTTGGAAGGAAGCGCCTCCATCGCATTGGAGAACAAATTATGAAATACCTGACGAAGCTGATTTGCATCCCCCTCAATCGCGGGCATCGGCTCCTGTAGAGCCAGCTGAACGCGAATCCCGGCCGCCTGATAGAAATGAGCCACTTCCTCAATAAAAACAGTGAGGTCCAGACGGTCATAATGCGGCGCTCCGATCTTTGCATACAGGCGAAAATCATTAACCATCTGCTTCATTGCCGTGACCTGGCTGACAATGGTTTTGGTCGCCCTTTCCAAAATTTCCTGATCCCGTCCCTGAACCTTATCCTTAAGCTTCATCTCCAGTCGCTCGGCGGCAAGCTGGATCGGCGTCAGCGGATTCTTAATCTCGTGGGCAAGACGACGGGCCACCTCGCCCCATGCCTCCGTTCTCTGAGCGGCCGCAAGCGCGGTGACGTCGTCAAAAACCAGCAGATATCCTTTGTCTTCGCCAAGCGTCAGCCGAGTCGCTCTCGCAAAAATATTGAGCTTTTCCTGAAGTTTGTCCGGCCGCTGATATTCACACTGAATCGAAATGTCAGAGTTCTCTTCTGTGCAGAGCGCAAGCTTTTCACTCACCACCGACGCGAAGGCCGGCATGATGTCCTTCAGCAGAGCGCCTAAGCACTCGGTGAGATTGATGCCGAGAATTCTGGAAGCCGCTGAGTTGGCGGAAATCAGCTGGCTGTGGCTGCTGAGCACAATCACACCGGAGGACATCTTTGCCAGAATTCGTTCCAGGTATTCTTTGGCCTGACCCAGTTCTTCACTGCGGCTTTCCAGATCTTCCCGCGCCTGTGCAAGCTGCCCGGTCATTGTGTTGAACGAACGGGCAAGCTCCCCGACTTCATCGTTTGTCCTCACCTCGGGAAGCTGCTCATACTGGCCGGCGCCGACTCGCCGAATACCTTCCAGAAGCAGCATCAGCGGTTTGCTGATGCGGTTGGCCATAATCACCGAAATCGCTATCGCGCCAAACATGGAAAGCAGAAGCACCAGCGTCAGTGAGATGGAGTAAATGTTGCGAAGGCCGCTGCGGGCGAGAACCATTTCCTGATAATCCCGATAACCGTTCATCAGCGTCTCGGCATTGCTTGCAAGCGAGGGCGGGACATTGTCAATCAGTTCGAGAAAAACAGACTCTCTGCCGGAAGAAGGAGCATCCAGCATAAAAATATCCTTCTGCGAACGCAGCGCGAGCGAAATCGAACCGTCAGCCGTCGGGATAGGAATCACGACCTGAGCTCTCTGAAGTCCCGGATTATTGTCATCAATCGTCTGCCAAAAACCATGCGTACGCGCCGCCTGCAGCACTCGATTCGAAGGAACGGTCGGAACCAGTTTGCCAAAGGAGCTGCCGGAAACGGCTAAGAGATTGCCGCTTGAGGTGATCAGCACTGCTTCCTGCACCCCCTCGCGCTCCCGTGCGGCATCCAGCACGGCGAGCCAGCCGGAGGGCGGAGTTTCTGCGATTTCTGCTGAAATTTTACGAGCCTTCACCAGCACATTGGATTGGAAATTCTCAAGCACTTCGCGGCCGAGCGTAAGACCTGAATCCAGAGCGCGTTCCACTCTGACGTCGAACCAGGAATCCACGGAATGGTGAAGAAACTGAACAGAAACAGCAAAAATCAAGATTCCGGGAAGCACACCGGTCAGCCCGAGCGCAAGCGCAAATTTCGAAAGAATTTTGACACCGTATTTTTTTCGCTTCGCATTGCGGTAAAGCTGGTAAAGAAGCGCGCCGACCATGCCCATGAACACGAGCATCACAAAGGTGTTGATATACAGGAGAACGGTATAGTACTTTTCAAAAAATACCGTGTTCTGGCTTGCACTCACCAGAAGAAATAAAAGCACACAGCTAAGCCCTATTAAAGCCAACAGAGCCAATCTGAGATACTTTGACAACTCAGCCCTCCGAACGGGTTATTTTGACAGGGAACCAACCGCTGTCTACATTCCAGCCGTCTTCGCGGCGGAGCGTAACCTGGAAGGGCTTAGGCAGCTTGCTTGTGTCAAGGTAAAATCGTGCTTTTGCGCTGTAGCCCTCCGGATTTAATTCCCGATACGATCCTAAATAGAGGTTGGAGACATTTTTCATCATGGCGAGCGCGGCCGCGGGCGACTCAAAACTTTGCGTCATGCCGCCGATGCTGAGCTTGTATTTGCGTGTGAGCGGATTGAAGCTCAGGCGAATGTGCTCAGATGCGCCGGCAATGTCACGATCAAACCAATACCAGCGCTTTTTTTCAACTTCAACTTCCAGAACAAAGCTGAGCGTAATCCCGCGCAGAAGAACATCCATAAGCTCGTCGGTCAGCTCAAAATTAAACTCGCCATTGAAGAACAGCCCGCTCGACGGAGTCCGCTGCGCAGAAATCTCCGCCGTCACCGGCTCAACCGACGCTGAATACGCCTGACCGACCGCGCTCAGCACAAGCGCGGCAGCCAGAACAACCTTCTTCAATAACATTAAATCTTCTCTATAAGCGCGTAGAAAAATCCATCATGCGTCTTCGGGAAGAATTCCGGCTTATCCTGAACGCCTTCAGCAGGCGGCAGACTCAGGAGAATCTCCTTGTCAGGACCGATAGGAATCAGTTTGGCGTCCGGATGCTTGGAACAAAACGACTCTATCTGTGCAGGACCTTCCTCAGAAAACACTGAACATACAGCATAAAGAATTCTTCCCCCTTTTACCAGAAGAGGCCATAAATTCTCCAAAAGCTTTGCCTGAGTACGAGCCAGCTGAGCAATATCTTCAGGCTTGCGGGACCACGGAATGTCCGGGTGTCTGCGAACAATTCCGGAAGCCGTGCACGGAGCATCCAAAAGAATTCTGTCAAACGGTTTGCCGTCCCACCAGGACTGAATATCCGACGCATCCGCAACTCGGACGTTCGCCTTCAAACCCAGCCGATCCAAATTTTCAGTAATGCGGACGGCCCGCAGAGGATCAATTTCCAATGCGGTTAAGTCCACATCGGCCAGCTCCAAAATATGCGCGGTTTTCCCGCCGGGCGCAGCACAGGCGTCCAGTACGCGCATCCCGTCTTTTGCGCCGAGAATCGGTGCGGCAAGCTGACTGCCCGCATCCTGGACCGACACCAATCCGTCGGCAAAACCGGGAATATCCCGAACCGGACGCGGCTCCTCCAAGCGAAGTCCGTACATACCTTCAGGAACACACACGATTTCCTTAGCACGGTAGTCCGCGAGCACATCTTCAAGAACGGCTTTTCTCTTGTTGACGCGCAGCGTCAGGGGAGGATGCCTTCTTTGCAGCGAAAAAATCTCTCGCGAGGATTTTCCGAAAACGGCCTCATAGCGGCGAATCCACCACATGGGCGCGTTGTAGCGGACCACCGGACTGCGCTCAAGCTCATCGGTCAGCCGGCGTTTTTCACGAAGATAGCGCCGCAGAATCGCATTAACGAAGTTGGCCGCTCTCATGGTCTGCGGATCCGACTTCGCCGCGATAACCGCTTGGTTGCAGACGGTAAATTCCTGCTCCTTGCCTTCCTTTAGAAGACTAATCGAAAGCTCCAGCAGCGCCGCGGTCTTCGCATCGGGCGCCCTGCTGACCAATTTTGCGACAGCGGCTTCAGCAAAAGCCCTGCGCCGACTGACGCAGTAAAGCAGGTTTTGACAGGCGCCCCGATAAGCAGCGTCTCGGGGAATTTCACTAAGCGCCTTATCAAGAGAAACTCCGCCTTTGATACTGATCCAGGGCGCCGCGGATCGAACCAGCGCCTCAGCCAAACTGCCGATTTTCATTTGAAAACCTCTCCCGCTTTAATCGAATGACCGGAAAGAAAGTCCCGCACGTCCAGTTTCTTTCCGCCGGGCCTCTGCAGACGTGTCAGACGCAGCACCGTTCCGCCGCCGCAGGCCACACAGATTCCTTTTGCGTCGCTGCTAATAACAGTTCCCGGCGCCAAGCTCGTTTTACCCGAGTCGGCAGCAGCCATCCAGGCCTTCAATACTTCATCATTTAAACTAAAGAAACAGCCGGGCGCCGGATTGAATGCCCGAATTCTGCATGCGATCTCCTGAGCCGACTGTCCCCAGTCAATCCGACCTTCTTCCTTAGACAATTTATTGGCATATGTCGCGCCTTGCGGCTGCGCTCTCGGCGGATATGCGTTCGGATCATCTAAATACCGGAGCAGCATCTCGGCGCCAAGCTCAGAGAGCTCACGCGTCAGATTCTCAGCCGTATCTTTCTCAGTGATCGGAACCGACTCTTCCATCAGCATCGGCCCGGTATCCAGTCCCGCATCCATCTGCATGAGCGTAATGCCGGTCTCGGCGTCTCCCTTCTCGATCGCGCGTGCAATCGGAGCGGCGCCTCTCCATGCCGGCAGGAGACTGCCGTGAATGTTAACGGCCTTGATTTCCGGATGCTCCGGCGAAACGCCTCTCGGTATATCCAGCACTTCCTGAGGAATAATGAGTCCGTAAGCCGCAACCACAAGAACATCAGCGTCAGCAGCTTTCATTGCTTCAATCGCTTCAGCGGTTTCCTCCAGCCCCTTGGAGCGGCGAAGCGTCAGCGGCGTCAGCACCTTAATTCCGGCGCTCAGAGCGGTCTGCTTGACTTCGCTTGCCTTGAGCTTTCGGCCTCGCCCTGAGGGCCGATCCGGCTGACTCAGCACCAGCACGACCTCATGCTCGCTTTCGATCAGTTTTCTGAGAGCCTCGGCTGCAAAGTCCGGCGTTCCGGCAAAAACAATTCTCATCTTCTCTTTCTCCGGCTATATCCGAATATGACAAAGTCTGATTGTATGACACGTGCGGATGTTTCATAATCCAATCAGTTACTTTCCGAGCATAGATATGCCAATCGTTGATCTGAAAACCGTCAAGCTGAACTACGAAATTCTCGGTGATCCTGCGCTTCCTACCGTGCTGCTGATCATGGGACTGAGCATGCCGGCATCAGCATGGCCGGATAAATTCATTGAGCAGCTGCTTGTCAGAGGCCTGCGCGTCATTACCGTGGATAACCGAGACGCGGGTCTGTCGGAGAAATTCAGCAACAGAAAAATTCAAACCTCGGTGCCGATCGCGATCGGCCGCGCTCTGCTGAGAATGCCTGTACCCGCGCCCTATCGTTTGGAAGATATGGCGCTTGACCTGGCAGCTCTTCTGGATTACTTAAATGTGCCGCGCGTTCACGCGGTGGGCGCCTCTATGGGCGGAATGATCGCACAGATACTTGCAGGCATCCGTCCCTCCCGCGTCTGCTCTCTGACGTCAATCATGTCCGCTTCGGGGAATCCCCGTACGGGTTTTGGCAAACTCAAGGCGATCTACTCTATCCTGAGCCAAAGCTTGGGAGATGACTCCGAACAAGAGAGGAAAAAACGTTTGACTCAGGTCTTCATGACATTGAAAAGTCCGCATTATCAGTATCAGGAAGAAGATCTGGAGCGACAGCTTGCAGACGTCGCAGCTCACCCGCTCGATCCTGCGGCCGGAGAAAGACAGCTGCTTGCAATTCTGGCGAGCGGCGACCGCTCGCAGCAGCTCTCGCGGATTACCGTACCGACTTTAGTCATCCATGGAGAGGACGACCCTCTGCTGCCGCTTTCCGCGGGCAAGGAAGTCGCAGAATTAATTAACGGCGCAAGATTTATGTCCCTTCCGAAAATGGGACACGATCTTACGCCGATACATTTGGAGACGATCGCTGACGCAATCGCCGACCTTGTCTGGTCTTCGGAGTGTTAGGCGCGGGCGGCCTGCTTGGCCGCTTTCGCCTCTTCAAGACGCTGCTTTTGAATCTTGTGACGAATACGCTGCTTTTTCAGCATGCTCAGATGATCAACAAAAACAACTCCGTCAAGATGGTCCATTTCATGCTGAACACAAACCGCGAGCAAGCCGTCACAGTCCATTTCATAACTGTTGCCTTTAAGATCCTGAGCGCGCACTCGGACATTGGCCGGACGCGTCACCTTATCGTAAATACCGGGTACGGAAAGACAGCCTTCTTCCCAAGGCTTGGTCTCTTCGCTTGAAGAAACAATCTCCGGATTAATGAGAATCTTTAAATCATTCTTTTCTTCCGTGACGTCAATCACAATTAGGCGGATGTGACGATCAACCTGCGTCGCGGCAAGTCCCACGCCAGGCGCTTTATACATCGTCTCAGCCATATCGGAAGCCAGCTTTTCAAGCTCTTCGTTAAACTCTGTCACTTTTGCGGCTTTCGTCTTCAACCGCGGATCCGGATATTTCAAAATAGGAAGAATGGCCAAAGTAATCCTCTCAACTAAATCTGAATCATCAGCGCTCTCTCAGAGCCGCAGCATTTTAAACGAGCTGCGTCTCGAACGCTTACAGAAGATTGTAAATCTCCCAAAAGTCAATTGGTTGCAGTCATCCCAAAAAGTGCTAATTTAAAAAAAGAATGTTTTAAGTTTTCATCATGGGTAAATCGTTAGTTATTGCTGAAAAACCTTCAGTCGCCGCAGACATTGCCAGAGCTATCGGCGGGCTTAAAAAAGAAGGCGATCATTATGTGGGCGAACACTATATCGTGGCGTCCGCCGTCGGCCACCTGCTCGAGCTGAAAGAGCCGCCGGAATATGAAGTCAAAAGAGGCAAATGGAGCTTTGCGCATCTGCCGGTCATTCCCTCGCACTTCGATCTCTCGCCGATTAAAAAATCCGAAGCAAAACTCAACTCACTTAAGAAACTGATCAAGAGCCGGGAAGTAGACAAACTCATCAACGCATGCGATGCGGGACGAGAGGGCGAGCTAATTTTCCGCTATATCGTCGAAGCGGTTAAATCCAAAAAACCGATCGAACGGCTGTGGCTGCAGTCAATGACGAAACACGCCATTGTTGAAGCGTTCAAACACCTGAGAAGCGACGAAGAAATGCAGTCTCTTGCCGATGCGGCGCGAAGCAGATCGGAGGCGGACTGGCTTGTCGGAATTAACGGCACAAGAGCGCTTACAGCCTTCAACAGCAAGGATGGCGGCTTCTTTCTGACGACCGTCGGCCGCGTGCAGACGCCTACACTTGCACTGGTCGTTAAGCGCGAAGAACAGATTCGCGCCTTTGTGCCGACCCCGTATTGGGAGGTACACGCCGAATTCAAGGTGGCCGAGGGAAACTACAGCGGAAAATTCTTCGACCCTAAATTCAAAAAGAGCAGCGATCCGGTCAAAAAGGCCGAACGATTATTCAGCGCCGAAGAGGCCGCTAAAATCGCAGACGCCTGCCGCGGAAAAACCGGCACCGCGGTCGATACCTCTAAACCGTCAACTTCTAACTGCCCCGCTCTGTACGATTTGACAACACTGCAGAGGGATGCGAACTCCAGATTCGGATTCTCAGCGAAGACCACCTTGGCAATCGCTCAGGCACTCTACGAGAAACACAAACTGCTGACCTACCCGAGAACCGACGCGCGAGCGCTTCCGGAGGACTATCTTCCGACGGTGAAGAGTACGCTGCAGCTGCTCGCAGAACACAGTCCTCTGGGCAAATACGCGGCTAAGGCGCTCAAAAATGACTATGTTGTGTTCAGCAAAAAAGTCTTTAACAACGCCAAAATCAGTGACCACTTCGCGATTATTCCGACCACTCAGGAGCCTAAGACCACCTTGTCCGAAGCTGAACAGAAGGTCTATGAACTGGTAGTCAAGCGTTTTATCGCAATCTTTTATCCGCCCGCCCAGTTCAATAACACGACACGCGTCACCGAAGTCGAAAACTACAGCTTTATTACCGAAGGCAAAGTTCTTGTCAGCCCCGGCTGGCTTGAAGTTTACGGCCGCTCCGCCGGTGAAGACGGTGCTGAGCTGGTGCCGATTAAACCGAAAGAATCAGCCCTCACGCTGAAAGCTGAACCTACTGCTCTTGCAACCAAGCCGCCTGCTCGCTACACAGAAGCCTCGCTGCTGAGCGCGATGGAAGGCGCGGGCAAAACACTCGAAGAAGCTGAACTGCGGGATGCGATGTCTGAAAAAGGCATCGGAACGCCGGCGACACGAGCCGCAATCATCGAAGGACTCATTCAGCAGAACTACATGATCCGGGAAAACCGAGAATTGGTCCCAACCGCAAAAGCGACTCAGCTCCTGACCCTGCTCAAGGGGCTGAAAATTCAAACACTCTCGGAGGCCGAACTGACCGGTGAGTGGGAATACAAGCTCTCGCAAATCGAAAAAGGCAAGCTCTCACGCAAGGACTTTATGACTGAAATCGGCGGCCTCACTAAGGAGATTGTCGACGCCGCAAAAAGCTACGGCGCTGACACGGTCCCCTTAGATAACCCCGCTATGCTTAAAACGCCCTGTCCGAAATGCGGCGGTCCTATCGTAGAAAACTACCGCAGATTCGCGTGCACAAAATGCGGCTACAGCATTCCGAAACATCCGGGAGGACGCACCTTCGCTCCCGATGAAGTTGACGAGCTGCTGACTAAGGGCAAAATCGGACCGCTCGACGGATTTATCAGCAAACTCGGACGCCCCTTCTCCGCCGAACTGAAACTTGGTCCTGCGCCCGATTACAAGATTGATTTTGACTTCGGAGAAAACACTTCACAAGTCACCGTCAGCGTCGATGAACTGCGCAAGCAGGAACCCGTCGGCGTCTGTCCGGTCTGCGGCGCAAACGTGTATGAAACGGAAAACGCTTACGCCTGCGAAAATCATGTCGACCCGAAGGCTAAGAAGAAATGCGCTTTCAGAAGTTCCAAGGTTATTCTGCAGCAGCCGATTGCGCGTGAACAAATGGAAAAACTTCTGAAAACCGGCTCCACAGATCTGCTGACCAACTTTGTCTCCAACCGAACCAAACGGAAATTCTCCGCTTTCCTGGTTCTGGAAAAGGGCGGAAAAATCGGCTTCAAATTTGAAGAAAAGCCCGCAGGAGAACAAAAGAAAATCGCCGGACGGCGCACCACGAAAAAAGCAGCCGAGTAATGCGTAAAAACGGCGGGCTTAAAGCCCGCCGTTTATTACTTCTGCTCTTCCTGTTCAGAGTCCTCCGATGCAGAGGTCTGCTCTTTCTTATCATCAACCTTCGTGACAAGTATCTGATCGATTCTGTGCCGCTCAACGTCGATCACTTCAAAACGATAACCTTCGTAGACAAATCGGTCCGTCAGCTTCGGAATTTTTCTCAGCATATACATCATAAAACCCGCAACCGTTTCGTAGGTTTCATCCTCCGGCAGGGGACCAAAATCGAACACACGCTCTAAATCGTCAATCGGAGTCGCGCCGTCAATCAGCCAAGAGCCGTCATCGCGCTGCACAATCTGCGCCTCATCCGGCGTCAGAACAAATTCGCCCATCACAGTACTCATGATGTCATTGAGCGTAATCACACCAACAGTCAGCGCATATTCATTCAGCACCACCGCAAAGTCGGAGCGCTGATTTTTGAACAATTCCAGAACCTCTGAAAGAGTGAGCGAATCGGGAACCGCAGGGATTGAAGAAATGCAGTTCTGATCTTTAAGAGAGAAGGTCTTGCCTTCAATGACGCGGCGAAGCAGGTCTTTTGCGTCGACATAGCCGATAACATGGTCAATGTCGCGGTCGCAGACCGGGAATTTATTGTGCGGGCTTTCCGCAATCTTCTTTGTGATGCTTTCGTAGCTCTCGTCAAGCGTGAAGTAAACCACATATTCACGCGCCGTCATCGCACTCGGAACAAGCCTGCTTTCCAAATCCATCACGTTTTCAATTGCTGCCTGCTCCGTCGGAGCGATAAGCCCCGCTGCCGCCCCTGCATCTACCGTCGCAACAATATCCTCACTCGTCAGACGGGTTTTATTCTGAGTCGGCAGCCCGAGCATCTTCATAATGGAATTGGAAATAATTGTGAGAACCCACACAAAAGGCTTGAGCAGGCGAATCAGCACCTGCATGGAACCGATGAGGCGGACGGATATCTCCTCAGGCTTTGACATCCCGATGCGTTTTGGGATGAGGTCGGCAAAAATAATGAAAAGAATCGTCACTACAACAAATGAACAGACAAACGACGTCGTGTCCAGATACTGCTGAGGAAGAATCGGCTCAAGAAGTGTGTTGAAAATTCCCTTAAACGCAGGCTCACCTACGATACCGCCGAGAATGGCGACCGCATTAATGCCGATTTGAATCACGGAAAAGAAGGGACCCGGCTTTTCCTGCAGATTCAGCACTTCCTGCGCTCGGCTGTCTCCGGCTTCCGCCATTTGCGTCAAACGAACACGACGCGAGCCGGCCAGTGAAATTTCAGAGATAGCAAAGTACGCCGCCGCAAGAATCAGCAGAAAAATAGCAAAAATTTTCAGTGTTAAATCCATAAAGTCCCCTCAAATTGATACACATAGGTACAAGCCTACCAAATAGAAAGGACCTGCGGCGGATACCAGACTATAGATAGGGGTTAATATTGCACAGACGAGCCTTCCTTAAATCATCTCTTAAGGTTTCGGCTTCGCCCATAAAATGAAGAATCAGTGCCAGAGAGTTGGCGTCCAGCTCAAACACCCGGCGCAGGTTTTCCGCCCGATGCGTTATACGAAACGTCGCGGAGCGGAATCGTCCGTTGCTTAAAAATTCATCAAAGGCACCCAGCTCCTGCAGTTCGTCAAAAACCTTCAGCGGAAAACCGCTCATTTCTCGGAACTCCTCGGGGCTCAGCGTCGTACGAATCTCAGTCACAATCGCAGTGCTCATAGCCGTTCCTCCTACAAATTCTCTCTAGGGTTAAACGTTGAAACCTCTGAGAGCCTCTTATAAAGCTCTTTCTCCTCTTCGGTGGGAGCGGGAGGAACAACAATAGAAATCACGAGATACATGTCTCCGGCAGCACCCTTCTTGTTCGGGAACCCCTTTCCCGCGATACGGATCTTTTGACCGGCTTTAGCACCGGCCGGCACCTTAACGGAAATCTTGCCGCCTGAAAGCGTCGGTATCACAGCTTCTGTGCCAAGCACCGCCTCATACGGTGCAAGCGGAACGGTCAGATAAACATCGCGCCCGTCAACACGGAAACGTCCGCCTTCACTGATGTTGATCGTAATGTAGAGATTGCCGTTCGGACCGCCGTTATAGCCCGGGCCGCCCTTGCCTGCCAAACGCATTCTCTGGCCGCTGATCGTTCCTGCGGGAACCTTGACCTCCAGAGTCTTGGTGACGTGACGCACCCTGCCGTCGGCTCCGGCCTCTGGTTCACGAAGCGAGAGACTGACTGTGGTGCCGTTAAAGGCCTGTTCCGGCGTAATCTGAACTTCCGCATTCAGATCCTCGCCCGCCTCTGGCTGACGAGCGCGAGAGGCGCCCATATGCGAGAACAGATCGGAAAAATCAAACCCGCTGTCGCCGAAATCAAATCCGCCAAAGCCGGAAGCACCGGCTCCGCCGAAACCGCCCCATCCCGGAGGCGGCTCAAAATTGCTTCCGTCGCGGCGCTGACCGAGCTGGTCATATGCGGCGCGTTTTTCAGGATCCGACAGCGTCTGATAGGCCTCATTGACGTCCTTGAATTTCACCTCCGCGTCCTTCTCTTTAGAAACGTCGGGATGGTATTTGTGCGCAAGCTTTCGGAAGGCTTTCTTGATATCTGTCTCAGAAGCTCCGCGTTCCACTCCTAAAATTTTGTAGTAATCCTTGTATTCCATAACAAGTCCTCTTTAGAGATTTGATTAGTCTCTACTGTTTGTCCCGAATATGTTGAAGCCCAGACTAAAAATGGGCAGATGCGGACATTGAATTTAGTCCCTGAAAAACATTTTCCGGCGTGCTGCTTATGGTAAAAAATAATTACGTTGTTAATTCCATTTGGAGAAATCAAAATGAAAAAAACACTGACTGCCGCGGGCCTTGTCGCGGCTTCGTTCGCCTTTGCCGCAGCCGCCTCCGCGGGCACCGTTCTGGACAAAGTTAAATCCAGCGGAGTCGTCGTCTGCGGCGTGAACACTGCTGCGCCCGGCTTCTCAAACGCTGACAGCCAGGGAAACTGGACCGGTCTGGATGTTGATTACTGCCGCGCTCTGGCCGCCGCGGTCCTGGGCGATGCAACCAAAGTTAAGTTCGTTCCCCTCAACTCTCCACAGCGCTTCTCTGCGCTTCAGGCCGGAGAAATCGACGTGCTCGCCCGCAACACTACCTGGAACCTGACTCGTGACGCCTCCTTAGGCGCAGTCTTCGTCGGCACTAACTACTATGACGGACAGGGCTTCCTGGTTCCGAAGAAACTGAACGTCAAGTCTGCCAAACAGCTTAACGGCGCCACTATCTGCGTACAGTCCGGAACCAGCAGCGAACCGAGCGTCGCCGACTATTTCAAGTCCAACAACATGAAATACAAGGCTGTAGTCTTTGATACCACTGAAGCAACTCAGGGCGCTTTCCTCTCCGGACGCTGCCAGGTTTACACCACTGACATGAGCGACCTCGCCGGCGCCAGAACAAAGGCCGCCAACCCTGATGACTACATTATTCTTCCTGAAGTCATCTCCAAAGAACCGCTCGGACCTGCCGTTCGCCGCGGTGATAATGAATGGTTCCAGATCGCCCGCTGGGTGCTGAACGCCATGATTGAGGCCGAAGAAAAAGGCATTACATCCGCTAATGTCGACGAGCTACGTAAAACCAGCACCGACCCCAATGTGAAGCGTCTGACCGGTGCAGGCGACGATACCGGCAAACTTCTCGGTCTGGACAAGGATTGGTCCTATCGCATCGTCAAACAGGTCGGCAATTACGGTGAGAGCTTCGAAAAAAATCTCGGACCGAAGACTCCGCTTGCTCTGCCCCGCGGTATCAACAACCAGTGGACTAACGGCGGCATCCTGTATGCGCCTCCTGTCCGCTAAAATCTAGTTTCGACTAATAACAGCTATCACTGAGGCAGGTCTGTCCGACCTGTCTCATCATTATTATTAAAACTATGAATCGGCACGGCGACGAGGCTTTCCACAGGCGGGAGAAATCAAGAAAAAAGAAAGCGTTTATCTGGCAGTTCATTCTGCTTGCTGCGCTTTTAGTAATTTTCGGAAGCTTCGCATTTAACATCTCATCCAACCTCGCAGCAAGAAATATTCATTCCGGCTTCGGTTTCCTAAGCGAGAGCGCGGGTTTTGAACTGGGAGAATCGCTCATCAGCTTCAGCTCGACAGAATCGTACGGACGAGCGTTTTTGGCCGGCCTGCTCAATACCATTCGTGTTGCGGCAGTTTCCATTATTACCGCCACAGTCCTCGGCATCATCGTCGGCTTAATGAGACTGTCCAAACATCCGCTGCTGAAGTTTCTGGGGGCGGCGCATGTCGAGTTCTATCGAAACATCCCTCTTATCGTTCAGTTGCTGCTGATCTATCTGCTGATCACGGAACTGCTTCCCGATTCAACGGAAGCGCTGCATTTCGGCTCTTGGGCCCTGCTTTCCAAAGCCGGACTGCAGTACGCAGTCCCGACAGATTTTCATGCAGCCGCCGCAGCCTCAGCCGTTTCAGCGATCCTGTGTTTTATTTTCTGCAGAAGAACTTTTATTAAAACTTATACCGGCCTGATCTCCAGTACATTAGCGCTCGGCTGCGCCTTATTGGCGGGCGGCGCGGTCTGGTTCGCCGCGGGCATTATTTTCGGCTGGTCCAAACCTGAACTTCAGGGTTTTGCGATCGAAGGCGGCAGCTCCCTTTCTCCGGAATTCCTTGCTCTTTGGATCGGTCTGACACTGTTCACCTCCTCAGCAATTGCAGAGATTATTCGTGCCGGCGTACTCGCAGTCCCTAAGGGACAATGGAACGCGGCTCTTTCACTCGGCATGACGCAGATGGAAACCGTCAGCTACGTTATCTTTCCTCAGGCCCTCAAACTCGCTGTACCTCCGCTTGCCAGTCAGTATATGAATCTGACAAAGAACTCTTCCTTGGCGGTGGTGGTCGGCTATCCGGATCTTGTGTCGATCGGCAATTCAACGATCAACTTAAACGGACAGGCACTGGAAGTCATCGTCATCATCATGTCGGTATATCTGGTCCTGAACCTCATTATTTCCGTCCTGATGAATAAAGTTAATGCTTTGGTGACCAGGGGGGCGCGATGAAACATCATCAAAACCGCGGACTGGCATACTCTCTGCGCTCTTCGCTCTTTTATTCTCCAATCGCTTCCGTAATCACGCTCGGGCTATTTCTATTCGTGGGTGCCGCAGGCTGGTACGCTTGGAAATGGGGTGTTTCCGACGCTATTTTCAGAGCTGACTTTCAGGCCTGTCTGAAAAATCATGACGGAGCCTGCTGGGGATTTGTCGCGGAAAAGTGGCGTCTGATCATTTTCGGCCGCTTCCCCTACGATGAACAATGGCGGTCCGCCGTCGGCACCAGCTCAGTCCTTCTTATGCTGTTTGTCTCCGCATTCCCTCAAACCTGGACCAAGACCGGTATAAAGATCCTCGGTGCACTCTGGCTCGCCGCTCTGGCAGCGTTTTTCATCTTCATGAGAGGAGGTATTTTCGGCCTGAGCTCCATCGACCCGGACTATTGGGGCGGCCTGCCTCTGACAATCATTCTGACGCTTTTCGGCATGACGGCTTCAGCTCCGATCGGCATTCTTCTTGCGATCGGTCGCACTTCCAAACTAACCGCCATCCGTAATATCTGCATCGGTTATATCGAATTGGTCCGCGGCGTGCCGCTGATTACAGTTCTCTTCGTGGCCTCTTTCATCTTCCCGCTCATTCTCCCGCCGGGCTGGAGAATCGATGCGTTCTGGCGAATCGTCATCGGTATCGTGCTGTTTCAGGCCGCTTATATGGCTGAAACCGTCCGAGGCGGTCTGCAGACCATACCGAAGGGGCAGTTTGAGGCCGCGGCCGCACTCGGACTGAATAAGTTTCAGACTTATGTTTCAGCGATCCTGCCGCAGGCGCTCGCCGCGATTATCCCGGCTTTTGTCAATAATCTGCTTTCAACCTTCATGGACACTTCCCTTGTCACGATCGTCTCCATGTATGACCTCACCGGAAGCCTTCGTCTCGCTTTGGGTGATCCCAATTGGCGCAACTTCTTCCTTGAAGGGTATTTGTTCATCGCCATAATCTACCTTGTATTCAGCTTTATTATGTCCCGCTACAGTGTTTGGCTGGAACAGCGAATTCTAAAAAAGAAACAAATGGCGGCTCAGGAAGGACAAAAAAATGACGATGCAGATCGTGTTGGAACATGAAGTAAAAATCGGAAGTGAAGAAAACCGCTTCGAGCGTGAGCAGGTATGGCAGGCGCTGACTTACGTCTTACTGAATCGACATAAATTCAGTGACCTCTTTACCGAAATCGAGGCGATCGAACGCAAAGAAGAACCTGGGAAAATAACCCAGAAACTGCGCGTGCAGATGCACAGCGGCCACTGCATTGAAGAAGTGCTCGAATTTTTCCCTGAGGATCACGTTCTTACGACAATTGACTCGGCTGCGCATAATCCGAGATCCACACTCGAAATCAGAATCGTGCGCAATGACAACGGTCAGTACGCGCTGCACTTCACGTATAAAGAAGATTTAAAGGAAAAGGCAGAAAGAAAATTGGAACACCCGCGCGAAATACAAGGGCTCATCCATAACGCGTGGAAATTAAAAGATGAAGAGCTGACCGCAGGGGTACTCGGACTGCTACTGAAAGGGAATGTAAAGTAACTGCGCTAAGGCCGCCTGCGCAGACCGTCTGAAGCAAACAAGAAACCCTCCGAAGGAGATTCCGACGGAGGGTTTGGAAACTATGAATCAGACAAAATCGCTTTGTATAAGCGAGACTCTGTCTTAGATCGCACCGACGAGGTCGATAGACGGCTTCAGAGTGTCTTTACCGGGTTTCCATTTGGCCGGGCAGACCATGCCGGGGTTGGCTTCAATGAACTGAGCAGCCTGAACCTTGCGCAGAAGTTCCTTAGCGTCACGACCGATGCCTTCGTCATGGATTTCGCAGGCAACGATACGGCCGTTCGGATTGATCACGAAAGTGCCGCGCTGAGCAAGACCGGCAGACTCAATCATCACGCCGAAATTGCGAGAGAGCTGACCTGTCGGATCGCCAAGCATCGGGAACTGAACCTTTTTAATGGCTTCAGAAGAGTCGTGCCAAGCTTTGTGAGCAAAATGCGTATCTGTGGAAACAGAGTAAATTTCGCAGCCGATCTTCTGGAATTCAGCATAGTTGTCAGCGAGATCTTCAAGCTCTGTCGGGCAGACAAATGTGAAGTCAGCCGGGTAGAAGAAAACAACAGACCACTTACCTTTCAGATCGGCGTCAGTGATGGTCTTGAATTCGAATTTTTCAAAAGCCTCAGCTGTGAACGGCTGAAGCTGTGTTCCGATAAGGGACATTCATTTCTCCTTTAATAAAAGTGCGACAACAATATCGGACAACTTCCGGCAAATCAAACCCCTTACTGGCCATTATGGGGTTTCTTTTAATAACAACTTATATATTCTATTTATATTCAATAAGTTAAATATCATTTATTTCAATTTTTTCTTTGTAACTCCATATTTCTTGCTTATTCGAACAAATCTTCATAAGATAGGCGCTTTTAGAGGAGTTACCCACCAATGACTGCATCTGCATCACCTCAGGCTGCCGCGCTCGCGCCGGTCCCTTCCATTGTCACTGATACACTTGATCGGCTCTCCCTGATACCGATCATTAAAAGCGCTCTGGAACAAATTAAAAAAGATGAAACTCTGACGATTGAGGATCAGATCAGTCTGACTGAAGTTGAAGCGCCCCCATTCCATGAAGAAGCTCGCGCTGAATACTTTGCGCGTCAATTGAAGGAACTTGGCCTTAAGAATGTCCGAATTGACGGCATCGGTAATGTTATCGGCGTTCGTCCCGGAAACGGAAACGGCCCCCGCCTGGTGCTGGGTGCGCACCTTGACACCGTTTTTCCAAAGGGCACAAACGTTAAAGTCCGTCGGGAAAACGGCATTCTCTATGCCCCCGGTATTTCCGACGATGCCAGAGGTCTTGCGGTTCTTTTAGAAGTTCTGCGAACACTTAACGCTTTTGACATTAAAACCGAAGGCGACCTTCTTTTTATTGCCACCGTCGGTGAAGAGGGAAACGGCGACTTACGCGGCTCCAAACACCTTTTTGCTGCCGGAGAAGAACATATCGACGGTTTTATTTCCGTTGACGGTGCCGATGTCGGCGTACTGCTTCACGGCTCCACCGGCTCCCGCCGATTCCGCGTCACATTCAGCGGCCCCGGAGGACACAGCTGGAGCAATTTCGGTATTCCGAATGCCAACCATGCGCTCGGCCGCGCAATCGCGAAAATCGCTGACCTTCAGGTTTCCGAGTCGCCAAAAACGACCTTCTCCGTCGGTACTGTTCAGGGCGGAAGTTCAATCAATGCGATCCCCGCAAAGGCTCAGCTGGAACTCGATACCCGCTCAATCAACAACGATGAGCTGAACAAACTTGTTGAACGTATTCTCCCGATCTTCGAAGAAGCTTGCGAAGCCGAAAACAAGCGCTGGAACGCGACAGAAGAGACGAAAATAAAACTGAGCATTGAACCTATCGGACACCGTCCTGCCGGAGATCAGCAAAACGACAGCCCGATCCTCCTTGCGGCTCGTGCCTCTATGAACCATCTCGGAATTGCTCTCACCACATACGGCTGTGCAAGTACCGACCAAAACGTTGCATTGAGCCTTGGTATTCCAGCTACTACGCTTGGAGGCGGTGGAAAAGAGGGCTATAACCACTCCCTAAAAGAATGGTATGACCCGACAGATTCCTACCTCGGCCCTCAGCTCACATTCCTGAGCGCACTTGCTCTTGTCGGTCTCGAGGCTGAAACTCTGCCTCTTTTACCAAAAAGAAAGTAATCTAAACGGGTAACTTAATACGCCCTTCATGCTTGGGCCGAACTAATTGGGCTAAACTTTCTCCGTCTAGTTCTATTTAATTCCATTCGGATGAAGGGCGTGTTAATAAAAATAAAGATTGCGGCGGCTATGCTCGCGCTGATCGGCCTCGGGATTCAGACCGGTTATGCTCAGGAAACCGGAGTAAAAGAGGCTAATAAGGCTGAAAAACAACTCAGCAGTGATAGTGAAATACCAAAAGTTCACCTCAACAGCCGACTGCTTTTTCAAATCATAGCCAGTGAAGTCGCCCTTCAGCGCGGACAGGCGGGCGCTGCTTTCCGCACTTATCTCGCGATAGCTGACGAAACCAAAGACCCCAGATTAGCCGAACGAGCCGTTCAAATTGCAGTCGCGGCTAACGCGCTGAAAGAATTCCGACAGGCAACAGCAACTTGGCTCAAGCTCGCACCTTCCAACCGGGATGCCCAGCGTCATTATTTGTCTGCAAACATTCTCTCCGGCAACTACGCTGTCGCGTTGCCGATTGAGTCCGCCTACCTGGAGAATTCTCCGGAAAGAGGAAAAAACATCCTCGAACTTCAGGCTCAGCTCGCCCTGGCGAAAGACCGCAAACAAGCCCTGCAGTTTTTCCAGTCGGCTACCGTCAAATACCGGGATCTCTATGAAACCCAGCTGGGACTTGCGCGTCTCGAGCTGCTGAACGGCAACATGAATACTGCCCTCGAATACGCGAAAAAAGCGTACTCGATCAATGCCAACGAGGAGACCGTTTCGGTCCTTGCGGGAATGCTTGCCGGAGTACAGCCCGAAGAAGCGATGAAGCTTCTCACTAATTTTCTTCAGAAAAAGCCTGGCAGCAAGGCTGCCAGAAACGCTTACACGCAGCTTCTGCTTAAAAAAGGAGATTACAAATCCTTTGACAAACTGGTTTCGCAATACACCAATGACCCGGAATTCGTTCTCTCTGCAAGCGCCAGTCTGCTTGAACTAAGACGCTTTGAGTCCGCAAAGGAGCTGCTGGAAGGTTTTGTGAAGCAAAATCAGAACAAGTCGGATCAGAATGAGAATCTCTCCAGAGCCTATCTAATGCTCAGCGATGCAGCGATTCAGGATAAAGATTTTCCTAAAGCTGTCCAATACTGCTCCAAAGTAACAGGAAAGCTGGCCTCCGCAGCTTTTCTCCAAATGGCAAATATCTATGCTCGCCAAAATGATTTCCCTGCAGCCCTAAAAAGCCTGTCTCAAATCGGTACGGAGAATGACGCAATTTCAGAGGAGAGGTATCTCCTGGAGGCACGAATCTATCTGGAGATGAATAATCGCGCAAAGGCTAAAGCGGCGCTGAATGAAGGACTGAAAAAGCTCGCTTACTCAAAAAGCATGTACTACGAAGCCGCAATGCTTGCCGAGCAGGACGGCGATCTGAAGACTGCAGAAAAACACCTGAAGAAAGCGATTGAAATCGACCCTGATTTCTCGGGTGCATATAACTCGCTTGGCTATTCACTGCTTGAATCTGCTCCGAGAAGAATTAAGGAGGCTGAGCGCTATATCAATCGAGCCTATGAGTTAGACCCGACGGATCCGTTTATTCTTGATTCAAAGGGCTGGCTGGCTTTTAAACAGAAGAAGTATGCCGAAGCTGAAAAATATCTGAACGAAGCACTCGATAAATTACCTGAACTCGATGTGTACCTCCATTTAACAGAACTTTATTGGACAACCGGGAAAAAGAGTCGGGCTTTGGAATTACTGAAGAAGGCTGAAAAAGAGTGGCCGGACAGCATTGAAACCAAACTTCTCAAGTCAAGACTGAAAATAAAAGATGCGGCAGCTAAGTAAAATCTTTTTTCTTTTCCTGACTGCACTTCTGAGTGCATGCAGCACCCTGTCTGTCCCTGAAAATACAGAAGTATGGACAGGGCGATTTTCCGTCCTCAGCCAATCTGCCTCATCCGCGGAACGACACAGCGGAAATTTCCGTTTTACGGTCAGTCCTGAAAAAAAGACGCTTTTGATCACCGGACCGCTTGGAGCATCCGTCGCCAAGATAGAAGAAAACAGCACCGTTTCAACGATGGAAACAAGAGAGGGAATCCGTCGTGCGCGCAGCACCTCTGAACTTCTGAACCAAGCGGTAGGCGTTCCGGTCAATTTTGAAGAGCTTCAGAGCTGGTTAGAAGGCTCTTCGAAAGCCTCCGCAGCTGCGCAGGGATGGAAAGTTGAAATTTCGCGAGCTCCGAACGGCGATGTTCAAAGAATTTTCGGCAAAGGAAAAGCACCCGCTTCTGACATGAATATCACGATTACGCTTCTGCCTAAAAAAGAAAAGTGAACACTTACTTAAACCTTCCCGCCCCGGCTAAACTGAACCTGTTCCTGCACGTCACCGGAAGAAAGTCTGACGGCATGCATCTGCTGGAATCGATTTTCGTTCTAATTGACTTACGCGATCAGATCGACCTTGAGGAGCTTCCCTCGGGCGCAATTGAACGCGTCGGAGATATCGAGTGGGACGTGGAGAAAGATCTCTGCTGGCGTGCAGCAAAACTTCTTCAAAGACTTGCTCCTCAAAAAGGCTGTCGAATTACAGTTCGTAAACAAATTCCTCACGGTGCCGGCATGGGTGGAGGATCTTCCGACGCCGCGACCTGTCTGATCGGTCTAAATCGCCTTTGGGGACTGAATTTAAGCAGAACCGAGCTCATGCGTTTGGGATTGGAACTTGGTGCAGATGTCCCCTTTTTCATATTTGGCCAAGATGCATTTGCGGAGGGAGTCGGTGAAGTACTGACCCCCTGTCCGATCCCTGACTTTAAGGCCCTAGTCGTTTTCCCGAATGTTTCTGTGCCTACTGCCAAGGTGTTCGGAAGCCCTGATTTGACAAGAAATACTAAATCTATCAGAATGTTGCACTTTCCAGGACTGGTCTCCGCCTTTCCGCTTGCGCTCATCGGGCGCAACGATTTAGAGCCCGTAACGCGCAGTTTATGTCCTGCCGTAGAGGACGCTTTCAGACTAATGAAGCCGATAAGCCGTCCTCGAATGACAGGATCAGGATCGGCAGTTTTTTCCGCTGTAGAATTAGGTTCGGAAGTCTGTCCGCTTGCTCCTCTGCCTTCGGGCTGGAAGCAGTGGATAGTCAAGAGTTTAAAGATTCATCCGCTCAGTGGGTGGATTGAGTCGTAGTACGTTGGAAACACAGGGGAGTCGCCAAGTGGTTAAGGCACCGGGTTTTGATCCCGGCATACGAAGGTTCGAATCCTTCCTCCCCTGCCATACCGACGTCTGTGAGTTCTTTTAACGCTGTTATCTTTCCCGATAGAGCAAACATCATGGTCCAAATGGTTCCAGACAGCCTGATGGTCTTCTCAGGCAATGCTAATCCGAAATTAGCGCAAGCTGTTGTTCAGCATCTCAACATTCCTCTGGGAAGAGCCACTGTAAGTCGCTTCTCAGACGGCGAAGTTCAGGTAGAACTGAATGAGAATGTCCGCGGCAGAGACGTATTTATCGTTCAGCCGACTTGTGTTCCCACCAATGACAATTTGATGGAACTTGTCATTATGGTTGACGCTCTCAGAAGAGCTTCTGCTGCCCGAATCACTGCTGTTATTCCTTACTACGGTTATGCACGTCAGGACCGCAGACCGCGCTCCACTCGTGTTGCCATCAGCGCGAAAGTGGTTGCCAATATGCTTCAGGCAGCCGGAATCGACCGCGTTCTGACAATGGATCTTCACGCTGACCAGATCCAGGGCTTTTTCGATGTTCCTGTCGATAACATTTACGCCAGCCCGATCCTTTTAGGTGACCTCTGGAAGCACAACTATTCCGATCTTGTTGTCGTTTCTCCGGACGTTGGCGGAGTGGTTCGCGCAAGAGCTGTGGCAAAACGCATGGAATGCGATCTTGCCATTATCGATAAGCGTCGTCCCAGAGCGAACGTCTCCGAAGTAATGAATATCATCGGAGAAATTGAAGGAAGAACCTGCGTCATTGTTGATGACATTGTTGATACCGCCGGAACTCTTTGTCATGCCGCCGATGCTCTGAAAGAGCGCGGCGCCAAGAAAGTTCTCGCCTATGCAACACATCCGGTTTTCTCCGGCAACGCCGTAGAAAAAATTACAAATTCTGCTCTTGATGAGGTCGTTGTTACTGATACAATCCCGCTTCGTCAAGACGCTCTTGCCTGTCAGAAGATTAGACAGCTGAGCTGCTCTTCTCTTCTGGGCGAGACGATCTCTCGCATTGCTTGCGAGTCCTCAGTAAGCAGTCTGTTTGCTGAGTAGTTATGTCCCCTCTGCCGGCTGGTCGCGGCCGGCAGTATTATTTTTGGAGATTTTTAAATGAAATTCACTGCTGTCACACGTAAAGCGCAAGGTACGGGTGCGAGCCGCCGCCTTCGCCGTGCGGATAAGCTTCCCGGAATCGTCTATGGTGGTAAAGTCGCTGCGACTCCCATCGAGTTAGATCACAACGAAATTTTCCATGCTCTTCGCAAGGAAAAATTCCATGCATCTATTCTTGAGATGGTTCTTGACGGAAAGAGCGAACGTGTTCTGCTCCGTTCTTTCCAGATGCATCCTTACAAGCCTCAGGTTCTCCACATCGACTTCCAGAGAGTCGCTGCTGATGAACCGATCCGCATGAACGTGCCTCTGCACTTTGTCGGCGAAGAAACCAGCCCGGCCGTTGTTGCTGAAAAAGCCAACATCAACCACGCTATCTCCGAGCTTCTCGTTTCCTGCCTGCCGGATCAGCTGCCTGAACACATCACTGTTGACCTCTCCGGTCTTACAGTTGAAAAACCGATCCACGTTTCCGACATTACTCTTCCTGAAGGCGTTACAGCCATCCTCAAACCGAACGAGGATCCGACTGTTGCTTCTGCTGTCATCATGGCTGAGGAAGTTGACGAAGCTCCTGCTGAGGAAGTTCCAGCTGACGCCGTTCCTGCTACAGCAGAGAAGTCTGAGGAAGCACCGGCTCAGTAATCATCTGAGTACTCAAAATGCTTTGCCGCGGCTAAGCCGCGGCTTTTTTTATTCATAATTAAAAGATTAACTAATGATGGGAGCTTAAATGTCATCTAATCCATTTGCCGATTTAGGGCTGTGTGACACACTGGTCAGTTCCCTGGCCAAACTTGGCTTCGAAGAACCGACACCTATTCAAACAAAGGCTATTCCCGAACTTATTCAAGGCCGAGATGTCCTCGGTCAGGCTGCCACCGGAACAGGAAAAACGGCAGCCTTTTCTTTACCTCTGATTCAGCGCTACTGTCTGGATCAGAAACCCGGAAAACCAAAAATTCTTATCCTTACACCGACCCGCGAACTGTGTATTCAGGTTTCAGAAGCAGTCAACAGTTTCGGAAAAGATTCCAATATTGTTGTTCTGCCTGTATACGGCGGTCAGGAGTACAGCCGGCAGATCCGAGCCCTCAACCGCGGGGTCCATATTGTTGTCGCAACCCCGGGAAGAGCTTTGGATCACATAAAGAGAGGAACGCTTGACCTCTCAGACATCCAAGCTGTAGTACTTGATGAAGCTGACGAAATGCTGGACATGGGTTTTGCGGATGAACTGGATGCGATTTTCGAGGCTCTTCCTGCAAAACGTCAAACCGCCCTGTTTTCAGCCACCTTGCCTGCGAGAATTTCTAAAATTGCAGAAAATCATCTGCACGATGCATGCCACATTCTCATTCCTAAAGAAAAAGTTCCCGAAGGAGAGCAGCCCAAAGTTAAACAGACTGCTTATATCGTCGGAAAAAATCATAAAACCGCGGCGCTTGGACGCATTCTTGACATTGAAAGTCCGAAACTCGCTATTGTGTTTGCAAGAACCCGCAATGAAGTTGACGAGCTGGCAGAATCTCTAAGAGGCAGAGGCTACAGCGTTGAGCCGCTTCACGGCGGATTGGATCAAGCGCAGCGCGACCGAGTGATGAAACGCGCCAGAGCAGAACAGGTTGACGTGATCGTGGCAACAGACGTTGCTGCGCGCGGCATTGATATTGATCACCTGAGTCATGTCATCAATTTCGGTATCCCGTCTTCTGCAGAAACATACATTCACCGTATCGGAAGAACTGGCCGTGCAGGACGAGAAGGCACAGCCATTACCATTCTTGAACCGCGCGAAAGCCGCTTACTAAAGAATATTGAACGAATCACTAAACGCAAAATCAGCGTCCTGTCCGTACCGACCGCGACCGACGTACATGCTAAACGTCTTGACCTCACCCGTGCTTCGCTGCATGAGCTGCTCGTTGGAGATTCTGATCTTGGACGCTATCGTTCAATCGTTGAAATTCTTGGTGACGAATTCGACATTATTGACGTTGCCGCTGCCGCCATCAAACTTGCTAACGAAGCTAACTGGAAAGATGTTTCTGACGTCGATCTTCCCGAAGATCTTTCTTGGAAAAAGGAACACAGCAGTGTCGATCGTCGAGAAAGCTTCAGAGAGGATAGAAGAGCAAAACAGAGAGTCCTCTCTCCCGGAATGGTCCGTTTGTTTATCGGTACCGGAAGAGATGCAGGCATTCGTCCTCAGGACCTTGTCGGCGCGATCGCCAATGAAGCCGGAATTCCGTCAAAACTTATCGGAGCCATTGATATCGCTGACAGATTCTCCCTCGTTGAAGTCGATGAAAACGTTGCTCAGGATGTAATATACGCATTGCGCGACGCCTTTATTAAAGGACGTCAGTGCATCGTCCGCTATGACCGTGAAGGGGCGCCTAGAGACAGCGAACGCGTTCCCTATCATTACAAAAAGTCAGGCGGGAAAGAGAAACGGAAAAACAAAGCTCCGAAGAAAGCGTTTAAATGAGCAAGGCAATACGTTTAATTGTTGGATTAGGAAATGTGGGTGCCTCCTATGAAGGCACCCGGCACAATGCAGGTTTTCTTTTTGCCGATGAAGCAGCTCGGAAGTTCGGCGGATTTTTTTCTCCTGAAAAGAAATTTTCAGGAGATGTCTGCAGAGTAAAGATAGACGGTCGGGAAGTTTTCATCCTTAAACCGTCAACCTTTATGAATTTATCCGGGATTGCAGTGGCCGCCCTCGCCTCTTTTTATAAAATTCTGCCTGAGGAAATTCTCGTCGTCCATGATGAGCTTGACCTTCCTCCTGGAAGTATCAAGCTCAAAGAAGGCGGCGGAACAGCTGGTCACAATGGATTAAAGAGCATCACCGAAAAGCTCGGTACTCCTAATTTTGTTCGGCTTAGAGTCGGGATCGGTCATCCGAGAAACAAGCAGCTCAGCATACCTGTGGCTGACTATGTTCTGACACGTCCTTCTCCTGACGACCGTCAATTAATTGAAGACGCAGTCGAAAGAGGAATTGAAAATACTGCTTTAATCGCCAGCGGAAATCTGAAGGAAGCGGCAAATAAACTTAATGAAAAAAGAACGAGTACTCGTTAGTGCTTGTCTTCTCGGCTATCCAATCAGGTATGACGGATCGGATAAGAAAATATCAGACGAGCTTATTGATCGATTAAAAAACTCAGCCGAGGTGATCTCCGCTTGTCCTGAGATGCTTGGCGGTCTTCCCTGTCCGCGGCTTGCATCCGAGCAGCAGTCACACACCGGCAAGGTCATTGCTTCAGACGGCCGAGATATTTCAGTTTTTTTCAGATTAGGTGCGCACGAGACACTGAATATCTGTAAAAATTATGGAATTCGAGTAGCAGTTCTCAAATCGAAGAGCCCTTCTTGCGGAAAAGGTTTTATATATGACGGCTCCTTCACCGGTCAGTTAACTAAAGGTGAAGGTATTACTTCAAGGCTCCTGTCCGAAAACGGAATTAAAATTTTCAATGAATCTGAAGTTAGCCAAGCAATTGAAAAGATAAGAGGAAAATAAATGGGTTTGAAATGCGGCATCGTAGGACTTCCTAATGTTGGTAAATCTACGTTATTTAATGCACTAACTAAAGCCGGAATTGCGGCAGAAAACTATCCGTTCTGCACGATTGAGCCGAACGTCGGTATTGTTGAAGTTCCGGATCCGCGTTTAGCGAAGCTTGCAGAAATTGTCTCTCCTCAGCGCATTGTTCCTGCAACAGTTGAGTTTGTCGATATTGCCGGGCTAGTGGCCGGAGCCAGTGCGGGTGAAGGATTAGGCAATCAATTCTTAGCAAATATTCGTGAATGCGATGCGATCGCTCATATCGTCAGATGTTTTGATGATGAGAATATCGTTCATGTATCCGGAAAAGTTGATCCGCTGGATGATATCTCCGTTATCAATACTGAATTAGCCCTGGCCGACTTAGCCTCAGTTGAAAAACAGCTGAACAAGTACTCTAAGCAGGCTCGTGCCGGCGGCGATAAGGAAGCGTTGAAACTGGTCAAAGTGCTGGAGAAACTTCAGCCGGTCCTTAATGAAGGCAAACCTGCCCGCATGGTTGACTTAAATAAAGACGAACTGGCTATTATCAGACCCCTGTTCCTGCTGACGCTGAAACCGGTTATGTACGTTGCAAACGTAGAAGAAGACGGTTTTGAAAATAATCCTCTTCTGGACAAGGTCAAGGAACATGCTGCAGCTGAAAAAGCGCCTGTTGTTGCCGTATGTGCAAAGATCGAAGCTGAAATCTCAGATCTTCCTGACGAAGAAAAACAGATATTCCTTGAAGATATCGGCATGCACGAACCGGGTCTGAATCGCGTTATTCGAGCCGCCTACCAGCTGCTAGGCCTGGAAACATACTTCACTGCCGGTGTTAAAGAAGTACGCGCATGGACCATCCATAAGGGAGATCTTGCTCCTCAGGCAGCCGGCGTTATTCACACAGACTTTGAGCGCGGTTTCATTAGAGCCCAGACAATCAGCTATGACGATTATGTTCAATACAACGGCGAGCAGGGCGCTAAAGAAGCTGGTAAGCTGAGAGTTGAAGGTAAAGACTATGTTGTTCAGGATGGCGACATCATGAACTTCTTATTCAACGTATAAAGATGGCACTGACAAGTACCCGACAAAGACAGGAAATTGGGGAGAGGCTGCGCGAGGAACGTGAAAGGCTGGGATATTCAGAGCAGCAAATTTCACAGCTTCTCGGCATTCCAATCGATGCCTACATCCGTTTTGAGGAAGGCGACAGCGATCCTGGCATTTTCAGAATGCCGAGACTTTCCAGTATTGGTTTTGACGTTTTGTACATTATTACGAACGAACGTCATGTCCCTGGAAGGGAGGAAGATGTGCTGCTTCAAAAATTTAGGACACTATCTTTGAAGGGGCGCGTGACGGTGTTCAACACAATAGACGCCCTTGAGCGGCTTGCCCCAAACATCAAAAGAAAAATTAGGAACGTTAAGCGAAGCAAATAAATCCTATAGGCCTCGTTAAGAGGCCTTTTGCTTGCTCATAGCAGATCGATGAACACCCATTGGCGCAGGCGAAATAACTCACCTGCGAAGATTTTGGGCGGCTAGTCATATTCACGTTCGCCAAAGAATGCCTTCTGAAAGCGAATAAATTTATCACCCCTCTGCACAGACAAAATAAAACCTCTCACCGCGTTCGCAGTAAGAGGTTTTAAGAATGGAGAGCCCGGAGACTACCTACTTTCGCAAGAAATACAACTCACTATCATCGGCGTGGAGGCGTTTCA
>NZ_WSRP01000030.1 GCF_009767915.1 Parasutterella muris
TCTTTGTCACGTATTTAGCTCTGAGTTTAAGACTGATGCTGCATAAGCGGATGCAGGACGCCAACATTGACCCTGAGCAAGCTCCACGCCTGATAAGTGAGCTTAATGCATTAACTGTCTATAAGTTCGCTCCTGAGGGCCAAGTCACATATCTCTGGCACGAGATCCCAAAGCGTTACAAGGAACTTATGCAGAAGTTGAAAATAAAAATCCCCGCCCCGATTTTTGTAATCTAGGAGCGGGAATTCAGGTTCTAAATTCGGTATCAACCATTCAAGAAAACGTCGGTATGCGGTTGGTTGGAGGGAAGTAACAAAATCTGAATTATTTCTTACTTTTGTAAAGTTACTCGATATCACATTATGGAAGATAACTTATTGTATTTTATAACTTTATAATGAATGAGTTGGTGTGTGATCTTCAATGTAGGTGATGAATTCTCAGTTCCATTCTTGGATTAAAGGGCGTACACTAGAACAGATGTAATCGAGTAGCGTACATGCCCGTCTTCGGGTCTTTTGTTATCCCAGCTGTTGCATGTCTTTTGTATTCGGGTTTAACTTACCGATGAATTGAACGAGATTCCAGGCCATAGAACTCAGCTGCCTATACTGCGGATCGGAACTTCTCTGTTTCGCAATAGAACTTGCGAAAGTTCGTGACGAAGACTTGCTTAACTATTCCTTCTCTTTCACTGATGGGAAGAGAGGATGGTGCTCTTCGGAAGCAATCCAATCTTTAGTTATGCGAGATTAGCCTTCTCTAAACGCAGAATATCTTTCGGAACCCCCGATAGTTGCTCAATTTCTCGATACTCCTCCATTCCATTGAATAAGTATTGAACCAATCTCTTAGTCTCAAGTGAATGTATCTATCTCACCACGGAACCTTCTTGCCATGTGATGCATTTTTAGAGGTAAGTTCATTGAATAGAATAGGGGCAGAAGAAATATGGTATTTGTGAGCTTGAAACAGTGCAGAGCAACACAGATTTGATTTCTTATACCTCTCAGCACTTATACTTATTAACTAACAAATAACAAAACTTACCGCCTGCTATGCTTCTTTTTGACCTGATTAACGGAGCCAAAGACCGAATATCGCGAGTCTCTAACTATTTGCGGTCAAACACGACCGGCGGCGTCAGTTATTTTATTAACTTGTTGGCTTTGGGAGCCGCCTGGTTGCTTTTTCCAATCGAGTCGCCGGTTTTTCAGAGGCTTAAACGTGGCAAAGATTTCTATTTTCCGCAGATTAACTTTCATCGGCTTCGTCCTCTGGATTCCGTCAGGGTGTTTATCCAGCTGATATTCTTGATGCTTTTTGCATCAAGTAAAGAAGAAACCGCGCTTCGGCAGTCTAAGAATAGTCACTTTTCTACCTTTTTTCTTTTCCGCTGGACCGTCATGGCGGCAAAGAAAGCGAACCGCCTTGTCCGCCGTGTTTCCGAGCGTCTTTCTAAGTCACTGGTATCGGAAAAAATCGATTTGCCTGAGCATAGAGACTCCGCCGGGAAGATTTCTCTGGGGAAAAAAATATTTATTGGCTTCCTTCTTATTGTCGGACTCTTTCTCTATGTGCTCTGCGTGACACAGCCCTTTAGTCTGGACGAACAAATTATCTTTTTGCTGATTCTTGGAACAATCGCGCTCACGCTTTTTCAAGCGCATACTCGTTTGACGCTGCTTATGCTGATCGTGATCTCCGTGATCGTTTCCTCTCGCTATATTTGGTGGCGTTATAGCGAAACTATCAATCCCAACAGCTATACGTCGGTGATTTTCACTTGGCTTCTGATTTTGGCGGAGACTTACGCTTTTATTGTGATGCTTCTGGGCTACTTCCAAGTCTGCTGGGTGTTGGATAGAAAACCCGCTCCGATACCTAAAGAGCCGTCACAGTGGCCGACAGTCGATATTTTTATTCCTACATATAATGAACCGTTGGATGTGGTGAAGCCAACTGTCTACGCGGCGCTCTGTCAGGATTGGGAAAAATCTAAGCTCAACGTGCATATTCTTGATGACGGAAGCCGTAAAGAATTTGAGGATTTTGCTGCCGAAGTGGGCGCTCACTACATTAAACGGGAAAAGCATAATCATGCTAAGGCAGGAAACATCAATCATGCGATGAGCATTACCAATGGGGAATTTATCGCCATTTTTGACTGTGACCATGTCCCTGTGCGTACGTTTCTGCAAAAGACCATGGGCTGGTTTATCAAGGATCCGAAAGTTGCGCTGGTTCAGACGCCGCATCATTTCTATTCTCAGGATCCGTTTGAGAAAAACTTGCACCTGAAAGACAACGTTCCGAATGAGAATTCACTCTTTCATGACTTCATTCAGAAAGGCAATGACACATGGAACGCTACGATGTTTTGCGGCTCTTGCGCTATCATGCGCCGCAAAGCGCTCGAAGAGGTGGGCGGCATTGCGGTAGAAACTGTGACGGAGGATGCTCATACTTCACTGAAGCTCAACCGTAAGGGCTGGAGCTCGGCTTTCCTCAGCACGCCGCTTTCAGCAGGGCTGAGTACGGAGACGCTTGCTGCGCATATCGGTCAGCGCATCCGCTGGGCCAGAGGCATGGTTCAGATTTTCCGACTGGATAATCCGTTGTTTGGGAAAGGTCTCTCGATACCGCAGCGTCTGTGCTTTCTGAATGCGATGATCCACTTTCTGCACGGTCTGCCGAGAATTATTTTCCTGATTGCACCGCTCCCGTTCCTTTTTGCCGATGTCTACGTGATCTATGCAAGCGCAATCGCAATCTTCGTCTATCTGGTCCCACACATGGTGCATTCAACTATGACGACGTACGCGATTCACCGAGGTTACCGTTTTCCTTTTGTCAGCGCACTCTACGAAACCATTCTGTCCTGGTACATCTTTGTGCCGACCCTGGTTGCACTCATTGCGCCGCACAAAGGAAAATTCAACGTAACAGCAAAGGGCGGCGTTATTGATAAAGCGTATCTGGATTGGGCAGTCTCGAAACCGTATCTGCTTTTGCTTTCTTTGAATATGTTGGGTTTCCTGATCGGTATATATCGAATGATCGGCGCGAGCTCCTATGAGGTCATGATGATTCTGATCAACTTAGTCTGGATCGCATACAACCTGGTCATCCTTTTTGCAGCGATGGCTGTTTGCGTGGAAAGCGTTCAGAAGCGAAAGTTCCCGCGTATTGCGTTTAAGACGTCGGTTCAGCTCAAAGTCGGGGAGAAGAATATATCGGCCAAGCTTGCTGCCTTTTCCCAGAAGGACTGTGTGATTACGATCAACCCGCAGGATGTTCAGTTCTTTGAACCGAATCAGGAAATCACGATGACATTTGGTACTAAACATCATCCGGGATACTCATTTCATTGCGTGGTCGACGCGGTATTTGATAAAGGTGTTTTGGAAGTTATCGTTCGACAGGATACACGAGTTGAGGAAATGCACTATGTGAGTGCGACGTTCGGGACGCCGGATATTTGGATTCAGAAGCAGTCGGAAGTCAAGCCCTATGGCATGCTCTCGGGCGCAGAATCGCTCCTGCAGATAGCTAAACTTGGGGCAATTTCTTTTGCAAATTATTCTTCCAACTCCGTCGGTTGGTTCTTTAAGTCTGTCAGCTGGTGCGTGCGCGAAGTGATTAGTTTTATTCCCCGCTTCCCCGAGTTCCGCAAGGACAGTAAAAACTCTCCTTTTGAGGACTCGGAGCATACCCAATTAATGCGCTAAGAAGGGAAGAAACAGGTGAAAACGATAAGAAAGACGTACAATCTTTAAAACATATATAGATAAACCACAGTTCTAGGCCAGAAAAATATGAATTTTACGCAAAGGCTACATTTATCCCTGAAAGGCGCAACGCTTTGTGTTCTCAGTGCGGTCATCGGCTCATTAGGCAACCCCGCCTTCTCCGCCCAGCTCGAGCCGACCTATATTAGAGATGTTCAGCCGAACTTTAGAGTGGATCAGATTCCGGTCATTCGCCGCGATACTCCGCTCTTTAGCTACTCCACCGAGGGCATGATCGATCAGATCAAGATGACGGGCATCTACAACGAGCGCTCCTTTCGTTTTTATTCGCCTAAAAACGAAGTGATTTCCAAGGCGTCTGTAACTCTGCGCTACACCCCGTCGCCGGCACTGATCCCTCAGCAGAGTCAACTGAATGTCTATCTGAACGGTCAGCTTCAGAAGTCTCTGCCCGTGACAAAGGAACAGCTTGGCAGTCAGGTTTCAGCAACCGTTGATTTCAATCCGAAGCAGATTGAGGAGACTAACCGCATTACGCTGGAATTTGTAGGGGCCTATACGAACGTCTGCGGTTCGGTTTCCAACCCCTCGCTTTGGCTGACTGTGGATTCGTCAAGTTTCCTTACGCTCAGCACTCAGATGGTTCGTCTTGCGAATGATCTTTCGCTTATTCCGACACCGTTTGTCAACACGCTGAGCCCGTCGGCTACAACACTGCCGGTTGTGTTTGCTTCGGCTCCAAATAATCTGATGAAGCAGGCTGCCGCAGTGGTCGCTTCCTGGGCAGGTGTTAAGGCGGAATGGCGCGGCATTGACTTTCCGGTTTATTACAACGAGCAGCCGTCGGATCAGAATTTTGTTGCCTTTGTCACCAACGACAGTCGTCCGGACTTTCTGAAGTTCCTGCCGAAGGTTAATGCGCCGACAGTTTCTGTTGTGGACGCGCCCAACACTATGTTCGCCAAGATTCTTGTGATCGCGGGGCGCAATGAGGACGATCTGCTGACGGCCGCGCGCTACCTCGCTGCGCAAGATAAGGGGATCGCTGGCGGTCTTGTGACAATCGAAGGCTTCAGTGCGCTTCCCGATAGAAAAGCGTATGACGCGCCCGCATGGATTCCGACCGGCGAAAAAGTCAGCTTTGACAAAATTGCTAAGTATCGCGGTCAGTTGACAAGCACTGGACTGCACCCGGCTCCCATTAAGCTCGAAGTTAAGCTTCCGCCGGACCTGTTTATGGTGACTAGCAGCAACGTTAATCTCGATCTTCGTTACCGCTACACCAAGCCCACGAACCGCGAAGCGGCTCAGATGCGCTTTTTACTGAACGATCAGCTGGTGGAATCCTACGAGCTGAAGCCGGATACCAACAGCAATTCCTTCGCCTCTCAGTTCTCTATGCTGAACGGATTGGCGAATCTGTGGAATAACACATCGATTCCGAGCCGTCTGCTTTCGGCAGAGAACATGATGACGTTTGATTTCCAGTACGCGCTTAGCGTCTCCGGAGGTACGACGGAAAACTGCAAGAGTGTCGCACTGATTCCGAATCAGGTGGAAATCGATCCGAACTCGACCATTGATTTTTCTGGGTTCTACCACTTTGCGCGCCTGCCGGATTTGAAGCTTTTCACCGTCAGCGGCTTCCCATTCTCCAAGTACGCGGATCTTTCCCAGACGCTTGTTCTGATTCGAGATCAGGCGCCGGCAAACGTTGTTTCAACTATGCTGAACACAATGGGGCGAATCGGTGCTCAGATCGGCTATCCAGCTACGAAAGTCACAGTTGATTCCGCAGTACGCAACGGCAACGCAAAAGATAAGGATATTTTAGTTTTTGCCGAAACCAGTCAGGATCTCTCCGGACTGGAAAAACTTGAGCCGGAGGTGCTTCTTGAAAAGATGCGCGGCAACGACAAAAATCAATTCAGTGAGAAAGCGGACAATACGGGTCGAACACTTGTGACCGAGGATACTGGTATCGCCGCGATGGCGCAGTATGAATCGCCATACAGTAGCGGCCGCTCCGTCGTTACTTTGATGGGAGACGGACAGGACGGAAGTTTTATTCTCAATAAACGTCTGATGAATCCCGGGGATCTCAAGGTTGTCGGCGGGAGTGTCGCAATTTTCAGACCCAACGCAGTGCCCTCAAGCTTTGAGGCGGGCCCCTCTTATTACACCGGGTCGCTCCCTTGGCATCAGCGTGTTTGGTACTCGCTGCTGGATCAGCCACTTCTGCTGGTTCTTTTCACATTACTTTGCGCCCTCCTGTTTGCAGGCGGAATCTACTATCTGATGCACTCAATTATCAGATACCGCAGCCGGCGTCATTAAGGAGCAGATCGACATGAAAAGAAAATTACTTATCGCCTGCCTGCTGTCAGCCGCGTTTTCGACACAGGCTCTGGCTTGGGATCTTTGGGACGAATTTAAGTCGACTAATGTTACGGAAGAAGGCCGTGTCGTTGATTACAGTGAGAAGAACCTGATCACGACTTCGGAAGGTCAGTCCTACGCCATGTTCTACGCGCTTGTCGCCAATGATCGTAAGACGTTTGATCAGGTCTTTGCATGGTCTGAAAACAATCTAGGAAAGGATCAGCCATCCTGGCTTTGGGGCATTCCGGATGGGAAGATGGAAAATCCCGGCAAGATTATGGATACAAATAACGCGACCGACTCCGATATGTGGATTGCGTATTCACTGCTTGAAGCGGCCCGTATTTGGAACGCGCCTGAGTATGAAGCGCGCGCGAACGACTACCTCGCAAAGCTCAAGGAGCTTGTTCGTGATATTCCCAATGTCGGCAAAGTCATCCTGCCGGGGCGGGTCGGTTTTGAAGATAAAGGCATCATCACGATCAACCCGAGCTACTATCCGCCGCAGATCCTTCGTCGCTTTGCCGAGCACGATCCTTATTGGCAGCCGGTTCTGGAAGGGCTGATTAACGCGATGATCCGCAGCTCCCCGGACGGAGCCGCACCCGACTGGGCAAAATTTGACAGCAGCGGCCGCCTGGTCGATCCGAACAAAATGGAAGGCAGCTACAACGCAATCCGCACTTACCTGTGGGCGTCCATGCTTTCTCCGAAAGATCAGAACTACGAACTTCTGGCCAAGCACTACGGTCCTATGATTGATGCGGTCAGACGCACGAATCTGCCGCCTGAAAAGGTGAATCTCGGCGATATGACTTTCAGCGGCTGGGAAGTGGACGCTTTCGGAGCGTGCTTCCTTCCTTACGTCAGCAGCGACAAAGCGGGCGCCATTATTCGCACGGTACTCACATCGACTAAAATGACAGGCGTGAACTACTATCGCAACTGCCTGATTATGTTCGGTCTCGGCTTCGATTACCGAGCGTTTGCTTTTGACGAGAAGGGCCGTCTGATTATTCCGAGCAACGATCTCGTTATCGATACCAAGACTCCGAATTAATTTGAGAAGACAACATGGCGTCGACGGGTAATAAAAAGGAAAAGTGGAAAGGTCTCGGCCTTTGGAACGTCTTTTTCATCGGAGAATTTCTTCTTGCGGGATTCGGCTATCTCACGCTGAATCTTCTGCATAACGTTCTTCTGCTGATTTTTGTCATGTTCCCGCTGCAGAACCGCTGGCTGAGATGGCTTAGAACTCTTGCGGCTGTCTGCGCGGCATTCGCGCTGGTTTACAGCGAGAGCTGGCTGCCGGGACTTGAAAGCATCAAGGGAAACTTCCACAATGTCGCGGCGATGGAGACCGGCTACATTGTGGATTCACTGCTGAACTTCCTTAATTTCGAGATGATCGGTATCGGCTTGGTGCTGATTGTGGTCTATTATGCGATCCGCGATTATGTGCGCGTCACGACCTTCACAATCGGCTATCTGGTGATTTTGCTGCTCGCACCGGTATGGCAGCCGCTGTTTCAGCGGCCCGCTCCGGTGCCGGCGGAAACCGTGGCTGCAGCCGACAGCGCTAAAAAAGAAGGCGCAGAAGAGGTTAAGAGCGATCTGATTCCGCAGACGCTTGATCCGACATCCCGCAATCTTGACGAGTGGCTTAAGACGTTCCACGACACTGAGAAGGATCGCCGTGCGGTATGGCCTGACTCTTTGCCGAAGACCGATACTCCGTTTGATATTCTTCTTCTGAATATCTGTTCGCTCTCCAATTCGGATTTGAAAGCGGTGGGCCTGGACAATCATGAAGTGCTGCAGAAGTTCAATATTCGATTTGAGAACTTTAATTCGGCAACTTCGTACTCAGGTCCTGCAGCGCTTCGTCTGCTGAAGTCCGCCTGCGGACAGCCCTCGCACGAGGATTTGTATGAAGGGCGCAATCCCGACTGCGAAATCATGAGCCGACTCGGTCATCTCGGCTACAACCAGTATGTGTTCATGGATCACAGCGGCAAATACGACAACTTCTATCAGAGCCTCAGACACTTGGCCGGTCTGACGCCGCGTCTTGAAGAAATGAAGTATCCCAAGCGCTATGACTCCTTTGATGAGGAACCGATCGGAGACGCCAGAGCGGTCTTTAAAGACTGGGAAAAGACAGCTGAGAGCAGCGATCATAAGAGCGCGACTTTCGTGAATCTGATTGCGCTGCATGACGGCAACCGTTTTGCCGGCAAACGCCGTCTTGCACCGTTTAAGCCGCGTGCCAAAGCGATGCTGGATGATTTGGATACGCTGATTTCCGATATTGAAAAGAGCGGCCGCAAAGTCATGCTGGTGGTTGTGCCCGAGCATGGCGCCGCCGAGCAGGGCGACAAGGTTCAGGTCGCACATCTTCGCGATATCCCGAGCCCGTCCATTACACATGTGCCCGCGCTCGTGAAGTTCATCGGCATCCAGCCTCAGGGCGGACCGGTCAATGTGACGCAAAAGACCAGTTATCTTGCGATCAGCACGCTGATCGGACGCGTGCTTGAGACGAACTTCTTTGGCAAACCGGAGGGCTCTGAGACGCTCGAAGAGCTGGTGAAGGGGCTTCCTCAGACGCATTCTGTCTCTGAGAACGCCAATGCGAAGGTCATCAATTACAACGGAAAAGACTACGTTAAGCTCGACAGCGGAGACTGGAGAGAATACGCGAAGTAGAAGATCGGGTGAGACCGCGGGATTGGCGGAAAAAAGCTGTCCCGCGGTTTTTCATGTCTTGCTCCCGAGATAAATAAATCTTGAAAAAAAAGCGCTGCAAAGCGCCAATTCGCTTTGCTATCGCTATAAACTCAATGTGTTATGGGTGTGACCGTATTTGTTCGGCGCACTCGAACTGTTTTGTTTGGAGTTGCTCAGTGCAAAAACTAGTTATCACCGGCGGAAAACCGCTGCGCGGGGAAATCAGAGCCTCCGGCGCAAAGAATGCGGCGCTTCCTTTGCTCGCCGCATCGCTTTTAACGGAAGAGCCGATGGTTTTCCATAATCTTCCGGATTTGGCCGATGTCAGAACCATGCTCAGACTTTTGGAAGATCTGGGCTGCAAAGTGACGCGCTCGGACCACGCGGTTACGATCGAAGCGTCGAACATTACATCCACTGAAGCTTCATACGATCTGGTGAAGACCATGCGGGCATCTATTCTTGTGCTCTGCCCGCTTGTCGCGCGCTTTGGCAAGGCCAAGGTATCGCTGCCCGGCGGCTGCTCGATCGGCGCAAGACCGGTTGATCAGCACATCAAAGGCCTGAAAGCGCTTGGAACCGAGGTGACTATTGACCACGGCTATGTCAGCGCCTCGGCCGACAAGCTTAAAGGCACTCTTATCGTGACCGATATGGTGACGGTGACCGGAACGGAAAACCTGATGATGGCCGCGGTGCTCGCCGAAGGTACAACGGTACTGGAAAACGCGGCACGTGAGCCGGAAGTGGTCGACCTGGCCGACTGTCTGAACGCCATGGGCGCAAAGATTCAGGGCGCGGGCACCGATCGAATCATTATTGAAGGCGTTGAGAAGCTGCACGGCACGACGCATACGGTCATGAGCGACCGCATTGAAGTCGGAAGCTTCCTGGTTGCCGCGGTCGCCACCGGCGGAAAAGCCCGTGTGACGCACTGCAATCCGAGAGATCTTGCCGTGGTCATCGACAAACTGAGAGAGTCGGGCGCCGAAGTTACTTTCGGGGACGATTGGATTGAAGCGGGCGCCGGAAAAACTCTGAAAGCGGTTGATATTCGTACTGCGCCGTATCCGGCTTTTCCGACTGATATGCAGGCGCAGTTTATGGCGCTTGACACCATCGCTGAAGGGGCCGCCCGTGTGGACGAAACCATTTTTGAGAATCGATTCATGCATGTGCCCGAGCTGCAGAGACTCGGTGCCGACATAACAATTGACGGACACACCGCGACGGTTCGTGGCGTATCCAGACTTTCCGGGGCGCCCCTTATGGCGACGGATCTGCGCGCGAGCGCGGCGTTAGTCATCGCGGCGCTTGCCGCAGACGGAGAATCCACCGTCGATCGAATTTACCATCTGGACCGCGGATACGAAAAGATGGAGGAAAAGCTCAGAGCGCTCGGAGCTGATATCAAGAGAGTCAAAGAATGATTACGCTCGCACTATCTAAAGGAAGAATTTTTACGGAAACGCTGCCCTTTTTGGCGGCGGCCGGCATCTACCCTCTGGAAGACCCGGAAACTTCCCGCAAACTGATTATTGGAACCAATAACCCGGATCTGCGCATCGTGGTTGTCCGCGCAAGCGACGTGCCGACTTACGTGCAGTACGGCGCGGCGGACATGGGTGTCGCGGGAAAGGATTCACTGTATGAACACGGCGGCTCCGGACTTTATATTCCGCTCGATCTGAATATCGCGAAATGCCGCATGTGCGTTGCCTGTCCCCGCGATTTTGATTACCGAAGCAAGGTCAGACGCGGAGCGCGCCTCAGAATTGCGACGAAGTATATGAAGTATTCGCGTGACTACTACGCGCGAATCGGCGTTCATGTGGATTTGATCAAGCTGTACGGCTCGATGGAGCTTGCGCCGATCGCGGGTCTTTCCGACGCGATTGTTGATTTGGTCAGCACCGGCGCGACGCTCAAAGCGAATGATTTGGTGGAAGTGGAAACAATCGATCACGTGTCTTCTCGACTGATTGTCGGACAGACGGCAATGAAATTAAAGCGGCAGGAGATTTTGCCGCTGATTGAAATTTTCGAAAAAACGGTGAAAAAATGATCATTAGAAGACTGAATACAAAGGATGCGGACTTCGCTGCGAAGTTCTCCGAACTGGTCGCTGTGGACTCCTCGGTTGATCCGGAGATTACGCGCAGAGCCGAGGCGATTGTCGAGGATGTGCGTAAAAGAGGCGACGAGGCGGTGCTTGAATACACCAATCGCTTCGATCATATGGACGCCAAAAGCATGGAAGAGTTCCTTCTGACCGAAGAGGATCTTAAAAAAGCGCTCGAGACGCTTCCTGAAGATCAGAAACAGGCGCTTAAGACCGCCGCTCAGCGAATTCGTTCTTTCCATGAGCATGAAATCGGTCAGAGCTGGTCGATCACCGAAAAAGACGGAACCAAGCTCGGTATTCGTTATATCCCGTTGGACTCTGTCGGTCTGTACGTCCCGGGCGGTAAGGCCGCTTACCCGTCTTCCGTTCTGATGAACGCTATGCCGGCTCACGTGGCCGGTGTCGGCAGAATCGTGATGGTGGTTCCGACTCCGGGCGGCAAACCCAATCAGCTGGTTTTGGCTGCTGCTGCGCTTGCCGGCGTTAAGGAGTGCTACACCATCGGCGGAGCTCAGGCGGTCGCCGCAATGGCCTACGGTACTAAAACGATTCCTGCGGTTGATAAGATTGTCGGACCGGGCAACGCCTATGTCGCTGCTGCCAAACGTTATGTGTTCGGTACGGTCGGCATCGATATGATCGCGGGCCCCTCTGAAATTCTCGTGATTTGCGACGGTAAGACCAACCCCGACTGGATTGCGATGGATCTGTTCAGTCAGGCCGAGCATGACGAGCTGGCTCAGGCGATTCTGCTCACGCCGGACGCCGAATTTGCCGACAAGGTGGAAGAGTCTATTAAACGTCAGCTTCCGAATATGAGCCGTAAGGAAATCATTGAAGCCAGCCTGAAGAATCGCGGCGCCATCATTGTGACGGACTCTATTGATGAGGCCTGCCGTGTCGCCGATACGATTGCTCCGGAGCATCTTGAGCTTTCCGTCGAAGAACCGGAAAAATACGCCGACAAGATTCACCACGCCGGCGCGCTCTTCCTTGGCGCCTACACCTGTGAAGCGCTCGGCGACTACTGTGCCGGCCCGAACCATGTTCTGCCGACATCAAGAACCGCCCGTTATTCTTCCCCGCTTGGTGTTTGGGATTTCCAGAAGCGCATGAGCGTGCTTCAGGTCAGCAAAGAGGGCGCGGAAAAACTTGGTCATGTTGCCGACGTTCTGGCCCGCGGCGAATTCCTCACAGCGCACTCTGCAAGCTCGATGTACCGCGTCAGCGAACTTGAAAAGAAATAGGACGGATTATGAACAGAGCAGCCGAGGTTGAACGCAGGACAGCGGAAACCGAAATTATTGTGAAGATGGACCTGGATGGCTCCGGACAGGCCGACATCCACACCGGTATCGGTTTTTTTGATCATATGCTCCATCAGATCGCCCGTCACGGCATGATCGATTTGTACGTCAAGTGCGAAGGCGATCTGTGGATTGACGGTCACCACTCGATTGAAGATATCGGCATCGCGATGGGCCAGTGTCTTGCTCAGGCGATCGGCAATAAAGTCGGCATCACGCGCTTCGGCCAAAGCTGTGTGCCCCTTGATGAGGCGCTTTCCCGCGTCGTTATGGATTTCTCGGGACGTCCCTATTTGGTCTGGAACGTGGACTTTACCGCTCCGATGATCGGAGAGATGGATACGCAGCTGCCGCGTGAATTTTTCTTTGCGCTCGTCAACAACGCGAAGATTACGCTGCACATTGACAACCTGCGGGGCGTGAACGCGCACCATCAGTGTGAGTCCGTCTTTAAAGCTTTCGGACGCGCGCTGCGTACTGCCGCTGCCCCGGACGAACGAGCAATGGGCCGTGTTCCCTCGACGAAAGGCGTTTTATGAGAATAGCGATTGTTGATTATGGTTCAGGAAATCTGCGCAGCGTCAGCAAGGTGGTCGAAAAAGTTGCGCCGCTTGGCACCACGATTGAAGTGACTGCGCTGCCTGAGAATGTGATGAAGGCCGACCGCGTGATTTTCCCGGGCCAGGGCGCGATGCCCGACTGCATTGCGAATCTTCGCCGCACCGGTCTTGAAGAAGCGGTTCGCGATGCTGTAAAAAACAAACCTTTCTTTGCGGTCTGCATCGGAGAGCAGATGCTCTTCACGCACAGCGAGGAAGGCGATGTCGGCGGTTTGGACATTTTCAAAGGAAACGTGGTTCGTTTTCCTTCTAATCAAACCGACCTGAGCGGAGCTCGTCTTAAAGTTCCGCAGATGGGATGGAACCGAGTTTCTCAGAGAATACCGCACCGCATGTGGAACGGCATTAGTGACGGCGCTTGGTTTTATTTCGTCCACAGCTATTATGTAGTACCCGAAGATCCGAGTCTGATCGCGGGCGTTACTTTCTACGGAAAAGAGGTCACTGTTGCGGTGGCTAAGGACAATGTGTTTGCCACACAGTTCCACCCGGAGAAAAGCGCCGCGGCCGGTCTCGCTCTTTATGCAAATTTCCTGACTTGGAATCCTGACTAAATCTTGAAAGAAATACCATGTTATTAATTCCCGCAATTGATATTAAAGGCGGCCAGTGTGTTCGTCTTCGCCAGGGTGACCTGACTTCCAATATCACCGTGTTTAACACCGACCCGGTCGCACAGGCCAAGCACTGGGTTGATCTTGGCGCGCAGCGGCTTCACTTGGTGGACTTGGATGCCGCTAAGAGCGGCAAACCGGTTAATCTTGCCGTGATCAAGAAAATCATTTCCGAATTCTCCGACGATGTGGAGATCGAGATCGGCGGCGGCATGCGTACGCTTGAGAGAGTTGAGCAGGTACTGGATTTCGGTGCCGACTATGTCGTTATCGGCACAGCCGCGGTTAAAGCGCCGGGTTTCCTTCATGACGTCTGCTGCCAGTTTGGCGGCAGCGTCATTGTTTCCCTGGACGCTAAGGACGGCATGGTCATGACGGACGGCTGGACAAAGACTACCGGTCACAGCGCAGTGGATCTTGCCCAGAGATTCGAGGGCTACGGCGTTGACGCGATTCTCTATACCGACATCAGCCGTGACGGCATGCTGACCGGCTGCAACGTTGATGCGACAGCCGATCTTGCGCGTCATCTTTCGATCCCCGTGATCGCCTCCGGCGGTATTCGTGATTTGGAAGATATTCGCAAACTTCTTGCGGTTGAGGACGACGGCGTCACGATGGCGATTCTCGGCCGTTCACTTTATGAAGGAACTTTGGACTTTACAGAGGCGCTCAAGCTTGTTGAAGAGTCTGAAGGCTCTGAGGACTAACAGTTATGCTCGCGAAGCGAATCATTCCGTGTCTGGATGTGACCGGCGGCCGTGTTGTTAAGGGAACTAATTTTGTTGATCTTCGCGATGCGGGAGATCCGGTGGAAATCGCGCGCCGTTATGATGAACAGGGCGCAGATGAACTGACCTTTCTGGACATTACCGCCACATCCGACGAACGCGATTTAATTCTTAAAGTGATTGAAGACGTGGCCGCCCAAGTCTTCATTCCGCTGACGGTCGGCGGAGGCGTGCGTAAGGTTTCCGACGTGCGCCGCTTGTTAAACAGCGGAGCCGACAAGGTTTCGATTAACTCCGCGGGCGTCAACAATCCCGATCTCATTGGGGAGTGTTCCGCGACCTACGGCAGTCAGGCGATTGTGGTCGCGATCGACGCGAAAGCCCGAGGAGACGGAACGTGGGAAGTCTACACTCGGGGCGGACGCACGCCGACCGGGATTGACGCGGTCGAGTGGGCAAAGAAAGTGCAGGCGCTTGGCGCCGGTGAAATTCTTTTAACCAGCATGGACGGCGACGGGACAAAGCAGGGCTTTGATCTTGCGCTGACGCGCGCGGTCAGCGACTCAGTGACTATTCCGGTTATTGCTTCAGGCGGCGTCGGCAATCTGCAGCACTTGGTGGACGGCATTGTGCAGGGACACGCGGACGCGGTGCTCGCGGCTTCCATTTTCCATTTCGGCGAATATACCATTGAGCAGGCCAAGCGCTATATGCAGGCGCAGGGCATTACCGTGAGGCTGGATTAAAGATGAGCATTGCCGACAGTGTTAAGTTCAACGATGCCGGGCTGGTGCCTGTCATCGCTCAGGACGCAGAGGACGGGACGGTGCTCATGCTGGCCTGGGCCAATCGCGAGGCGCTTGAAGAGACCGCGCAGACCGGATACGGAACGTATTTTTCCCGCTCCCGCTCTCGTCTTTGGCGCAAAGGCGAAGAGAGCGGAAACCGTCAGAAGATTGTTCAGATTCTGCTTGACTGCGACGCAGACGCCGTGATTTACCGTGTTGAGCAAATCGGTGGTATTGCCTGCCATACGGGTCACCGAAGCTGTTTTTACCGAACCTGGGAAGCGGACAGCTGGAAAGAGAACTCCGACGTGATTCGCAGCGCCGAAGAGATGTACGGTAAGAAATAAGGAATACAAGATGGAAAGAGTTGCAGTACTGAGCGATGTTGCCGATGTGATTGACAGCCGCAAAGGCGGAGATCCGAAGACCTCCTATGTCGCCAAATTATTTTCCAAAGCTCCGGACGGAGCGCTGAAAAAAGTCGGGGAGGAAGCTGCCGAAGTGATTATGGCCGCCAAAGACGGAGATCGGGATCACCTGATCTACGAGACGGCGGACTTATGGTTTCACTGCATGGTCGTGCTTTCTCAGGCCGGTATTCGTCCGGAAGAAGTGCTTGCCGAACTGGCTCGGCGCGAGGGCACTTCCGGCCTTGTTGAAAAGGCAAATCGTAAAGAATCGTGAAAAAAGAAGAAAAGCAGAGTGTTTCTAAGGGTTATCAAGGTTGAGCCGCTTTGATTTTTCTTGAACAATAATAGAAGTTAACGGAGTAGTGTATGCAAAAGGAAGATTGTCTTTTCTGCAAAATCGCCCGAGGAGAGATTCCCTCTCAGAAGGTTTATGAAGATGATGACGTGGTAGCGTTCAAGGATATTCATCCTGCGGCTCCGGTTCATCTTTTAATTATTCCGAAACAGCATTTTGATTCTTTGGCGGTCATGGGCAAGTCAGAAGAGCCGCTTTTAGGTAAAATGCTGGCCTTAGCGCCTGTTCTGGCTAAAGAAGCCGGTGCAAATAATGGATTCCGCGTTGTCATCAACACCGGTCATGACGGCGGTCAGGAAATAAATCACATTCACGTACATGTCTTGGGCGGCCCGCGCCCCTGGCAGAAACTCTAGGAGTTAAACATGGGTTCCCTCTCTATTTGGCATTGGCTTGTTGTTCTGGTCATTGTTGTTCTGATTTTCGGTACGAGCAAGCTTAAGAACATGGGTAAAGACCTCGGCGGTGCGGTCAAAGGCTTCAAGGAAGGTATGAAAGAAGCTCAGGACGAACCGCAGAAACCGCAGCAGGTTGAACAGAAGGCTGATGCCGCTGCAGCTAAAGAGACTGCTCCTGCCGATCAGAAACAGGCCTAATGGGATTGAGCGCTTATGCTTGATTTCAGTATGGGGGAAATCGGGCTGATTGCGGCTGTTGCTTTAGTCGTACTCGGTCCCGATAAGCTTCCTCAGGTAGCAAAAACCGCTGGCACACTGATGGGGCGTGCTCAGCGTTTTGTTTCACAGGTAAAGAACGACATCGATAAAGAGGTCGAGCTTTCCGAGCTGAAAAAAATTCAGGAAGACGCCCGCAAGATGGCGGCAGATCTTCAATCTAATCTGAAGAACACGACAGATCAGATTGAAAAGCAGGTCAAAGAAGTATCCGACTCTGTGAACAATGCAGGTCAGGATCTTAAGTCGCAGGTGGATTCCGCAACCAAAGACATTAAAGACAGCTGGATGGACTCCACGTCTCCCAAGGCAGAACTCTCGATGGAAAACATTATTGAGCAGAAGCCCGAAGAGGCTGTAAAGCCTGCAGAAGTCGGAGATTGGGGCGATCTGGATCGTCAGATCGATACTTCTTCGCTTGAGAGCGCGTTCAATTGGCATGAAACCGGAATCGAGCAGACTCAGGCCGTGCCTCAGGAGCTGCAGGGTCCTGCGCCGAAGGCGGAAGATATCCAGCCCGTGGCCGCCGCTCAGCCGTCGGAAGATGCGCTTGCCGAACTGAGACGCGAGCTTGCGGATCTGAAGAAACAAATTTCCGCTCGTGCGTCTTTTGCTCCGGCTCAGCGTGTCAGACGCGGTTATTCCCGTGTTGAATCAGAACCGCGCCGCAGGACTCATCCGCGTCTTAACCCCAGAATTCATACGGCCGGACGTTTCGCTCCGAACAGCCACACTAATAGAACTCGCATTTCGTCATGAGTGATAAGGATTTAGCTGAACTGCCGGACGGTCCGGAGGACGACAAAGAGCAGACACTTGTCGCCCATTTGGTAGAACTTCGTTCCCGCCTAGTGCGCATGGCGATTGCTATTCTGCTGGTTTTCGCATGTCTGTCGCCCTTTATGAAGCAGATTTTTGACTATTTGAGCAAACCGCTCATGGTCGCGCTGCCTCAGGGCGCCAAACTTCTGGCAACGGGCGTTATTGCGCCGTTCATGGTCCCGCTGAAGGTCACGCTTTTCGTCGCCTTTGTTATCGCGCTTCCCTACGTGCTTTGGCAACTGTGGGGATTTGTGGCGCCGGGGCTTTACAGAAAAGAAAAGAAACTTGCCGCGCCGATTATTATTTCGAGCCTGGTCATGTTCTTCCTTGGAATGGCTTATTGCTATTTCATTGTTTTCCGTATGGTCTTCCAGTTCATCGCTGGCTTCTCTCCGAACTCGGTGAACTTCGCGCCGGATATTGATTCTTATTTCAGTTTCGTTTTAGCGCTGTTCCTGGCTTTCGGCGTTACCTTTGAGGTTCCGATTGTGGTGGTTGTGCTCAATCGTATGGGCATCACTTCGATTGATAAGCTCAAGAAGGCTCGCCCCTATATGGTGGTCGGCGCGTTTGTTATCGCCGCGATTTTCACGCCGCCGGATGTTCTGTCGCAGATGCTTCTGGCGCTGCCGCTGGTGATTCTTTACCAAGTCGGTATATGGCTGTGTGCCATCTTCGGTAAACCGAAGAGTGAAGAAGATAACGAAGAAACCGCATAAATCAAAAGGAGCAGGCTGTCGAGCTTGCTCTTTTGAATTAATTGGATACGAATGTCAAGCAAGAAAAACTTACCGTTTACCCGTGAGGATCTTAAAAAAGCCGACGTAAAGCTTTTAAGAGACGGCCGTTGGGGAAACGCCTGCGTTTCTGTTGCAGAGGTCAACGGAGAGCGCTGGACAATCAAAGATTTTTCTAATCGGCACTGGCTGGTCAAAAACAGCTTTGCCAAGCTGGTCCTGTGGCGAGAGCTCAAGGCGATCAAAAAGCTGGCGGGTTTGGAAGGCGTTCCCAACAAAGCTTTTATGCTGGACGACTACACGCTTGCGGTACAGTACATCCCCGGAAGAGTGCTTGCCCGCGTGCCGGAAGAAGAAGTCACTGCTGAATATCTTGAGCAGTGCGAAGCGATTATCAATGCGATTCATCAGCGGGATTTGGTACACCTCGATACCCGCGGAACGAGCAATTGGGTCATGACGCCCGACGGGAAACCCGCTCTGATCGATTTTCAGGCGAGTGTGCACACCAACGGCCTGCCTAAAAAACTCCGTTCATTCATGGAAGACATGGATATGGGCGGCGTGTACAAAAAATGGAAGAAATATCTGCCCAAAGAGATGGGCGAGTTTCGAGAAAAGGAAAACGAGCGAATTTCAAAGCTTCGCAAACTTTGGGTCCTCAAGGGATACATGGGCGTCAAAAAACGCCATGCCAAGCACGGCAAGCCGATTGACGACTAATCACGAATTACACAATTAACTTTTTAGATATGGCACAGTTTGTTTACACCATGAACAGGGTCGGAAAGATTGTTCCGCCCAAACGAGAGATTCTGAAAGACATTTCTCTGTCTTTTTTCCCCGGAGCCAAGATCGGCGTGCTCGGTCTGAACGGCGCGGGTAAATCCACTCTGCTGAAAATTATGGCAGGCGTGGACACGGAGATCGAAGGCGAAGCCATCCCGATGCCGGGTCTCAATATCGGATATCTCCCGCAGGAGCCGGTACTGGATCCGGAGAAAACCGTCCGTGAGACGGTTGAAGAGGGTCTTGGCGACGTATTTTCCGCTCAGGAAAAACTCAACAAGATTTACGACGCTTATGCAGAACCGGATGCGGATTTTGACGCGCTAGCCGCTGAGCAGGCCCGTTTGGAAGCCATTATCGCTTCTGCCGGCACAAATGCGGAAACCCAGATGGAAATCGCCGCCGACGCGCTTCGTCTTCCGCCCTGGGACGCAAAGATCGGAAACCTCTCCGGCGGTGAAAAGCGCCGTGTCGCGCTCTGCCGTCTGCTTCTGTCCAAGCCCGACATGCTGCTTCTTGATGAGCCGACGAACCATTTAGACGCGGAAAGCGTGGATTGGCTCGAGCAGTTCCTGCAACACTTCCCGGGAACGGTGGTCGCTGTCACGCACGACCGCTACTTCCTTGATAACGCCGCAGAGTGGATTCTTGAACTGGACCGCGGTCACGGTATTCCTTGGAAAGGCAATTACTCTTCCTGGCTTGATCAGAAGGAACAGCGCCTAGAACTTGAACAGCGCAAGGAAGACGCCCGCATCAAGGCGATGAAGCACGAATTGGAATGGGTCCGTCAGAACGCCAAGGGCCGTCAGGCAAAGAGCAAAGCTCGTCTGAATCGCTTTGAAGAGATGTCGAGCTACGAATATCAGAGACGCAATGAAACCAATGAAATCTTTATTCCGGTGGCAGACCGCCTCGGCGATAAAGTTATTGAGTTCAAGCATGTTTCCAAGGGCTTTGGCGATCGTCTCCTGATTGACGATCTGAGCTTTACGATTCCGCCCGGAGCGATTGTCGGCGTGATCGGCCCGAACGGTGCCGGTAAGTCCACGCTCTTCAAGATGATTCTCGGACAGGAAAAGCCGGATTCCGGTGAAATTGATATCGGACCGACCGTTAAGATCAGCGCAGTTTCTCAGACGCGTGAATCCCTGCCGAACGATAAGACGGTTTGGGAAGCGGTATCCGACGGACTGGATATTCTGAAGGTCGGCAAGTTTGAAATGCCGAGCCGCGCCTATCTCGGCCGCTTTAACTTCAAGGGCGGCGATCAGCAGAAGATTGTCGGTACGCTTTCGGGCGGCGAGCGCGGAAGACTGCATATGGCCAAGACACTTCTTGCGGGCGGCAATGTGCTTCTGCTTGACGAACCGTCAAACGACCTGGACGTGGAAACACTGCGTGCGCTGGAAGAAGCTCTGCTGGAATTTGCGGGCTGCGCGATGGTTATTTCTCATGACCGCTGGTTCCTTGACCGAATCGCTACGCACATTCTCGCGTTTGAAGGAGACTCTAAGGTTGAATTCTTCGCCGGCAACTACACCGAGTATGAAGAAGACAAGAAGCGTCGTCTTGGTGATGACGCGATACCGCATCGTCTGCGCTTTAAACCCTTAAAGAGCTGATGATTTCCTCAGGGAAAATTCAGAGAGATAATCGGGGCTGTCCGTACAGCCCCGAGTTCTCGGATATTTATGCTTCAAGAGACGGTGCCTATCAGCAGGCCCGTTTTGTTTTTTTGGGCGGGTGCGGTCTTCCCGAGCGTTGGCAGGGCAAGGATCAGTTCGTCATATTGGAAAACGGTTTTGGCCTGGGCACGAATTTTCTTACCGTATTAAGAGCTTGGAGAGAAGACCCTCAGCGATGCGAAAGACTGCTCTACACAGCGATTGAAGGCTTTCCGCTTTCCGCGCAGGATTTAGAGCGCTACTGCTCTGTCGAACTTAAGACGGAAGCCAAGGAGCTTGCAGAAAAATGGCCCGTACTCACGCCCGGCGTGCATCAGATTTTCTTTGACGAAGGCAAAGTTGTTCTGACGCTGTATTTTTCTGAAGCGCTTCAGGCCGCAAAGCAGCTTGCCTGCAGTTTTGATGCGTTTTTCCCGGATGGTTTCTCTCCCAAAAAGAATCCTGCCATGTGGCAGCCGAAGCTTTTGAAGTCTCTTGCCGCTCATGCGAGAGAGGGTTCAGTGCTGTCTACCTGGTGCGTCGCTTCCGACGTACGTCGAAGCTTTATGGAGTCCGGTTTTGATGTTCAAAAGACGGTCGGATTCGGACATAAGTCGCAGATGACGGTAGGGAGGTATGCGCCGCGTTTTTCGTATCGCCGAGCGGCACTGCCCTTTGATCGTCCGAAGCGTGTACCGCGCTCTGTTCTGGTGATTGGTGCCGGACTTGCGGGCGCTGCCGCCGCTGAACGGCTGCATGCGCGCGGATTGAATGTCACGATTATCGATACGTCTTTCGTGCCCGCGGGCGGCGCATCTGCGATCCGCTGGGGTGTGGCGCACGCGCAGCCTTCGGCAGACGATAACTTTTTGTTCAGACTGTCCCGCAGCGGGCTGTTTATGCTTCAGGACACGTTAAAACGCTATCCTGGCTACAGCGAACTGAACGGACTCTTTCAGATGGCGCGTGACGTAGAAGAGCTTGCGCGCTGGCAGCATTGGTTCGAGCGCGGCAAACCGTTTCATTTTCCGAGAACTTTTCTGCGTTTAGCGGATACGGAAGAAGTCCTTGAGCGGCTCGGTTATCAGCCGCGCTTCGGCGGACTGATGCATGGCGGAGCCGGTATTGTGTCGATCGCAACCTGGGTGCGTGAGCGCGTAAATCGCCTCAGAACTCCGGTGATCTTAAATATGCGTGTTGATCGTTTAGAGCGTCAAAACGGTCTGTGGACCGCCTTTGACACTTTTGGCGCACCGATTGCTTCAGCGGAAAGTGCGGTTTTATGCGCGGCTCATGATTCTGCCCGTTTGTCGGGTCTTCCGATTTCTCTTGATCAGTGGAAAGGAAGACTCACACTTCTTAGCCCCGAGGCGACAGCCGGATTTGAAGGCGCTGTCACCGGTCCCGGTTACCTAATTCATGCGCCGGACGGATGGTGCGGCATCGGGGCGACCTATGAAAGCGCGGATAAGCAGCTTGAGGCGGCTCAGGCGCATTCCAAAAACCTTTCTCATATGCAGGGGCTGTTCCCACAGATACCGAAGGCGCAGGGGCTGGGCTTTTACGAAGGCTTTCGCTGTGTCGCCTCAGACCGCAGACCGGTGATCGGAAAAGTTCCGCATGCGGAAGATTTGTATATGAGCTGCGCGATGGGTTCACGCGGATCCGTCTTTTGCGAGATCGGAGCCCGTCTGATTGAAGCTGAAATGTTCGGTGAACCCGCTCCGATTGAAGCGGATCTGATCAAAGGCCTGCAGCCTGAGCGGCTCTTGTCCGAAGAGAAAAACGTTTAAGCGAACGTTAGGTTGTTAGACTAAGCACAGCTTCAAATCCACCACAGTCTGCGACCCATATGAATAATCAGGTAAAAGGTCTTGCCGCATCGTTCGGCGCTTATCTATGCTGGGGCTTCATGCCTCTGTACTGGGCGCTCTTCGGACATGTCCGAGGCTGGGAAGTCATCGGACACCGCGTTCTTTGGTCGCTTTTAATTATTTCTGCGCTTTTGCTTCTGCTCGGCCGTTTGGAAGTGATTAAAAGTACGGTTAGAGGAGTTGTCCGCAGCAAGATTCAGCTCTTTAACCTCTTTATGGCTGCGGTTCTGGCTGCGGTGAACTGGTGGATCAATGTCTATTCCGTCAGCATTAATCAGGTGGTGGAGCTCGGCATCGGTATGTTTCTTACGCCCCTGATTTCCGTAGTACTCGGCGTCATCTTTTTCCGCGAGACGCTTTCCCGACTTAAATGGGTCAGCGTAATTCTGCCTGCGATCGGAGTGCTCCTTATGATTTACACGTTCGGACGCATTCCCTGGATCGCTCTTGGCGTCTCTTCCACGTGGGCGCTTTATGGTGTATTTAAAAAGCGTCTCGGTATCGATCCGTGGGTCAGCAATTTATTGGAAGCTTCTCTCATGCTTCCGTTTGCGTGCGCATATTTGTACTACCTATGGACGACAGGTCAGGGCGCTTTTATTGCGGGCGGAACGCAGATCACCTGGCTTTTGATCAGTGTCGGTCTTGTCACATCAGTCCCCATGATCTTATTTTCGGCGGCCGCCAATTATCTGCCGATGTCGATCCTCGGGTTTACTCAGTACTTAAATCCGATTCTGACGCTTTTAGTCGGCCTGGTTTTCTTTAATGAACCGTTTGACGAAAGCAGGCTGATTCCGCTGTGTTTCATTTGGAGCGGCATTGTCCTGTTTATTTATGCGGAGCTTCGTTCGCGTCCGAAGGCGGCTTTCCGGATCAGATAACGTACTCTTTGTGACGTTTCTTGTCTCAAGGACGCGATGAGCGCTGTTATCATAGCGGCCTGTATTAATTAGCCGTGTTTTTCCATGCTTATCTTTTCCCGCAGCCGATCCCCATGGGTCGCTTTTGCATTTATTCTCGTTGTTGCCGTGGGCGCCTTCATGCGTTTTCAGCAGAGTGCGGAAAACGAAGAAGCGCAGCTGAAGATTGATCAGGCAGGGTTTGTCGAATTTAAGCAGGACCTGACTGCTTTGAAAATTCCGGAAAAGACCCTGAATTCTCGCACGCTCTTTGAGGTATATCGCTGCGGCATGGGTTCAATTACGGAACGAAACTACTGCGCTCATCTTGGCGATGAGTTCTTCGGTTCTCTCACCGATGAGCAGAAGAAGGCGATTCGGCCGATTCTTGAAAAACACTTCAATAAGCACTGATTAAAGGCTTTGCAGCAATGGACTGGATTCTTTATCTTAAGGCCGTGATTCTCGGCGTTGTGGAAGGTCTTACCGAGTTTCTTCCTGTTTCATCTACCGGACACTTGATTGTCGCAGGCAGTCTTCTGGATTACACCGGAGCGGAGGCCGATACTTTTTATATCGCTATTCAGGCAGGCGCTATATTTGCGGTGTGCTGGCATTATCGCCGTCGTCTGATCGACATTTGTCTCGGTCTCTTTTCCGAAAAAGTGCAGCAGAGGCTTGCCGCCAATACGGTTATTGCGTTCCTGCCTGCGGCTGTAATCGGGGTTTTGGTTGCTAAGTACATCAAAGCCTGGCTCTTCAATCCGGTTTCCGTTGCCGCGGCTCTTGTGATTGGCGGCGTCATCATTTTGATTGTTGAGCGCTATCAGGATAAGAAATCGTATCGTCCGCGCGTCGCTTCAATGGATGACATGAGCTGGAGAGACGCCTTGAAGGTCGGTTTCTTACAGTGCTTAGCCATGATCCCGGGTACCAGTCGTTCCGGAGCCACAATTATCGGTGGTCTTGTGATCGGTCTGTCCAGGACAGCTGCGACCGAGTTTTCCTTCTTCCTCGCGATTCCGACGATCTTCGGCGCGACGGTTTATGAGCTTTGGGAGTCTCGTGAATTATTAACCGCTCAGAGCCTGCCGACGATTGGCGTCGGTTTTGTTGTGTCTTTTTTCTCGGCACTTGCCGTGGTCCGTTGGCTTCTGCACTACGTTGCCAAACATGATTTCTCCGCGTTCGGTTGGTACCGAATCCTCTTTGGCGGTGTCATTCTTCTGACTTGGTGGACCGGGCTGGTTCAGTGGTAGGTGTTCTGCAGCAGCCGCTTTGAGAGCCGCATTGCGGCAAGAGCGGCAGCTGCTCCGAGTGTGATGCTCAGCGCCATATAGCAGGTGCCTGAAACGAAGTCGTGATTCAGGCAGAGCAGTGATAAGGCGGAAAACGTTGTAAAGGAACCGAGCAGTCCGGTGCCGACGCCTTTATTCAGCAAAAAGTTCAGACAAGAGGCAGGTCTTTCTTCGCAATAGACTGTAATGGCGCCGAGGCAGGCAGATCCGACCACATTGATGAGGATGAGCGCGGCTTCGGAAGAAAAGTCTGAGAGCAGATCGTTTTCTGTAAAAACCCGAAGCGCGGCACCGAGCGCGCCGAACAGGGCCGCTGTCAATAAAGTTAAAACACGCAGCTTCATAACGCGCCTGCCCACAATCCGATAAATACAGCCGCAGGGCAAAGCGCTGCGTTAAGGAGCGTCTCGGCTGAAGCGATTTTCCAATTACCTTTGAGGATCGCTTTCGCAAGATCGACCGCGAAGGTGGAGAAAGTCGTCAAACTTGCGCAAAATCCGGCCTGAAGCGCCGCTAAATGATTTTGCGGCAGATCTTCTGCATGAGCAAGAATCCATCCAAGCAGCAGACATCCGATGATGTTGACCGTCAGAGTGGCGGTCGCAAATCCGTTTTTCGGCGTTTTGATCAGCATGTAGGCGAGCGCTCGGCAGCCTGCGCCGAGCGCGCCGCCCGCAAATATGCAGAGCAGAGAGGCGCAGGAGAGCATTTTTCTTTACTGTTTGATGAACACGAAGTCCCAGCAGCCGTGTCCGAGGCGATTTCCGCGCTCATTGAATTTGGTTGTCGGACGGTCGATCAGCGGATTCTTGGGTTCCGGCGCAGCGCCCTCGTGCAGGTTTTTGAGTCCTTCAGTGCGGCTCAAAACCTCCAGCATCTGTTCGGCATAATTTTCCCAGTCGGTGGCGCTGTGGAAGTAACCGCCCGTCTTAATTTTGGGAACAAGCAGTTTCATGAACGCATCGTTGATGAGTCTGCGCTTGTGGTGACGAGCCTTGCGCCAGGGATCCGGGAAGAAGATATGCACGCCTGCGAGCGTGTTGTCTTCAATCATGTCTCTGACGACTTCAACCGCGTCGTGTCGGAAGATACGGATGTTCTTGAGGTCCATGTCGCGGATGCGTTTGGAGAGCGCGCCGACTCCGGCGGCAAAAACTTCGCAGCCGATGAAGTTGATTTCCGGGTGCGCCTGGGCGATTGCGGCGGTCGTTTCGCCCATACCGCAGCCGATTTCAAGAACAACAGGATTGTCGTTGCCGAAAATCTCTTTAGAGGACAGCTTGGTATTCGGATCGTACTGAATTTGGTAGAGCGGCAGGAGTTCTTCTAGAGCTTTTTCCTGTGCGCTGCTGATATGTCCGCGTCTCATACAGAAACTGCGGATATGTTTTTTCTTTAATTCTTCGATTTGTTCAGGCGTCAGCGGTGTTTTCATATTCGGATGCTAAAAATAACTGCGCTCCAATTTTAGGCAATATTTGAAATTAATTACGGTCGGAACGCCTTTGGAAACACAATTTGTGCTCAAAAGCAGAAATTTAAAGGAGGATGCGCAAGAGACTGGAGCGGGTGAGGGGAATCGAACCCCCGTCGTAAGCTTGGGAAGCTTCTGCTCTACCATTGAGCTACACCCGCAAATGACGTGCAGAGGATTGTAACGGATTTTTAAAGCGGAGGAAACGGAAGGAAGTACGAAGAAACGTTTAGTCCGCCGCTCCCTGGCTCGAAAGCACAGCGGAAGGTTAGCGCAGGCGGGCTAATTCCGGTTTTATGCTCCAAATATCCTTGAGAAACGGAATAAGTTTTTCCAGTTGGCTGTCCTGTTTGCCAGGATGTCTCAGAATCCATACTTTTGAGCTTGGCATTTTCCAATCGGGAAGCATACGAACCAACTTTTTCTGCTGGACGAACTCGGCGGCTGCCCAGAGCGGAATGCCGACAGCGACGCCAAGTCCTTCGGCGGCTGAACTGATCATGGCCTGAAGCGAATTCACCAGGATCTGGGGTTCGATTCGAAGACCGATACTTTCTCCAGTGCTCTGAAGCAGAATCTGCGAGCTTTTACTGCCGTGGATCAGGGGAAGCGTTTCCAGAGCCTCCGGTTCGGTTAGAGCGCCGCGCACGGAGATGAACTTCGGAGACGCAAAAATACCGTACTGAATTTCGGCGGCTTCATAAGCGACGAAGTGAACATTGGGCAGATCGTCGATACAGAAAATCAGATCGAAGCTTTCGAGTTCAATGTCGCTGATGCGCATATAAGTTTCGAGTTCGACGCGAAGCCGGGAAGCCGTGCTTCCTTTTTCGAATTCGGCCAGACGTCGAAGAACAAGTCCCGAGAGCGTTGTCGGAATTGCAATTCGGATAGCAGGAGACGCGGCTCCTTCGCCGCTCCGTTGAGAAAGCAGTTCGTCAAAATCCGAAAGAAGCGCTTTTGCCTCCACGTATTTTCTTTCTCCAAGCCAGGTCGGGCGCACACCGCTGGGAGAGCGTTCTAAAAGGGGTTCGCCCAGAACGTGCTCGAGCGCTCGGATTTCTTTTCCGACCTGTGTCACATCTGTTTCGAGGATAGAGGCCGCCGCGAGCATGCTTCCTTTTTCAACCGAGCAGACGAAGTATTTCCATTGCAGCAGAGTGGCTTTTTTCATATCAGTCTGTTGTTGAGAACGTTAGATTTGGATTGGACTGCCATTTTTCCACGATGAAATGACAGAGCGCGATTGTGACCGCTGAAGCTTCCTTCTTGGTCGGAAGAAGCAGGCTCACGGGAGAAGAAGACGGTTCCCACTCGGGCAGTACATGAATGAGCAGTCCTCTTCTGACGAGATCAAGCGTGTCATAGCGGAAGGCGTGTACGGAGATTCCCGCGCCGCAAAGAGCAGCTGTCCTTGCGGCGGTATGGTCCTTCAGCTTCAGTCTTGGGCGGTATGGAATGATCGCTCGTTCATTACCCTTTAGAAGAACCAGAGGAGAGCCGCCGCAGAGGTCGTTGCCTCCGAGAAGTTCATGTCGTTCCAGATCTTTCGGACTTTTGGGATAGCCGTATTTGGAGAGATAGCTGACTGAGGCGACCATCATCCTTCTCATGTCTCCTAGTTTGAGGATTCGGGCGTTCGAGCAGGGATAAAGGCCGTGGTTGATGCGGACATCGCACTCGGGCGGAATGATGTGCATCGGCCCAAGCGTCAGCGTCAGATCCAGAGAGACTTCCGGGTTGATTCTTCGAAATTGGGTGAGCCACGGAATCAGAAGTCCGTTTCCGATCGCGCAGGGGGCGGAGACCCGAATCGTTCCCCTTAGACGGGGACTCTCCTCATCCGGAGCGGCTGAGAGCTTTTGAAACCGGGAAAGCAGAGCGGAGGTTTTCTCAAGAAGCGAGATGCCGGAAGGCGATAAAACCGTTCCGACCGAGCTTCGAACAAAAAGCTTTGTGCCGAGCATGCTCTCAAGCGCGGCAATGCGTCTTGAGACCGTTGCTTTTGAAATTTGAAGTTCTTCCGCCGCCTTTCGGTAACCGCCTAAAACCGCGGTGCGCTCGAAGGTTTCAAGAAGTTCGGCTTTATCTAAGAATCTCATGGTGTTTCGTTATAAACAAAACAATGTCCTGTTTAAATATCTTACCGTAACGATGGTTGAGGATGAGAATAAAACTATAAAAATCACCTCAAGGAGAAATCTATGACCTGGACTTGCTGGGCTGCGGTAGTCATTGTTATTTTGACTGTAGCGGCACTTGTTAAACGGTATGAGACACGGCTGGTACTGATTGCGGCCGGTCTGCTGATGACTTGTTTGGCGCTGGAGCCGATGCAGGCACTTAACGCCTTTGCCAAATCGATGACCAACGGCGGTCTCATTATGGCAATCTGTTCGGCGATGGGTTTTGCTTATGTTGTTCAGATGACCAAATGCGATGTGCATTTGGTGAAACTTCTGGCGGCTCCTCTGAGTAAGCTCGGCTGGTTTTTGATTCCCTGCACGACTGCGATCACATACTTTATTTGTATCGCGATTCCGTCAGCCGCGGGCTGCGCGGCCGCGGTCGGTCCGACCATGATTCCGCTTCTGCGCAAAGCGGGCGTCAGTCCTCAGGGAACCGCCGCAGCAATTCTCGGCGGAACATTCGGATCCATGCTGTCTCCGGGCTTATCTCATAACGCCTATGTCGCCAAAATGGCCAATCTTGACGTTCTTCAGACGATTGCCGTGCACATGAACTACACATTGATTTGCGGTGCTATTGCGGCGGTCGGCATCACGGTTATGTGTCTGCTGCTTGGCGACTACAAACCCGGTTCCGGAAGTCAGGTTGAAACAGAAATCGCCCAGGGCGACGTGGTCAGCGTCAATCCTCTTAAGGCTCTTGCGCCGATCGTCCCGGTTGTCATTCTGGTTGTCGGCAATATGTGGGTTCCGCTCATCAAGATGGGCGTTGCGCAGGCCATGCTGGTCGGTGTTCTTTATACGCTTTTGGTTTCTCTTGCCGATCCCCAGCAACTCTCCAAACGATTTTTCGCGGGCATGGGCAACGGCTACGGCGAAGTGCTCGGCATCATTATCGCTGCGGGTGTTTTTGCTGCCGGCCTTAAGTCCTCCGGTCTTATTTCCGTCTTTATCGATATGCTCCGCGAGTCCAACGAAATCGCGCGCTGGGGCGGCTCTATCGGCCCGTTCGTCATGGGCGTGATTATGGGTTCCGGAGACGCGGCGGCGTTCGCTTTCAATGAGGCTGTCACGCCGCATGCGGAAAGCTTCGGCATGCAGATCCCGACACTCGGAACAATGGCTGCGTTAGCCGGCGCGCTCGGCCGCACGATGAGCCCGATCTCCGGTGTTGCGATCGTGATCTGCGGTCTGACCGGCGTTACTAATCCGATTGAACTGAGTAAACGTCTTGCGCTTCCGATGGTGGTTTCGGTCATCTTTGTTGCGCTGGCAATGGTTTAACAAGTAAGGAGCAGAACATGAACTATGTTGAGAAAGCGGTTTGTCTGAGAAGGGCGCTTCATAAGATCCCGGAGCTCGGATGGGGCGAATTCTGCACGACGGCAAAGATCATTGAGAATCTTGAGCCTCTTGGCTGGAAGCTTTATGTCGGCAGACAGCAGATTTCTGAAGAAGCGGTAATGGGCCGCTCTGAGGAATTCGTGCAGAAGAGTATTGAAAGAGCGCTTTCCGAAGGCGTAGACAAGGCGCTGATTGAGCGGATGGAAGGTTATACCGGCTGCGTCGCGGAATTTGATACCGGAAGACCGGGCCCGGTAACCGCGCTTCGTTTTGATATTGACTGCGTGGGAGTTGAAGAAACCGACAGAAAAGATCATCTGCCGAATTTGGAAGGCTTCAGGTCTCAGCACGAAGGCGCGATGCATTCCTGCGGACATGACGGACACACTGCGGTCGGACTCTCTGTTGCGCAGTGGATCATGGACCATAAGGACGAATTAAACGGCCGGATTAAACTGATTTTCCAGCCGGCCGAAGAGGGCGTACGAGGCGGCGCCGCTCAGGCCGCATCCGGTCTGCTTGACGATGTGAACTATCTGCTTGGTGCGCATTTAGCTATGATGTGCAAGACAGGAGAAGTCTGCATCTATCCGGGCGGAGTTCTCTGCACGACAAAGCTCGATGTTCGTCTTAAAGGCAAGCCCGCTCATCCAACCATGAGTCCTCAGCTTGGCCGCAACGCGCTGGCATGCGCCTGCACCATTGTTTCCGAACTTTTAGGCATGGCGCGTCACGGCAACGGTTTAGGATGCATTAACGTGGGACTCATGCAGGCGGGTGAATGTCGAAATGTGATTCCGGTACATGCTTCCATTCAGCTGGAAGTCAGAGGCGAAACCGCAGAGATCAACGATTTCATGGTTGATCAGGCGAACCGCATTGTTAAGGGAACCGCGCTTGCTTATGACGTTGAATACGAGGTTGAGAAAGTCGGCGAGGCAGGGGAGCTGCTCAATGATCCGGAACTTGCGGATCTCGTCAAAGAGGTTTCCGAAAAGGTGCCGAGCTGCCGCAAAGTGATTGATCACAAAAAACTCGGCTGTTCGGAGGACTTTACGATGCTTGCCGCACGTGTCAGAGCGGTTGGCGGAAAGACGGAGTTCTTTGTTATCGGAGCGGACCGCACGGCAGCGCATCATCAGCGTGAGTTTGATTTTGATGAAAAGGGACTGGAAACCGCGTTTGATATCTTCACCGGATGTCTGCGTCGTCTTAACGGCAAATAATTAAGCGATTCTCATCGCAAAGAGGTGTCCCTAAGGACACCTTTTTTATGGCGAAAAAAAAGCGGCCCAGAGACTGAGCCGCTTCAAAAATTTCACCCCATTTTTCAAGGTTAGACCTTGGAGATATCGACAGAAGAACTATCAACGTGATGACACTGTAACATAAATGAAAATGATTATCAATAACTATAAACATAAAAATGCAAACTAAAAAAAACGGCCGATTTTATCGGCCGTTTGAAATTTCACCCCATTTGCTCTATGAACTATGTCCAAGGAGACATCGATAAGTAACTATCAATATGTGCACTTTAACATAAACAATAATGATTCTCAATATCAGATATAGATTTTACATTTTGTTTCATGAAGCGAGCTCTGTGCGGCGAGGTATTTAAAGCCGGACCGATGATGCTGAACGGTTATCAGGCGTTTTGAAACAAAAGAAAACGGGCCGATAAGGCCCGCCTTAATGACTTCCGGGTTAGCGGTGCGACGCTCTTCTCACTGCCCAATCGCCAAAGCTCTGAAGACTCTGTACGAAAACAATGAGGATGATGACAACCGCGGCCATGACTTCAGGCATGAAGCGCTGATAACCGTAGCGGATGCCCATATCGCCGAGTCCGCCTCCGCCGACGGCGCCGGCCATAGCGGAGCTTCCGACCAGAGCAACAAACGCGATCGTCAGGCCGGCGAGAATGCCGGGCATCGCTTCGGGAAGCAGTACCTTAGTGATGATTTGGACGTTGGTCGCGCCCATGGACTGAGCCGCTTCAACCAGGCCCTTATCGACTTCACGCAGGCTTGTTTCTACCAAACGAGCGATCAACGGAGCGGCCGCTATAGTCAGCGGAACGATCGCCGCGACGGTGCCGATGGAGGAGCCGACGATCAAACGGGTAAACGGGATAATCGCGACAAGAAGAATGATGAACGGTGTTGAGCGAATCGCGTTAACGATCGTGCCGATCACTCGATTCATGAAAGGTTTCGGCATGATGCCTTTCGGAGAAGTCACAAAAAGGAAGACCCCGAGCGGGATACCGATGACTGCGCCGAGTCCGCCGCTGATACCGACCATCAGAAGGGTTTCTAAAAAGGATTCCCAGAGAAGATTGATGATATTAGATGACATTGGTCAGTTCCTCCACGCGTACACCCTTGGATGCAATGTAGTCGACGGCTTGTTTGAAGTTTTCCGGAGTGCCTTCTATGACAAGCGTCAAGGTACCGTAACTTTCATTTTGAATCTCGTCGATCTGCCCGAGGAGGATGTTGAAATCGAGGTTAAACAGGCTGCAGGCCTTTGAAAGAACAGGGTCGGTAGTCGAATTGCCGACGAAGGTCAGACGCATGAGATGCAGTTTGCGGCCGTCGGGGCGTTCCGTCTGAAGCAGCTTTTTCACTCTTGCGATCATCGGCTGCGGGAGCGATCGCGCGGCAAGCGCGCTGCCGAGCATCGCCTGAGTGACTTCGCTCTTGGGGTCGCGGAAGACGTCGATGACGTCGCCTTCTTCAACCACCACACCCTTATTCATGACAACGACGCGATTGCAGATTTGCTTCACCACGTCCATTTCGTGCGTAATCATGACGATGGTAAGGCCGAGTTCCTTATTAATTTTTTTCAAAAGCTGAAGAGTGGCCTGTGTGGTTTCCGGGTCCAACGCGGAAGTTGCTTCGTCGCTTAGGAGAATCTTCGGGTCGGAGGAAAGGGCGCGCGCAATGCCGACGCGTTGTTTTTGCCCGCCGGAGAGCTGAGACGGATATTTATTCGCGTGTTCTGTCAGGCCCACCAGTTCAAGCAGGGGCATGACCTTTTCGCGGGTTTTATCTTTCGGCGTATTCACGAGTTCGAGTGGCAGCGCGACGTTGTCGTAGACCGTGCGGGAGGACAGCAGGTTGAAGTGCTGAAAGATCATGCCTATTTGTCTGCGTTCGGCTCTGAGTTCCGCGTCAGACATCTGAGTGAGGTCTTTGCCGTCAACGATGACTTTGCCCTGAGTCGGGCGGTTCAGAAGGTTGATGCAGCGGACAAGCGTGCTTTTGCCGGCACCGCTTCGGCCGATAATTCCGAAAATGTCGCCAGGCCGGATATGGACGTTTACGTCTTTACAGGCGTAAAACGTGCCTTTTCCATCGCTGGTTTTATATTCCTGCGTGATGTGCTGTAAATCAATCATTTTGTTTCGTTCCCATGAGCGAGGTGCTGAGCCTCGAGGTCCCGCCCTGCGGCAGGACAAATCATTTCTATGCGGACTCGGAAGAGTCAAAGGGACATAATGTGTTGTCTCCAAGCAAAAATTATCCATGATTTTTTAGATATAAACAGGAACTTTCTCAAGAAAATTAAGTCGTAAAAACGATGGAAATTGTTGTGCAGGAGCGTTTATATGTGATTGTTCTGTGATTTCTGGTTATTTTCGGTATTGACAGCGTCTATCGGCTGTACGTCAATAAAATTTCCTTTGGAATTGCTATACGTCAATCTATACGTCAATAAAAATTCCATTGGGAGCCGTTAATTGTCAGCAGGGAAAAACCGCAAAGGCCTCGTACTTCTGAAAAATTGCAGAACTAGAGAACTAAAAATTTAAAAATCACAAAAAATCCATTTATTTCAGTGGAATAAAAGGAT
>NZ_WSRP01000031.1 GCF_009767915.1 Parasutterella muris
CAGATAGACTGCGCAGTTGCCGAGCTTGCGCGACAATGAACAAAGCTTGTGGCAGGCTTGCCAGTTAGCATTGTTTTACGAATAACGTGTCGCTCGACTTTTTGAATCATATGCAGTTATCTACCGGTTCTCATTGTGTTATCAATCTCAAAGCTCACTTGATCTTCGTAGTAGCTTACAGACGAAAAGTTATTTCATCAACGATCTTGGAAAGACTCAAAGAAATTTTTGCTGACTTGTGTCTACGGGATCAAGTCAGGCCTTTGGAGTGCTCGCAAGAAGAAGATCATGTTCATCTATTGATCTCTTACCCTCCGACAATTTGCTTTTCAAATCTGGTACGTAAACTAAAAACCATATCATCTCTGAAAATTTGTCAAGAATTCTTCAATCAGATTCGAAGGATGCTTTGGGGCAAACGCTTTTGGACAAAAAGTTACTGTGTGATTTGAGTTGGAGACGGAGCAACGACTGCCATTATTAGGAGATATATCAAAAAATCAAAGGCCGAATTAACATTCGGCCGGCCGCTATCCATCCCCGCGCTTACGCACGGGGAATTCCGCGGAATTCGTTAAAAAGCGGGCACTACAGCGCCGTTATATTTATCTTCGATAAACTTTTTAACTTCCGGCGAATGCAACGACTTCATCAGTGCTTCAATTGCCGGCCTCTTTTCATCTCCCGCGCGCACAGCGATCACGTTCGCATACGGAGAATCTTTGGATTCAATAGCGATCGCGTCCTTAGAAGGATTTAAATTCGCGCCGAGCGCAAAATTGGAATTGATCACCGCCGCATCCAAATCGTCCAAGGCGCGAGGCAGTGTCGCCGCTTCAACTTCTACGATTCGGATATTCTTAGGATTGTCAACGATATCAAGCGGAGTTCCGTTAACACCTACGCCCTCTTTCATCTTGATCAGTCCATTGCTAGCAAGCACCTGAAGGGCTCTTCCGCCGTTGGTCGGATCGTTGGGAATACCAACAGAAGCACGTTTTTTAAGATCCGCAAGATTCTTTACTTTTTTGGAGTAAACGCCCATCGGTTCGATATGAACGGAGCCTGCGGAGATTAATTTCAGACCGCGGTCTTTAGCAAAGGTTTCCAGATAAGGAAGATGCTGGAAGAAATTCGCATCGAGGTCTTTATCCGAGAGCGCAAGATTCGGCTGCACATAGTCAGAGAATTCCACGATTTTCAGATCTACGCCCTGTTTTGCCAGCATAGGCTGCACCACGTTAAGAATATCCGCGTGCGGAACAGGAGTAGCGCCTACTTTAAGTGTTTCAGCCGCCTGAGCCGCAGACAGACCGAAAATCAGAGAAAAGCCGCATGCGAGCAGGAAATTACGTTTTTTCATTTAAGTTCGCCGTTTAGAAAGAAGGAATTAAAGAACCTTTGAAGCGTTCGATAATAAACTGTTTCACCTCAGGTGTATGGAGCGCAGCGTCGAGGGTTTCAATTTCGGGGCGCTTTTCATCTCCGGTACGGATCGCAAGCATATTGGCGTAAGGAGAGTCTTTAGGCTCCAGAAGCAGAGAATCTTTAAGCGGATTCAGTCCCGCAGGCAGCGCGTAGGTCTGGTTAATAACGGCGGCTCTGACGTCGTCGAGTGTTCTAGGCAGCGTTGCGGCTTCCACTTCAATGATTTTGAGCTTCAGCGGATTTTCAACGATATCGTCAACAGTGGCCATATGACCGACACCGGGTTTCAGTTTAAGCAGTCCAGCGCCTGCAAGAAGCTGAAGGGCGCGTCCGCCGTTTGTCGGGTCATTGGGGATTGTGAGGCGATCGCCTTTTTTGATTTCTTTAACGTCTTTAATCTTTTTAGAGTAAAGCGCGATCGGGGCGATATAGATGCCGGGCAGCGCAGTCAGTTTCAGTCCTCTATCCTGGCAGAATTTTTCCATGAACGGTTTGTGCTGAAAGAGGTTTGCATCAATTTCTTTATCGGCCAGCGCTAAGTTGGGCTGAATGTAGTCTGTAAATTCAATGATCTTCAGGTCGATACCCTTTTTAGCCAATTCAGGCTTAACAAAGTTAAGGACGTCACCGGAAACCAAAGGTGAAGCACCAACTTTGAGGGTGACGGTATTGGCGGCAAAGGACGTGACCGCAAGTGATAAAGAAGAGACGGCAAGGAAACCTGCGAAGGCTCCTTTAATAAGACTGCGACGCTGCATAACAAATTCTCCAGAGATGAATGAATAATTGTTTCGATGATTACAACATTTAAAAATCTTATACGAAGGAAATTACGAATATATGAAGGCGGGAGAGAATTTTTACGAACTCATTTTTTAAAACTCATGTAAAATCACCCCGATTTTGAGATATTCAAATTTCGCCAAATTATTCAATTTGATCAGTCTGTTATTTATCTAATCATTAGACATCCGATAAAAATTTTAAAAGAGACTCGATAGAGACACAGTCAAAGCGCAAACCGCCTTATTTTTATTTAAAAAAGGTATTAATTAAAATATTAATCAAGATTTATAAAATAGACAACTAAAAGTTAAACATCAATAAACAAACTTCTAACAAATTTCAATACAGAAGTAAACAAAACAAATTTCGATATAGGCTTTAATTCTATAGAAAGAAAATTGAGGCAAGCTCTGCTCCGATAGGGTAGAGAACACAAATCAATTGATAATAATAAGAATAGAAATTCATTATGAATCAACTTATTTATTTAAATTTAAATTTATTTAATTTACGTCTTCAAAATTTATCTAATTTTATTTTGAAGGCATCGGTCAATGATTTAGAAATTCAACACTTCAAGAGCCTTTTCCAGAGAGACTGTCAAAAAGCTACTGTACAAATTATTTATACAGTTATTTATACAGTACGAGATGCTGTATGAAATTTCAATACTTAAAGGAAACTTATAACTAGCTGAATATATGTAATTTAATTTCTTAACAATCGCTGTCAGCAAAAATAGTAAATTTTAAAGTTCATTCTTGAGAAACATTCTAACGGTTTGAAATAACAGTATATATCTGGACATATTTATATCGTCGATTTAAGTGTTTATACTTGGATGAATGTATATAACTAACTGAATATGAAAGAAAAAAAAGATTCCATGCAAATTCACAATGCGTTGTGAATAACTATTTTGTGATATCCTCAGCCGCCTTTCTGTCATAATCTTCTGGCTGCTATTTGCTGTCTCAATCGTCTTAACTGCTCACTCTTCTGCTTCGTTTAGGTTTTATTTTAAATCGTGACAATGGGTTTAAAAAATTTCAAATACATAAATAATAAGAAATTCATAATAAATATTCAGAGAAGCTAACTAAGTTATTTTGATTCTTTATTCAAATTAAAATAAATAGTGATTAAATAAATTATCTGTATAGTTTTAATATTAAAATGAAAATAATTATTTAAACTATTTTTAATTTTTCTTTTATCTGTTTATTCTTTCTCTTCTAATGTTAATATCTATAAAACATTGATGATTGTTAATTAATATACAATCAATTAAATCTGTTTCAGGCCCCACTTCCCTCTTTTGAAACCAAAAAATCTTGTAGTGCTAATTTTTCTGACTTTTGAATTGTGCTTTTATGAGTATTTTCTTTGACATCATGTAAAGTCTGATCATTCGATGATTTCATCAGGAGGATAAAATCTGCTTCCTTTTTAATTTTGTTTTTTGGATTAAAAAAATTGCACCGGTGTATCCGGAGGATATCTTTGTCGAAGATGAATTTAAAAATCTGACGCCGAGCAGCGGAGAAAAAAACGGCTGGATTTGGGGTAGAATCCGTGCGGACAAAAAAAACCTTCTTCGGCTCTCTCTTTCCGAAGAAGGCTTAAGTGTTCAATATGCTTTCTCTCTTCGCATATCTAACAACCAATCAGGAGATATCCGTCAGCCAAGATTGACTGACGGGTATATTCTGCGCCTATTATTTCCATTCAACAATGACAAATTTTGTCATATATTATTGCCTAAAAAGGCAATTTACATTTATACTCAATAATTAATCCTTAAAATAACTTCGAAAAACAATTAACTATACGATTTCTAATTGTTCTACATGCCTATTGAGTTACTTACAATTGGCAACACTAATCATCCGTAAGTATGATGTTTTTACAAAATTATGAGTACAGTTTCCGATCTTGACACCTGGCGATTATTCTTCAAAGTGGTGGCCAAAGGCTCAATTGCTAAGGTTGCCGAAGAAATGCGTATTGAACCCTCTTCTATTTCAAGACGTCTCAATAAACTTGAAAGCGAACTCGGCACCGACCTCTTCCAACGCCGCGGCAAGCATTTAGTGCTGACTGCTGCAGGTTCCCTGGCCTTCTCTCGTATGCGGCGCGTCGTATTCGATGCAGCGTCCGTCTTCAAAGACCTTCAGGACGTTCATCACAACGAACAGAAACATATCACGATCGTCGCACCGATCGGTTTCAGCGAGGAAATCATCTCGCAGGCGCTCGGCGAGTATATCGATATGGACAGCACCGTGTCGTTTTCTTTACGCTCATTAGGATACTTAGAGCTCATCTCGCCGGATTCTTTCTCAAACTTTGATGTTGTGATCACTCCGGTCCAGGTCAATATCTCTACACGAGACTCCAAACTGATCTGCGGACTGGAGAACCTTTTAGTCGCGACACCGGAGTACTTAGCAGCCCAGAAATACCCTATCCGCAGTCCGCGCGATTTGCGTGAGCACCACACGTTCTCCTACTATTCCCAGGGCCGGGAAATGAATTTCTTTCTGCGCAAAGGAAGCGAGAGCTTTCCGCTGCATAAACACTCGGTTGTGCGCTTTAATCATCCGGGAGCGGTTAAAAATATTGTTCTTGCCTCAAAAGGTATCGGCCTGTACTGCCCAAAGTACTTCTATATTAAAGAACTGTTGAAAGGCAAGGTTGTTCCGGTTCTTTCAGACTGGACTCTGCCCCTGCAGCCGATCTATCTCAGCCGCAAGGATCGAAACAGAATAGAAGTTGAACGCTTTGTAAACTGGTTCTGCGATTTTATTCAGGACCTTCCCGGCCTTGTTCCTCCGGACTACGAAGGATATTGGGTCAGTGACTCTAACGATACGACAGTTGTATGACGGATGCGAATTATCAGTTTGTTTTATTGGGACAGGCTGAACCTTTTGAACCTTATCTCAGCGGTGAGATTCGTAAAAACGGCTCCCTATTATTAATAAGCGAGCAGGATATTCCTCGTTCGGACAGCTCCCTTCTAGCTGCGTTTCTGACGGTTAGAAAGCCTTCTGTTGTTTTCTTTGCGCCGGAAACCAAACGCGCACAAGTTAAGTACACGACATCTGTTTATGAAGCAATATCTCACGCCCTGCAGGACACTGACTCTCTTCTCGTGAGCTGGCACGACACGAAAACGCCTTTCCCTTTAAATGAGAATTGTCACTGCCTGACGTTTGAGCTGCCTCAGCTGCTTATCAGCCCGGATAACAGAAACTTTGTGACGGACTGGATAGAGATCTTTCTTAATAGAAAACGCGTCGTTGTAAAAGAAGACGACTATGTCGACCTTATTGACAGCCGCCTGTTGAGTTTAATGTCGATAAAAGCCGCTCTTAAAGCGCTTTCCAACCCGGCTCTGTGCGGCAGCTGCAGGATCAGCGCCAACGGCACTCCGCTTAGGTCGGAAGTCATCGAGTACATTCGCGCATTGCTCTCAAAAATTCTTCCCGACCGCCCTCTCGCCAAGGTTCAGTATCAGCAGTTACAAACATCGCATCCGGCAGAGGAGCCCGAGAATTTAGCGTTTCAGGAGACTTTTGAAGTGATTCTTCCGAAATGGCACAGCTGCGTCGAGGAAACGACAGCTGCTTATTTAGCGCATCACAAGCTGATATAAAAAAAGACCTCGCCGATTAAGGCGAGGAACTTAGTCGGACGCCCCAATCGGAGCGTCCGCTTACCACAGAACTACAAATTAGCCAATCTTCTTGCCCATCACATTCTGGCCGGCAACCCAACCGGATGTGTGTGCAAAACCGCAGGCGTTGCCGCCGCAGTAGAAGGCGCCGTGAACACCGGCAACTGTTTCACCGGCAGCGTAGAAGTTGTTGACCGGTTTCATATCCCAGCCGAGAACCTGCATGTCTTCGTTAACACGAACACCGCCGCAGGAGAGGTTGTTCCACGGCTCCATGCGAATCATGTACCAAGGACCGCGGCCAAGTTTCCACTGCTGGTCTGTACGGCCGAACTGTGTATCGTTCTTGCTTTCAACAGCCTTGTTCCAAACGTCAAGCTGTTTCTTGAGACCGTCAGCATTGACACCGGACTTCTGGCAGAGTTCGTCGATAGTGTCGCACTTCCAGAGGTTCTTGCCGGCTTTGAATTCGGCTTCAACTCTTTCAGCAGGCCAGCTCGGCAGACCAATCAGAGCACCGAGTTTGATCTTCTGCAGTGTACGATCCCAACCGTCCTGGTCGGTAAGGACATAGTGGCAGCCTTCGGGCTGGAATGCCAGATGCGGTGTCACATGGCAGATACCTTCTTTTTCTGTAATGAAGCGCTGACCGTTCTTGTTAACCAGGATACCGCCGTTATTGGTGATGAACCACCAGCGGCAGTACGGGCCATTGCGGCCGTTCACAACGATACCGCAGGGGTAGGAAGCGATGTACTGCATGTGAGACAGAGGAACACCGACGTCACGAACAGCAACCATCATGGCTGTACCGTCATTCTTCGGTCCGCCGATAGCAACGCCCTTGCCTGCAACGCTCGGAACCCAGCGGTCAAGAGATTCAGGAGTACCGGTGATACCGCCGGTTGCCATAATAACGCCCTTGTTCGCCTTAACGTTCTTGGCCTTGTCGCCTTCGCCAACCTGAACGCCGACAACGGTGTTGGTAGCCGGGTCAAAGTAGAACTTGGTGACGCCCATGCCGTGGTTGATCTTCAGACCGCGTTTGTCGAGCTGTTTAACCAGAACTTCGATGTAGTCACGGCCCTTGAAAGAGTCCTGACGGTGTGCGCGAAGCTGAGAATGGCCGGCATACGGTTCAAGATGATGTTTGGCAAGACCTGCGTCTTCAAGGAAGTCGAATGCTTTGCCGGAATGTTTTGCAAAGCAGTAAACCGGTTCTTTCAGGCTCATGTAGTTGCCATAAGCCATGATGTCTTCAGCGAACTGCTGCCAGGAGTCTTTTTTGCCTTCCGGATCAGCGTTCTGCATGCGAGAGCCCCAAGCTGTGAAGAGGCCGCCGCAGAGGTTTGTAGCTGTATGGAAAGGAGACTGACCTGCGTCGTAAATAGCGACTTTACCACCGGCGTCATGAGCCTGGCAGGCAGCCATCATACCGGCACCGCCGCAGCCGAGAACGACTACGTCAACGGTGTCATCCCATTTGGCGGGAAGATTGCCGGCAGAAGTGGAAGCTGCCATAGCGGGAGCGGAAACAGCAGCGGCAGAAGCAGCAGCGGCTGTGCCGAGGAAAGAACGGCGAGAAAATTTAGTCATTTCTTATTCTCCTTTCATTTTGATGTTGAAACTGTGGCAATCATTGCATTCAAAATGAGGTTTGCCTTTAACGCTGTGGCAGTTGGTGCAGTTCTGTTCACCGCGGTGGTTGCTGTGAGGATTGGGTTCCATCTTAGCTGTCTTCTGAGCGACGGCCGCATAAGACTGATGGCACATCAGACAGTCTTTTGTCTGAGCATTGTCAGGAAGCTGAGCGTGCATCGGGCTGTTTTTGAGCTGGGCCTGAGCACTCATGCTGAACGCGGCTGCACAAAGCAGAGTCGCTGCAAAACTAAGAATAGTTTTAACTTTCATAAGTAGTTCTCCGTGGTAGAGGTGAGTCGATTCAATTAACTAAACTTGAATCGTTAAGCGAAATTTAAGCTATCCCTAAAAAAGCGACTACAGACTTAAGTAGATCGGTAAAAACCTGAATATATATTGTTTATTAAATTATGATCAATTTAATTAAGATTTATTTTTTATTAAACTTCCATAAATTCAGTATGTAAATAAATAAACGGAAATAAAACTATTAATATCACCCTATATAAAAATTAAAAAATAAACCGATCGTATTTGTCTTGGAAATTCACAAGAATTGGGAATTCTAAGATACGACCGGTCGGCTTAATTAATTAAAAAGCTTATTTTCTCTTGGAGAAAAGGGTTCCCGCATAGAGGACGGCAGCGCCTAAAATAGACTTCAGGAACGCGCCGATTACGAACGGAAGGAATCCAACGGCAATCGCCTTCTCTGCACCGATGGTGAAGGAGAGCCAAAGTGCACCGCCTGCTACAATCAGAATGTTGACGGCGCTCTGAGCAAAGAAAGAAGCAATGAAGCGCTTTCCGGTAAAGCCGCGCTGCGCTAAGAAGCCGGCTAAAGCGGCTGCAAACGGGAATACGACAAGGTAACCCGCCGTCGGGCCGAAGAAAGCGGCCGGACCGCAGAGGGGCGTCGCAAACACCGGTAAACCGGCAAAGCCAAGCAGTAAATAGCTCAGAACTGCTGAGAAACCCAGTCTGGCACCCAAAACCGCACCGATCAGCGCGACACCAAACGTCTGCATCGTCAGGGGAACAGGACCGATTGAAAAAGAAATCTTTGAGCAGGCAATTAAAAGAGCCACGGCGGCTGCAAGCTTCGCCGCAGTGAGACGATGCTGAGCGTTGAATGATAGGGTAAAGTTTTTCACTGAGTATCTCCTATGTGAGGTTGTTTACTTCACGGATTTTAGAAAATTTGTCACGGATTATCGCCTCTCATGCTACAGAATTGCTTTGTTACAAACTGACGATTTTTGAGGTGAATTTCGTTCATGCATCTCTTTATATTTGATTGAAGAATCTATGGGGAGGACGGTTTCTAATACCGTTAAAAATAATGCAAATCACCTATTCCGGCTTCACGCGTACGAATGAGCGTTTCTACAGCACCGGCGAGGAAATCGCCAATGCCGTATCCCATGGTTTAGCGTTTGTTGCCGCGATTGTGGGATTGGTTTTTCTTGTGATCTACAGCGCCCGTCACGGGAACGCGTTATCTATCACAACATTTTCTATTTTCGGCGCCTCGCTGATTCTGCTTTATCTCGCAAGTACGCTCTATCATGCGATTCCCAACGTCGAGGCAAAGCGAAAACTGCAGATTGCGGACCATTCCGCGATATTTCTGCTGATCGCCGGAACCTATACTCCGTTTATGCTGAATCTGATGCCCGATTGGCTGGGCATCACCATCTGCGCGCTCAATTGGCTGGTCGCAATATTCGGGATAGCCTTCCAGCCGTGGCTCATCAAAAAAAGCGACAAACTCAATACTTTTTTGTATCTATTCCAAGGCTGGCTGGTGCTTCTGGCGTTCAAACCGGTCATCGAGGCGCTTCCGACACAGGGTATCGCGCTGCTCGTTACCGGAGGTCTGCTCTATTCTTTCGGCACAATTTTCTACAACTGGCAGAAACTTCCCTACCATCATGCAATTTGGCACTTATTTGTGCTCGGCGGCAGCATTACACACTATTTTGCCGTGATGTATACGATTTAGAGCTCAAGGACAGTTCCGCAGCCCGCCCAATCCACGTCAGTAAAGCGAGCGGCAAGAGCCGAAGCCGCTTTAAAGCTCGTGCAGTGATTGGGACGCCAGCGACAGACTTTATACTGAGACAGTTTGTCAAGCCATTCGTCATAGTGTTCCGGCGAAACGCTGCATAAATGCGTACCGCCGACAATCGTGTCAAACTCTTCAATTCCAAAGAGCGTCTTTGCTCGCTCCAGAATATTTGGAAGTCCCGCGTGCGCGCACCCGAGCAGAAGAGACCAGCCGTTTTCCGTCAGGACCGCCATCGAGAGGTCGTCCTCAAAACCGTCCGGAACGATAGAACCTTGTCCGTCAACTTCCCAAAGATTACGACAGCAGACAAAATGCGGATTTCGCTCGTTTTTTGGTACCGTAAACGCATACACATCCGCAAGCACCGTTTCATAATCTTTTACCAGACAGTGTTTAGGCAGTGTACGGATATCGAATCCGCCGTTTCTTCTCTTTGCGTCCGCATCGCCTCTGCGTTCGGTCTGTATTCCGTCTCCTGCATAAACAACGGCTTCCTTGGCTCGATATACCAGATCCAGGATGCCGGATACATGATCATAGTGGCTGTGCGAGAGAACAATCGCCTTCAGCGCGCTCACGGAAAGGTTTAAGCAGCGGAGATTGTGTTCAAGAACATGACCCGGACCGCCGGTATCTAAAAGAATTTCACCTGATTCGCTCTGAAGGTGTGCACAGTACCCCCATTCCGCAAGAAGACCGGATTTACAGCAAAGATTATCGACGACGACTGTGAGCTTCATAATTGAAAAAACTGCTGATGTTCAACAACATTCAGCAGTTTAGCGATAATTTGGCCGCGTAGGCTTTTTACTCGACGCTTTCTTTTAATCTATTTAATTTTGCGACGGAGGCGCTTTTTGGATGGAGTGTTCCATGACCGGAACGAAGGAGGAAGAACCAGCCGACAAGCATAATCAGAAGACCGGCTACGATAACAGAATTACTATCAGCTCCAACTACAGCGACAATGTAACCTAATGCGATAAGTGCAACGGACAGCATCATGTGTCTGACCGTCTTTCTTTCTAACTTTGTAAACACAATAATCTCGAAGAGTTTCGACACTAAGCATTGTACGTGAAACCCAGTAATCACGCCAATTTTTACGCGTTCAACTTACTGTTTTTTAGACTTTTTTTGTAAAAACAGCCGTTCTAACACCTTGAATATCAGCAGGTTTCATAGGTTTCATTAGTGATTTCCCGAATTAGTAGCATATTTAGTAATTTTTTAGGTTTTTAAGGCATTGAACTTCCAAATATGGGTATGTTTCATCATCCGAAAAATATCCGATTCGTCAGCGGTGTAAAAACCCTTTGTTCCACTGTATCCAAATTTAAAAAGCCCTGAGCACGCATCATAAATTCACGTACTGTAGATTTCTCGGAATGTTCGGACAGTTGATCCAGGATTTCTTCCGGGCTGAGGAGCGATTTATTCTCGCCGATCAGACGGTTTTTCAGCAGCTGAATCGGGCAGTAAATTTCGTCATCTCTGGTTTTAAGCACCCAAAGAGCCAAAGAAAGCGCCAATCGGAGATCCGTGAACGAAATCTCAATAATTAGTCGGCAAAGTCGAATCATGAATGACTCGGGTTCAAATTCACAGTGGGCGAGTGCTCGGGTAAGTTCCGGAATACTGTCCTCTCCAGCTCTTCCGGAAGATCCCAGATATGCGGCCGCGATCTCTTCTCTAGCGTGTCCGAGATTCTCGGAGAGATCTCTTAACGGTTCACCGGAAGAGATTAAGGCACTAAAACTGTTGGCGAAGCTGTGACGAAACTGGTAGGCGGAGCCGTCGAAGGAATCTTTGCTGAGCTCGAGCTCTTTACTCATCAACCTCTGCTGTCGAGCGGCTGCCCGGTGGATGGTCATATCCGGCCAGCAAAGCGCATCAATGTTCATTTCCTCGGCAAGACTCATCATGACATTGATGAATTTAACCTGAGAAGGATTGGAAGCCTCAATTCTTCTAGGGCGCCCTCCTTTTGATCCGCTTGCGGTCTGGATCTTTATGTACGGATAAGCGAGATCTCCTCCGAGCACAACACATTTACTGAGTACGAGTCCGACGGACTCTTTCGGGCGCAGTCCGAAGAATGCCATAAAGCTTAACTGAAAGCCGAGGCGCACGTCGATCTGAAAAGCGCGGACGATCGACTGCTCGACTTTATCAATGCTGAGCGCGTTCGCTCGTGACGAAGGCATCTTGAGTTCTTTCGGGCGATAACCGGAGCGCGCTATGAGGTCCTGATAACTTGGAACGACACCGGGTTTTGCAATCCATCGACAGAAAAAGCTTAGGAAGCTTCGAAGGTTTTTGATTCTGAGTTTGATATTTTCTTCGCCGCATCCTTCTGAGGCTAACTCATGGATTTTCCAACTGAAATAATCCTGAACATGTTTGCTTTTCAAGTCTCTCGGGTCAATGCGAAATTTAGGACAGACATAACCGAAAAATTCCATGAGAAACCGGTACCGACTCTTGGAGGTTTCGAACGACGCGCATTTCATTTTGGCTGCGTGGAAGTGGTTGTAATTTGCGCACAGCTCATTGACCACGAATCGCCATTTATGGCTGTGCCGCTCCACTCCGACCAAACACATACAGTTTCTGCGGGGAAAAATAGAATTGGTCCTTCGAACCGGTTTAACTGCGTCTTTTCTTCGGTTCAAATGAAATGAATTTTCTGCTTCGGACATTATCGATATAAAAATATTAGCGGGCGCGAACCCGCTGAAAGTTTATAAATTAAGAATCATTCGTCTTCCGGCCTACGCTAAGCGAAGCGGCCGGTATTATCCGAAGTGCGGCAGTCACACGGGAGACGGTTAAGGCATTACGCCCAAGCATGTTCCGTGTGAAGCCATTAAGCGACATACACGGACACAGTGCTTTCCGATCCGATAAAACGAGCTCGGTCTCGTTCTAGAGAGGCGGATCGATGCTCCGACATAAGGAGCCTTTCAAAAAAATGCTGAGGCGATTTTACCTAACCTCAGCATAAAAATAGCTAACTCTAATGAATTATTACAAGTTTTTCTTGTAGAACTCTACGATCTTCTTCCAGGGAATGACACCTGCTTTGTTGTCATAAAGATCAACATGACTTGCGCCCGGGATAATCAGGAGCTCTTTATTGTCTCCTTTTAAGCGTGCGTAAGCGTCTTTAGAGAAGTAAACAGAGTGGGCTTTTTCTCCGTGGATGATCAGCACGGGTGTTTTGATTTCTGACGCGTATGTCATAAGCGGCATGTTTATAAACGAAATCGGCATTGTTGTGTTCCAGCCCTTAGTGGAATTCACGCTCCTCGGATGGAATCCTCTGGGAGTCTTGTAGTAGTCAAAGTAGTCTTTGACAAATTTCGGTTCTTCACCGGTAAGTTTATCGGGCAGACCCTGAGTTCTCTGATAGCTGCCTGCCGCATAGTCCTTAGTACGCTGAGCACTGATGGCAGCACGTTTCTCGTTTCTGTCCTTAGCGGTGTTCTCCGCGTCAAAATAACCGTTCGCATTCACTCGGCTCATGTCATACATTGTAGATGTGACTGTTGCTTTGATTCGCGGGTCAGCGGCGGCAGCGTTGATTGCCATACCGCCGAAGCCGCAGATGCCGAGGATACCGATTTTTTCCGGGTCTACATCCTTTCTGTTTGAAAGATAGTCCACTGCGGCATTAAAGTCTTCGGTATTGAGATCCGGAGAGGCAATATAACGGGGCTCGCCCCCGCTCTCACCGGTAAATGACGGGTCAAAGGCAAGCGTAATGAAGCCGTTTTCTGCCAACGTCTGGGCATAAAGTCCGGAGCTCTGCTCTTTTACCGCGCCAAACGGACCGCTGACCGCGATAGCCGGAAGCCTGCCGGAAGCATTTTTAGGAATGTACAGATCAGCTGCGAGCGTTACACCGTAGCGGTTGTGGAATGTGACTTTGGAGTGATCCACTTTATCGCTTTGTTTAAAAACCTTATCCCATTTGGTATCTAACTTTAAATTTTCCATTTGTACCTCTCTGTTCCTTGTCTCTTTTGCCAATAGGTCTCTAAATGTCAGTACCAGAGGCGCTGTCAGCGTCAAATTAATGAACTGTCTTTTTTTCATAACTCACATCCATAGGATTGATTAAGTCATGGTAAGCAATCGCCTTTATAATTACTAATTGTTTGTTTTCATAATTTTTATAAGAATTAATTATGAATATTCGCGTCCTTCGATATTTTCTTGCGGCAGCTTCACTGCCGAATCTCACATCTGCCGCTGAGTTTCTGCACACGACTCAGCCGAATTTATCGCGTCAGCTCGCCGAACTTGAGGATGAACTCGGACAGAGCCTCTTTGATCGGAGTCAGCGCAAGCTGAAGCTCACGCCGCAGGGAGAGTTTTTATTCAAGCGCGCGAGATCGATTGTGGATCTGTTTGACCGCACTCGTGACGAGTTGGTTCATTTTGAAGGACTGAGCGGGAAAATCATGATTACGGCCGGAGAAACCTGTGCCTTTAAGTACATTGCAATGGCGCTGAAGCGGCTGCAGCAGGAGTCCCCAAAAGTTGTTTTTGAAGTCATCAGCGGACACGAACCGCTTATCGCGGAACACTTAACCAGCGGTGTTTCGCAGTTCGGTTTGTTCATTGGCAAGGTCAATACGTCTCCGTATGTGACACTTGAATTGAATGTTGAAGATCGATGGGGCGTGATTTGCCGTAAAGACAGTGTGCTTGCCGGGAGAGATAAAGTCGGTCCGATGGACTTGAAGAATCTGCAGTTATTAGGTTCACTGCAGGCCTTTAAGCGTGAAGAATTTACCGGCTGGCTCGGATACGCTCCGGAGCAGCTTCAGTTACGAGGCTACTTTAATCTTCCTTCAAGCGCAGTACTGATGGTTCGGGAAAAGCTTGGCACGCTGCTGTGTTTAGAGCATGTCGGCGGCTACGAATCTTTTGATGATCTTCAGTTTTTACCGCTTGATCCTCCCTTAACCGCCAAAATCACGCTTGCCTGGTCGAGGGACACCAATTTAAATTTAGTGTGTCAGAGATTTCTTCAGCATATCAAAGACATTAATGATGAGCTTGCGCTGAAGAGCGAAATAACAGCTCCTTAGAATCCGCACTTTTATAAGAGACGGCCTTGAACTTCTCGGCGTTTAAGATAAATCCCCGCGAAAACAGAGGGACTGATTAGTCATTGGTGTGCAGTTTCGCGGGCTTTTTTATTGCATTAATATCAGTCAGACAACTGAATAAATCAGTTTCTTTCCTGTTGCTTCAATTGCCCTCTCTAGAGTGTCAATCTTCGTCTTTTGTCTCGGGTTCAGGATTCGAGTAACTTCCTGTTTTGCTACTCCTAATCGCCTGGCTATCTGGATCGGTTTAGTCCTCGTTTCTATCATCGAATTGAGAAATAAAACTTTGACGGTTTCACTAGCAGTCAGCTCAACAGAAACTTCATTTTTTTTGGGACGTTTTACTGTAGTTGGGAAGATTTTTCCTTCGTCAACATAATCAGCAACGCAGTCAAGCAGCAATGAGTGCATATCCATTTCTGCAGCTTCCAAGCTATCTCCAAAAGCAAACGCTGACGGATTCTTGCACTCCAAAATAACCTGACCGGATTCAGGATCTCTCGATACCTCACACGGGTAAGATAATCTCATAAACGCCTCCGAAGTTGTGAAAGGCGGGGTTTCTCCCGCCTGCTACTTGAGTTCAAAGCCCGAGCTGTTTCAAAATTTTTGCTAAGAGTATCGGCGGATATTCTTCCGTCGGATGTCTTTTGCAACAAGTTTGTTTACCGCCGTATGAAAGCTTCAAATGCCTAGTGCCATCATCCACTTTCACTCCTTTGTCCTTAAGAGCTTTGATGAACTGGCCATATTTCATTCAAAACTCCTTAGTAACAGAAGTATAGTAAACATTTTCTAATACTAAGCCAACTTTTCCATTTACTTTTTTTTATCGATGGTTGAAGAAAGCCCGTGAAGACGTTAAAAGGGAAAAAGATGTCTTTCTAACTCTCCCGATGGCCGTTAATGAGCAGCGTCAGCAGGCATGGAGAATACGAGGTCTAAGTAAAAAGCCCCAAAAGGCATTTGCTTTGTTTGGGAGTACAAAAATTCCGAAGTTCTGACATTGAGAACGATAAACTGTAAGCTCGGTTTTTGCGCAAAAATGAACTCAGGAATCGAAAAAGTCGGTCCCGAACTTTCAGAACCGACCGTATTGGTAGCGGAGACAGGATTTGAACCTGTGACCTTCGGGTTATGAGCCCGACGAGCTACCAGACTGCTCCACCCCGCAATTATTCTGGCCTTTGCTGATGTTTTACATTCAAGCTTGCAAACTTGAAAAACCAACTTCGCTAGGAAATTGGTAGCGGAGACAGGATTTGAACCTGTGACCTTCGGGTTATGAGCCCGACGAGCTACCAGACTGCTCCACCCCGCAATCAGCTAACGGTTGAATCAATCAACCGAGATCGACACTATAACATGAGAATTCACATTGTGCAACATGACCTCCACAACGTGAACCCAAATTGCGCTCTAGGAATTGTCCGTCTTCTTGTGTTTCTGCTCGCGGATCTGCTCCTGAGCTTTCATCAGCCGGTACAGACGATCTCCTTTGATTAACGGCCGAACAACAATGCGCAGGTTCGAGTTGTGCGTGAAATAACTCCATACCCAGTCAATGAAGATTAAAAGACGGTTCTTGAATCCGACAATATTCATCAGATGGATGACCAGCCAAACCAACCAGCCTAAAAATCCTCCAAACACTAAACCTTTCGTTTCAACGACGGCATGATTGCGGCCGATCGTTGCCATGGAACCTCGGTCATGATATTTAAACGGTTTAAGCGCTTCCCCGTTCTCCATCGCGAGAATGTTGTCTGCGCAGTTGTCCGCCTGCTGCATTGCCGGCTGGGCAACCTGCGGATGACCGTCCGGCCAGTCTTTCTGCTTCATGAGCGCAGTATCGCCTAAGGCAAACACGTTTTTGTATCCGCCGACTCGGTTAAATTCGTCAACAATCAGGCGATTCCCATGGCCATACATGTCTGAGCTGAACCCGCCCATCGAATTTGCGATAACACCAGCTGTCCAAAACACGTTCGCGGTGGGAATTTCCTCATTGCTGAGCCGCAGCACTTCATTCTCATATCCAAGAACACGCGTTTTCTGTTTCAGCTCAACGCCGCGGTAACGAAGATACTCCTCAGCTTCTCGAGAAGATTTCGGCTTAAATGAGTACAAAAGACGATCCTTGCCGTCGACCAAAATGATTCTCATCTTGTCAACGTCTAAGTCCGGATAATCTTTGCGAAGAACAAAGCGTCGCATCTCGGCTAAGGCTCCGGCAAGTTCAACACCGGTGGCACCGCCTCCGACAACCACAAAAGTCAGAAGCTTTTCGCGCTCCTGCATGTCGTCCGTATCTACTGCTCTTTCAAAACTCTCCAGGATGTGGTTTCTGTTGTACAGTGCCTCGGCGGTTGTTTTCAGCGCCATGGTGTTTTCTTCCAGCGCTTTGTTTCCAAAGTAATTAGTGTCGCAGCCTGTTGCTATGACGAGATAGTCATAATGCAGTCTGCCGATCGAAGTTTTGACTTCCTGAGTTTCAGCGTCGGTTTCCAAGACTTCGCACATGCGGATATGGAAGTTTTTTCTGCCGGCAAACAAGCTGCGAAACGGAAATGAAATGGACGAAGGCTCAACGCCGGCTGTCGCTACCTGATAGAGGAGCGGCTGGAAATTGTGATGATTGGTTTTGTCCAGAAGAACAATCTGAAACCGCTCATCTTTTAGCCTTTTGCAGAAATTCAGTCCTGCAAAACCTCCTCCGACAACAACGACTCGTTTGAGTTCTGCCGAGCTCGGAATATCCATTAACCGATCCATTGAAAAGTCCTCTAAGTTCTATGCGCTGATTTTTATACATTCCTATTCAACTGTCATCACCCATTCAGATGAGAACTTGTTTTCAAGTGCGAAAATCTGTAACAGACGCCTACTGCGGCACGGCTTTTTATGTTTATTAGGATCAAATCGATAACAAGTTTTAAATAACTTAAGTTCATGATTTAACTAACTCTCAGTTTTGATTTGCTTGCATAGAATTAAATTATTACAACCCCACATTCTCAAGATTAAATGACTAATTTTCAGACTCTCGCTTCACCTTATGCAGAACGGTTTTTAAATCAGATTCGTGAAGAAAGCCGTGACGGACGCGGCGTATCCCGTCAGGGTTACGGACCTCATGAGCAGTACGTCCACGATTTGGTTATTTCCGAGGCAAAGCGCCTAAATATGGAAATTGAAATCGATCCGGCCGGCAATTTGTGGATTACACGTCCCGGTAAAAACCGCAGTCTCCCCGGCATCGTTTCCGGTTCTCACGGAGATTCCGTTCCCGAGGGCGGAAACTACGATGGTCTTGCAGGGGTCTGCGCTGCTATGACGGTTGCGGATATGCTTGATCGACTGAATGTTCAGCTCGAGCGTGATTACACGGTTTTAGTCACACGCATGGAAGAAAGCTCCTGGTTTGGCAGAGCCTATGTCGGCTCATTAGCGCTTACCGGAAACCTTAAACCGGAAGAAGTGCAGCTGAGACACCGTATCAGCGACCGTACGCTTTTCGATACGATTAAAGACGCCGGGTTCGATCCTGTTGCCATGACAAGCGGAAAACCGCTTAAAGAGCTCTCCAACATTGCCGCCTTTATTGAACTTCATATCGAGCAAGGCCCCACTCTGGAAAACAATCCGACACACCGCATAGCTGCCGTTACCGGTATTCGAGGCAATCTGCGTCACAAGATCTGCAGAGTTATCGGCGAAACTGCGCATTCCGGTGCGGTTAATCGTGAATTCAGACACGACGCGGTACTCGCGCTCGCGGATCTTCTTAGCAGAATGGACAAACACTGGAAAGAATGGCTTGATGCGGGCGAAGATCTGGTCTTCACATGCGGCGTCGTAAACACTGCTAAAACCGCAGCGATTGCGATTATTCCCGGAGAGGTTACTTTCGGTCTTGATATGAGAAGCCTTTCCATGGATACGCTTTATCGATTCCATAATCTGATGCTGGCTGAATGCGATGAAATCGCTAAAGAAAGAGGCGTCCGCTTCGAATTCGACAATGTTCTTGTCTGTGAAGCGAGCGGTGTGGATCCTCAGGTTCGCGGAAGAATCGAAAAGGCCGCAGCCGATCACAGCCTTAACGCGCTCTCAATCCCGAGCGGCGCCGGCCACGACGCAGCGGTTCTCTCCAACGCCGGTGTTCCTGTCGGCATGATTTTCGTCGCTAATCAGAACGGTTCCCATAACTGGCGTGAAGCCATGAAGCTTGAAGATTTCATCCAGGGCGCCGAACTGCTTTGGCACACTGTATGTGATTATGACAATAAATAACTAATCTCCTTTTGAATCCACTGATATCCCTGTTTTTGCGGGCAGTTGAGACCCTCCACTCATCTGCCCGCTTTTTTCTTCTTCAAGCCCTTGTGTATCACTCGGAACTATAATTGCCTACTAACGTAAACCGAGTAATGAATCAAATGTATTACAAAGCACCGACATTTTTAATTGTCCAGGACGATGAAGGTCAGATTGCCTTTCAGCGTGAGGATCTGATGCGCTACAGCGGCGCGCGCGGACTTATCGCCAGCGGAGTGGTCCTGCGCCTCATTCTCGCTGCTTCCGAAGACCTTTGCCCCGGAAGGATTCCTTTCCGTAAAGAATTTAAATTCAGGACCTCCTTCCCCGGTGACGAGGTTCGAGACGGAATAGAACTTGTTACAAGAGCGGTAACACAAGGCAGATTTACCTTGGATCTTTCGATCGGACCGGATTTTGCGCCTGCGACACCGGCCGGCGGAAGAATGTATTTTGAGGTCGCCTATAAAGATAAGGCGATGTCTTATGTTCTTGATCCGAGCATCTTTACTCAGCAGTGGCTTGAAGAAGTTGTGCGTCACCAGGAAGGGAGCGTCAGCAAGGAAGCTCATGCCAAATATCTTGAGTACAAGTATCAAATCCTCGGAATGCTGCTTTCTCGTCCGGAGGTCTTTACGCAGCGTGAGCCGGTGAGCATCGATCGCTTCAAATAGATATCAGTATGGGCAAAAGAGAAATTCATTTTTGTGAAAAATGCGGCCACCCGACTAAACGGGAAATACCCGAAGGAGATACGCACGAGCGCGATGTTTGCCCGTCCTGCGGCTATATCGCCTATATCAATCCGATAAATATTGTCGGTACGGTACCTTATCTCGGCGACAAGGTGCTGCTCTGCCGTCGGGCTATCGAGCCGAGGCTCGGATACTGGACACTTCCCGCGGGTCACCAGGAGGTTCAGGAAACAACACGCGAAGGCGCTGAGAGAGAAACCGAGGAAGAAGCCGGAATCCATGCGGAGATTCCTTCTGCGCCCTACATCCTTCTGGATATTGCGCACGCCGATCAGCTTCATCTGATGTTTCTTGCGCGCATGAAAGACGAAAGCGTTAACCCCGGACCGGAAACCTTTGAAGCTAGGCTTTTTAGCGAAGAGGAAATTCCGTGGGACAAGCTCGCCTTTAACTCGGTGGAAAAATCTCTGCGCTTATTTTTTGCGGATCTGAAAAAAGGCGCCTTCGGCTTTCATTACATTGAAAAGCACACCCCGGGCAAGTTTTTATAGGATTTGCCGTCATGTCGGAGATTAAATTCATCAGCGGTGCGGACAGCTTTAAGGTTCTCAATCCGCTGAATCCGATTTACAAGCAGCGTTATGAAGGTATTGTCGCTTTTTCCGATACGCTTCGCGCAGAGATGCTTCGTGCGGGTTACGCTAAAGGCGTGTTCCCGTGGTCGGTCTCTGCGCCCTACCTGTGGTTTTTTACCGATCCGCGTTTGGTACTCGATCCGAGTCAGCTGATCATTTCTCATTCGCTTCGCAAGCGGATTAGAGACGCGCTTCAGAATGTTTATCGAAGGGACGGGATTAAACACAAGCTTGAGATTTTCTTAGACCATGCTCCGGAAGATGTCCTAAGCGGCTGCGCTGCCGCTCGCCCGGGACAGGACGGCACATGGATCAGCCGTCCTTTGAGACGCGCATATCTTGAAAGCATGAAAGACGGATTCTTTCATACGATCGAATGCCGGGTTGACGGCAAACTTGCCGCGGGTCTCATATTTGATTCCATCGGAAGGATGCTGTACGGAGAATCCATGTTTACCACCCTTCCCGATCTTTCCAAGCTCGCGCTTTCCACGCTCTGCTCTATCGCCCGCAGCGAATCCGTTCATATGATTGACTGTCAGGAAGCGACCGAGCATCTCATCAGTCTCGGCGGAACAGAACTGAGCGGCTCAGACTTTTATCAATCTCTTCAGAAAGAGACCGCACGAGATCCTATTGACTGGCGACTCTATTGCGGCCGCTCACTCAACGATTGTCTCGGAATTCTCCTCTCGGATAAATAGTTTCTTTTATCGCTCTCTTTTAAATACAACGATTTCACGGGCATTTAGGTAAAACTTTAATACCCGATTCAGACAGCGGCGCATTTGCATTGCTATACTTTTTCTATTCCGATTCCTCGGAAGGTTTATTTGTACCTACGAGAAGAACGAATCGAACATTATTTTGGAAAATTTTCGGCAAACTATTATTCACGGACCGCTATGAACGCCTTATACAAAGCCGCTAAGACCGTGCTGTTTCGCTTTACACCGGAACAGGCGCATCACATTATTCTCTCGAATCTTGACTGGATCACTCAGTTTGGTCTCCAGAAACTCGTTACGCGTCGTTTCCCTGAAGATCCTATCGAAGTAATGGGACTGCGTTTCCCTAACTGCGTCGGACTTGCCGCCGGCATGGACAAAGACGGAGAGCACGTTACCGCTTTCGGCGCCTTAGGATTCGGTTCTGTGGAAATCGGTACCGTCACGCCTAAAGGTCAGCCCGGCAATCCGAAGCCGAGATGCTTCCGTCTGGTTAAGGACGACGCCATCATCAACCGCATGGGCTTTAATAACGTAGGCGCGATTCAGGTCGCAAAGAACCTTCAGAGCGCAAGAGCTTTCCGCAACAGAGGCGGCATCCTCGGCGTCAATATCGGCAAAAATAAAGTCACGCCGAACGAAGATGCGCTCAGCGACTACATTAAGTGCATGGATCGCCTCTACATGAGCGGCGACTATATCGCTATTAATATTTCTTCTCCCAATACGCCGAATCTTCGTGATTTACAGGCGGACGCCGAGCTGGATCATCTGCTCGGCGGCATCGCGGAGCACCGCCGTAAACTCACGGATCAGAACGAAGGCAAAATCGTACCGATCGCGGTTAAGCTCGCCCCTGACCTCAGCGACGACGGTATTCGTTCCGCGCTTGATATTATTGTGAAGCACGGAATGGACGGCGTGATCTGCACCAACACCACGATTACCCGTGAGCCGGTCGCGCATAATCCGCTCTCTAAAGAGACAGGCGGTCTTTCCGGCAAACCGCTCATGGAAAGATCCACCGAAGTCTGCCGTCTTGCCTCGGAACACCTTCAGGGAAGACTCCCGATTATCGCTTCGGGCGGAGTCATGGAAGCCAAGGACGCGGTTGAGAAAATGAAAGCCGGCGCATCCATTGTTCAGCTCTATACCGGCTTTATCTTTAAGGGGCCCGAGCTGATCGCGGATTGCTCTGAAGCGATCGCGCAGTGGCGTTCTCTGAATAAAGCTTAATTAAACGCCGAATCCATATGAAGTGTTTTATCGGACTGCCGGCTGCGAAAGAAGCGGTGCCCCATCTTTGCGAACTGCAGAAACGAGCGTTCTCGCTTGATCCTGCGTCTCGTATTATTCCGGCTGAAAACTTCCACGTCACGCTTGCGTTTATCGGAGAGATCACACCCGAGCAGGCTCAGCTCGTCGCTCAGGGCGTGGACATCATGACGGATTTCAGCTCAAGGAGCTGGAGCATTACCCGAAGCGGCCGGTTTGTTCGTCCGAAAGTCTTTTACGTCAGCGGCGAGCGCTATGAACCGATTTTCCATCTGGCTCGCGAAGCGGCGGAAATTCTTCATACGCTGAACATTCCTTTTGATGAAAAAAGCCGCTTTACACCCCATATTACAGTTCTGAGAAATTCCCATTTGGATGAACCCGTGGTCACGCATCCCTTTGAGTGGCCGATCCTCAGAGCAAGACTATTTGAATCCAAACTGGACGAAGACGGAAAGCGCGTCTATGTTCCGATCTAACTATCAGAAAGAGAGTCAAACATGAACGGAGTCGAAATTGTTACCCGCCCGGGGTTTTGGAATATCCCCGTATGGGCAATTATCGGGATCTACGTCATCGGAATTGCGGCCTGCGTTATCTGCGCCTTAGGCATCCGCAAGTCCTATCTGCTTTGGCGCGCGGGCAAGCCCTACGCTATGGATAAGGAAACCAAACGCCGCTGGGGATTTTTCTATCGTGAGGGCCTGCTGCAGAAACGCATCGTGCGCAAGCCGCTCGGAAGCAGACTCCATTTTTGGATTTTCTGGGGCTTTGTATTTCTGTTTTTCGGGACTGCGCTCGCCGTACTGGACTGGGATATCGGCAAACTGATTTTCGGCAAGCAGTTCCTTGCGGGCGGTGTTTACTATTTTTATAAGCTGATTTTGGATATTGCCGGCGTGGTCTGTCTGATCGGCTTGGGGATGGCTTTTTACCGACGCTTTATTAAAGAAGGCCGTCAGTTTGAAAAGTCGATGCGTTTTATTTACATTCTCGGTTCTCTCGCAGTCATCATTATCACCGGCTACATTGTGGAAGCGCTTCGTCTTGCCGAAGAGCAGCCCGCGCATGCTGTATGGTCGCCCGTCGGCAACTTCATTGCGCAGGTGTTCTACAGCGGCATGAGCAAAGAGCAGCTCGAGGCGCAGCATCTCTGGGTTTGGATTTTCCACGGTCTGATTTCTCTCGCTTTTGTTGCGCTCATTCCGGCAACCTACTTTTCTCATATGTATAAGAGTCCGACCAGCATTTACTGGCAGAGAACCAAACCGAGAGGACTGCTTGAAAAAATTGACGACATTGAGGAGCAGGAAATCTTTGGTATTTCCAAGTTTGGTCAGTTCAGCTGGCACGATCGTCTGAACTTTGACGCCTGTGTTGAATGCGGCCGCTGTACATCGGTGTGTCCGGTCAACCGTGCGGGCGGCCCGCTTGATCCGCGAGAAATTATTCTTTCGCTTAAAAAACGCATGGAAGAAGGCTACAGCAAGTCCGAAGATATTCTTGTTCCGGATGTAGTTTCCAAAGAAGCGCTTCTTTCCTGCACTACCTGCGGCGCGTGCGTCGAACAGTGCCCTTCCCGCATTGAGATTGTCAATACCATCGCCCAGATGAGACGTTCCGTCGGTATGGAGGAAGGACAATTTGCCGAAGGCGTCGCAAAGACACTGCAGAATATTCAATCGGTGGGCAATCCCTGGGGCCTGGACCCGGACGAGCGCTTTGCATGGGCTAAGGATTTAGACATTCCGTTTGCGGAACCCGGAGTCCACTACGATATTCTGTATTGGGTCGGCTGCTCCGCTTCTTACGATAAACGCAACCAGAAGATCGCGCGTGCCATGATTAAAATCCTGCGCGCTTCCGGTCTGAGTTTCGCTGTCATGGCTGAAGAAATGTGCAATGCGGAATACGCTCGGCGTGTCGGCGAAGAGTATCTCTTCCAGATTCAGACTCAGATGAATATTGAAAACCTGCGCCAGTATACGTTCAGCCGCATTCTTGCGCACTGCCCGCACTGCTTCAATACGCTGAAGAACGATTATCCCGAGTTTGAACGCGGTCAGTTCAACGTTATTTCGCATGTTCAGTTCATTGCCGAACAGATGGATGCGGGCCGCATTAAAGCGTCCCTGTCTGAAAAAGAGCGCATTGCGGTTCATGACGCCTGCTATTACGCCCGCTATAACCAAATCATCAACGCTCCGCGCTTTGATCTGAATAAGGTTGAAGGTCTTGAAACCGTCAATCCGAAGGAATGGGGATGCAATACGACTTGCTGCGGCGCGGGCGGCGGTCAGTTCTGGACCGATACGGACGCTTCAGAGCGCCTTAACGTTATCCGCCTGAAAGCGATCGTCGATACGACCGGATGCGACAAGGTCGCAACGAGCTGCCCGTTCTGTCTGTCGATGTTTGATTCGGCCAAGTCTCAGGATAAATCACTATCTGAAATTTCAATTGCGGATGTTGCCGAAATTATTGCGAAAAATCTAAAATAATCAATAGAAGTATTAATGAATTAAAACTACCCAATGGAAAATTCCGCTTACAAGGCAAACATTCAGGTGCTTGACCGCACCAGCGCGATTCTGAGAGTTTTGACTCAGCATCATGAACCTGTCAGCCTCAAGGTCATTGCCGATGAAACGAGTCTGCATGTTTCCACCTGCTACCGAATTTTGAATGATTTGGTTCGGCTTCGTTTTGTGGAAAAAGGATCGGTTGCGGGGACTTATCGTTTAGGTCTGCGCTTTCTCCAGCTCGGCAATTTGGTCAGAGAGCGGATTTCCGTTCGAGATACCGCTAAATCCGGGATGCAGCGCCTGCATAATCTGACTCGTCAGACGGTTAATCTTTCGATTCGTCAGAATGATTCGATTGTTTATATTGACCGCATTATGCGCGAGCGCCCCGGAATTCAGGTTGTGCGCACGATCGGCGCGACTGCCCCGCTTCATACGACAAGTTCCGGCAAACTTTTTCTCTCGGAAGATTCTTTTGAGCAGATCAGAGCCTATGCGCTCAGAACCAACCTTGAGCCTTCCACGCCGAAAAGCATTACGGATTTGGATCAGCTGATCAATGAATTAAATCGAGTCAAAACACTCGGATTTGCCAAGGACGACGAAGAGCTTGAGCTCGGCGTCTGCTGCATCGCGGCGGGCATTCGAGACGATTCGGGCAAATTGGTCGCGTGTTTATCGATCTCATCGCCCGCAAATAATGTTCAGGAAGGCTGGATCAGCGAGCTCAAGCATACGGCCGACGATATTTCCGAACATTTAGGGTATGTCGCAACACCCGGAGAACTTTACGTTCGACCGGACTTTTCCTAACAGCTTTGACGGCCTGCCCTAAAGAAGGCCTTTTTCATCATGACGCAGCAGTGCCTCTTCTGTCATCTTCCCGATCAGTTAAAAGTTCAAGCGGAAAACGCGCTCGCATTCGCAATTTTTGACGGGTTTCCGGTGAATCCCGGTCACACGCTCATTATTCCGAAACGCCATGTTGCTTCCTACTTTGATCTTACCGAAGACGAAGTTCGGGCCATGCATGAGCTTTTAGGGCAAATGAAAGTCCGGATAGAAAATGAATTCCGTCCGGACGGTTTTAACATCGGCGTCAATGTCAGCGAAGCCGCAGGGCAATCGGTTTTTCATGTGCATATGCACTTAATTCCGCGCTTTAAGGGCGACATTGAAAACCCGAGAGGCGGAGTTCGAGGCGTCATTCCCGCTAAGAGAAGCTACTGATCACAGAGCGCCTCGGTCAAGCGCCTTTTTAATTTCCTGCGATTCTTTTGTAATTCTCGCCTCTTCTTCCTGTCTGCCGTAGCGCTCCATTGCGAACTGAACAATCGCTTTGGCGAGCAGATCGTCCGGCACAAAGGAAGCGGCAACATTTTCTTCCTTGAGACGAAGTGCTTCCTCATCCGTGCCGGCAGGCATAATCGCTTCGATTTTTGTATTCAGAAGGCGCGCAGTCTCCATAATTTTGCGGCAGGTAATTTCGTTTTCCACCGCCATAATGACAAGCGCCGCATCCTGAATATGCGCCTGAATCAGGATCGCAGGGTCGGATGCTTCACCGCAGACCGCATTGATTTTGCGCTCTCTGAGTGACTCAACATTTGTGCGGTTCTCATCGATCACCACAACCGAGAGATTACGCTCAAGCAGGAGGCTGAGGATTTTCTCGCCTTTTTCTCCGTCTCCGATCAGTACGATATGTCCGCGCAGAAACTCAGAATCGACATCATCGGGCATCAGTGACATCGGATCTGTTCGTGCATCCATACGGCGGGCAAAAGCCCAGTGTTTTTTGATGAAGGCGCGCACAAAATCCGCGCTCGCGAACGCGAAAGGATTCAGAGCGATGGAGATAATCGCACCCGCAAGCACAAGGCTCATCCCCTCCTGCGGCAGAATTCCGAGCTGGATACCAAGCGCCGCAAGAATAAATGAGAATTCTCCGATCTGCGCAAGCGAAGCGGAAACCGTAATCGCTGTATGCAGCGGGTAGCGAAACAGAAGCACGAGGAAAAACGCGACGAGTCCCTTGCCGAGAATAATAATCGCGAGGACCGCCAGTACGTGAAGCGGCTGCTCAATCAGAATTCCCGGATCAAACATCATGCCCACGCCGACGAAGAAAATTACGGAAAACGCGTCGCGCAGCGGAAGAGACTCGATAGCGGCTCTGTGCGAGTATCGGGACTCACGCATGACCATGCCGGAGAAAAACGCGCCGAGCGCGAAAGAGACTCGGAAAATTTCCGCAGCTCCGTAGGCAATTCCGATCGCAAAGACCAGCACTGAAAGCGTAAAGAGTTCGCGAGAGCCGGTTTTAGCCACTTGACGCAAAAGCCAAGGCAGAAGGCGTTTGCCGACGATCAGCATCAGCGCAATAAAACCGAAGACGCGAGCGAGCGTCCAGAGAATAATTTCCCACAAGGGTTCAGCTGCAGCGGTCTCCGGCTGAGACGCGCCCATCATAAAGGCAAGAGGCGGCAAAAGCACCAGAATCAGAACGGTCATAATGTCTTCAACCACGAGCCAGCCGACAGCGATCTGACCATCATGGCTTTCAAGCAGCCTGCGGCTTTCCAAACCTTTTAAAAGAACGACTGTAGAAGCGCAGGATAAACATAAGCCGAAAACGATACATTGTCCCCAAGGCCAATCCCAGCAATGCGAAAGCAGCGCGCCAAGCGCAGTTGCCAATCCCATCTGCAGAATGGCGCCGGGAACCGCGATTTTTTTAACGCGCAGAAGGTCCGTCAGAGAAAAATGCAGCCCGACCCCAAACATCAGCAGCATGACGCCGATTTCGGAGAGCTGACCCGCGATACCAACGTCACCCACAAACCCCGGTGTCGTCGGAGAAATAATAATGCCCGCAAGAAGGTAGCCTACTAACGCAGGGACCTTAATTCTTTCCATCACGAAGCCAAGCATCCAAGCGATCGCAAAACCGATTGCAAGCGTGGAAATAAGACTGAAACTGTGACTCATTAATATGCTCCAATTATGATGGGTTGGTTGGCTGAACCAGAGGGATTTTGCTGTTTTCGACGATTTCCTTGTCCTGAGGATTGTCGCCCTCGAGCAATTCTTTGCGTACGAGATCGCACATTTTATCCGCAAGAGCGTTGGATGCCTGAACCACCATACCAAGGTTATCTGCGGTCATGTTAGCGGCTTCACTGTCTGTTGTTGCACGCAAAATAAACTTGATATCCGGATTCAGCAGTTTGGAAGTTTCAACCACCTTACGCTCCAGGATTTCATCGCGAATTGTCAGAATTAATAATGGGCTCTTATGTACGTGAGCCTGAAGAAGCGAGGACGGATCAACTGCGTCGCCCTGAATGGCAGTCAAACTGCTGCGTCTGAGCTTCTGCACCAAAGCATCGTCCTTATCAAGGATTACAACCGGAATGTTTAATTTGTTTAATTCATTGCAAAGTTTTCTGCCGACTTCGCCATAACCGACAACCACGACATGGCCGGTGATTTTCTTTTGTTCAACGTCGTCAGGCATCAGAGACTGAGGAGACGGACGGGCGGCCGCCACGCGAAAAAGTTTACTTTTTCTTTTGAGGAAATCGCCGACCTTTTGCATACTTGCGAATGCAAACGGGTTGACCGCGATGGAGAAAATCGCTGCCGCAAGAACCAAGTTCATGCCCTCTTCCGTCACAAGACCAAGACTTTGGCCGAGGCCCGCCAAAATAAATGAGAATTCGCCGATCTGCCCCAAGCAGGCACCGAGAGTAAGCGCGGTACGCAGCGGATAGCGAAGAAGCACCACGAGGATGGTCGCGATGACCGGGTTAAAGAGAAGAATAATGAGCAGAATGCCAAGCAGATGGAACGGATGCTCCATGATGACCGACGGGTCGAACATCATTCCGACACCGACGAAGAAAATCACAGAGAACGCGTCACGCAGCGGCAGAGACTCAATCGCCGCGCGATGCGCATACTGCGATTCACGCATAACCATGCCGGCAAAGAAAGCACCGAGCGCGAATGAAACGTGGAAGATTTCAGAGGCGCCGAAGGCGATACCGATCGCGACCGCCAGTACACACAGCGTAAAGAGTTCGCGAGAGCCGGTCTTTGCGACCTGCCAAAGCAGGAACGGCAGCACGCGTTTACCGATCACGAGCATCAGGACAATAAAGACAATCACCTGAGCGAATGTAATGAGAAGGAGCTGCCAGAGCGGCACCGCAGTGTTCTGCGCTTGTCCGCCGAGCATTGAGGAGAGCGGCGGCAGAAGAACGAGCAGAAGCACCGTGACCATATCCTGAACGACCAGCCAGCCCACGGCGACGTTTCCGTCAAAGCCCTGCAGCAGGCCTCTTGCCTCAAGCGCTTTGAGTACCACAACCGTAGAAGCGCAGGATAAACAAAGCCCCATGAGCAGCGCGTGACCGAAATCCCAACCCCAGAAGTATGAAAGCGCTGTCCCGACGAGCGTGGAAGAAATCATTTGGCAGATCGCGCCCGGCACGACGAGTCCTTTGACTTTGATCAGATCGGATAAGGAGAAATGCAGGCCGACACCGAACATCAGAAGCATGACACCGATTTCTGCGAGCTGATTGGCAAGCGCCAAATCTACATCGAATCCGAAAACCGAAGGGGATACCAAAATACCTGCGATAAGGTATCCGACAAGCGCTGGCACTTTAATTTTTTCCGCGAGGAAACCTAATACGAGGGCGACGCCGAAGCCGATCGCGAGCGTAGAAATAAGTGAAACAGAATGCATTTTCGGTATTGATTGGGTTAACTGCTCAAAGTTGGTTTTTAAATCACTAATTTTACGCAATCGGGGGATGAAATTGACGATAATCCCCGATGTAAGTAGATAGAACATCAATCAGGCAGTACAGATGAACAAACCGCTCATTGCAAAAATCAACGATAAATTTGAGACCGCGCTTTTAATTATTCAGGCGGGAGCGCTTGTGATTATTACCGTCGCAACCGCAATCGCCATTGTCGCCGAAGGTTACGACATGTTCCATTCAAGGACCATCGGTCTTGCGAACCTTCTGCTTTTGTTTCTTTTTATCGAGATTTTGTCGATGGTGCGTCAGTACGCGCTCGGTCAGCATGAATTAAAGCTGAAAACACCGCTTGTCATCACGGTCGTCGCTGTTGCTCGCTACCTCATTATTAATATGGAGCACCTCACAAGCAAGTGGATACTTCTTACCTCCATTTCTATATTGATTCTTACAATTTCTCTATTAATTTCCCGCCAAATCAAAGGTCTTCATGATGACGAAATGGAGGACTTAAAGATGTCATCTGCTAAGAAACTTCTCGCAAAAGTGACGTCTAAAAATAACAATGATGCGGGATAATAAAAATACAATTCGTATTAGTGCTAATAGTTATTCCCAGATAGGCTTGTCATTTCCTGAAATCGGTTGACTACTTGATGTTGTTAAACCTAGTTAAAGTTTACTGTTTAAAGAGTAATCCCTG
>NZ_WSRP01000032.1 GCF_009767915.1 Parasutterella muris
GCATACTCACCGTTAACTCGAATAAAGCCCTTACAGCCGTAATCGGCAAAAATATTCGTTGTGATTTCATGCTCATTTTGCGGAATATCCTGCCAATTCGATGCGTAGCGATCGTCAATCACAGTCGGAATCGTTAAACGAATACGACCGTCGCAGCACTCTAAAAGGCGGAAATACTCAAGCTCAACACTTGCAGTCTCTCCGGGCTTAATGTTCCCGAGCGAAACCGTGCAGAAATCTTTTTCTGTAATCTCAAGCAGAATCGGTGTATCGCCGGATTCGATCCCGTCCTCATAGCGCTCCTTCGATTCCTCTTTGGCGTAAACCTTGGCTTCACGAGTGATTCCGTTGATCGTGACACGGAATTTAGAGATGACGCTCTTTCCGTAGGGAAGCGGGAAACTGTAGACAATTTCTACAGGATTACTGCTGTCATTACGATAATGCTGAATCGATGTATAAGTCATCAGGGGGCCGGAAATCTCAGCCTTCCAAACGACATTTTGAAGCGGTGAATTAATTTTTCCTTCGGGTCTTCTAATCATTTTTCTCACCATTTGCCTTTAAGTTTTTAACGATTTCGACGATTTCTGAGGCCAGAGCTTTCAGTTCCTCTCCCTGAATTCGAGCCGCACTGTGATCGACAACAAGTGTCAGACCGGAGCCGACACAGATGTGCGAACACACGGAAATCCTTCCTACATCCGGGTTAACTTCGACTTCATCCGCTGCTGCCTTGATTTCTTTCAGCGGAACGTGCTTTTCACGCAGGCGCTTGATCCGCAAAAGTTCTTCAAGATGTTCAGTGGTGTAATAAGCGCCGCGCTTTTCGCCTTCGGGCCCCTTTAGCAATCCTTTCTGAACGTAAAAACGGATTGTTCGCCTGGTTAATCCGGTCAGTCGAACCAAGTCTTCAATACTGAATTTGGTTTCTACTTCGAACGAGTCAGACATAAACTCTCCTTGAAAACTGAGTTTATTGTACACCATTTTATGACACTTAAGTGTCATAAAATGATTTCAATGATTTTTTTGAGAAGAATGGTGCAAAGACCGGTCGTATCGCAATACAGGAGAATCAGCGCGGCGACAGGCGCGATAACTGATTCGTCTCCCTGCTCTAATATGTCCTCAACGGAATGTAAAAGCTGCTCTTCTTTATGCTCTAGAACCTAAGTGCTAGAACCAAGATGCAATATATAAAAATTCATCTCCTTCCTAAAATACATTCATTGTTATTCCAAGGAGGAACACATGAAAACATTTACCGCACTATCTGTTGCATGCGCACTTGCACTCAGCTATACAGCCGTTAACGCAAAAGACGGCACATATACCGCGAGTGAAGTTGGCAGAAATGGTGAAATCAAGGTTCAGGTTCAAATCAAAGACAACAAGATCGCTGATGTCAAGATTCTTGATTGGTCTGAAACACATCCTGTCGCAGACCAGACAAAAACAGAGCTTCTGCCCAACATCGTTAAAAATCAGTCCTATAACGTTGCCAATATTTCCGGCGCCACACTCTCAAGCTTTGCTATCAAAGCTGCCGTTAGAGACTGCTTAAAGCAGGCAGGATTAGACGTTAAAGAATTTGGCAAAGCAGCTGCAAAAGCGCCTCAGAGCAGCGAGATAAAAGTTGAAAATGCTGATGTCGTGATTGTCGGAGCGGGCGGCGCAGGCTTGTCTGCAGCCGTCACAGCTGCAATGGCTGGAAAGAAAGTTGTCCTTCTTGAGAAAAACGGTTTTGCGGGCGGAAACACTTCTGTCTCCGGCGGCTGTTTTAACGTCGCCAACGTTAATCAGGACAACATCAAAATGACCGAAGGTCAAAAGAAGATTGTGGAAGGCATCTTAGCCGAAAAGCCCCTCAATCCTCTTCATCAGGAACTGATCAACAAACTCAAAAAACAATGGAATGAATACACGGCCTCCGGCTCGAACAAACTCTTCGACTCTCCTGAACTGCATGCGCTCCAGACATGGAAGTCGGGCGACAGAAAAGCTAATCTTGAGCTTGTCTACACCCTGACTCAGAATGTCAAGCCCATGATGAAGGAACTTGAAGGCATCGGCTTTGAATGGAGACCTAATGCAAACCAGTTCGTGGGCGCACTTTGGCCGCGCTCTAACAGAGCTGCCAACTTTAAGTCCGGTGTTGGCTATGTAGACACATTCCTTCAGTACATCAAAGACAAGAACCTCCCTGTTCAAATCCTTCTCAGTACAAAAGCTAACGATCTGATCATCAAAGACGGCCGCGTTGCAGGCGTTATGGCTCAGGCCAAGATCGGCACTAAGTACGTTTTAAATGCTGCTGACGGTGTCATCTTAACGACAGGCGGTTTCGGCGCCAATGTGAAGATGCGCAATGAATACGATGAACTCTGGGGCAAGAAACTCGGCGAAACCACACCGACTACCAACCTGCCTTCAGCCACAGGCGACGGTATTAGTCTGGCCAAAAAAGCCGGCGCCAGCTTAACTCAAATGGGCTGGATCCAGCTGTTCCCGGCCGGCGACCCGACTACCGGCGCCACAAGCTTCAAACTTGGAGAAAACTCCTGTATCTATGCCAACAAGAACGGCAAACGCTATGTCAACGAGTCTGAAAGACGTGACGTTCTTGCAAAAGCCAATCTTGCTCAGGAAGGCGGTGTTTTCTATGTGATTTCCTCTGCAAAGAGAGCCCTTGTCGACAAGGACGGCCGCAATGCATACGGAGTTAAAGTCGCTGACATTCTTAAATCCGGCAAATCCTATAAAGCGGACACACTTGAAGAACTTGCTCAAAAGGCCGGCATCAATGGCAAGAATTTAGTCGAAACCGTCAAGCGCTGGAACGAATTCTGCAAGAAAGGAACCGGTGACGAAATGGGCCGTCCGACTTGCATGGATGACCACAGACTCGATGAAGGCGGACCTTACTACGCAACTCTTATGACTCCGTCCGTTCACCATACGATGGGCGGCGTCACAATCAACAAAAAAGCTCAGGTCCTGAATGAAGCCGGAAATGTCATCCCCGGACTCTATGCTGCCGGCGAAGTTACGGGCGGAATCCACGGAACCAACCGAGTCGGCTGCAATGCGGTACCGGACGCACTGGTATTCGGCAGAATCGCAGCACTTAACTTCGTTAAGTAAAACATCCGGCTAACCCGATCCGCCTCAAGGAGTTTATCTTCTTGAGGCGGTTTCTGTTTTATATGCGCTCTACCGCGCTTTTTCCTGCAGTACGGCCAAATACAATGGCTTCCGCAAGACCGTTACCGCCCAGACGATTCCTGCCGTGAACGCCTCCGGTGACGGCTCCTGCCGCATAGAGGCCGATTATGGGCTTTCCTGCTTTATCTAAGCATCTGGCTTTTTCATCAATTCTTAGCCCGCCCTCTGTGTAATGGATCGTCATACTGGCAAAACAAGCCCAAAACGGCGGTTCTTTCAGGCAAAGCGTAAGGGGAGTTATTTTCTTACCCAGAGAGTCCTGTTTCTTTAAAACTCCGTCGTTATAGCTTTGAATCGTGCTTACCAAATTTGAGGGCGGAACGCCTATTTTGACGGCTAATTCTTCAATTGATGAAGCGTTCCAAGCCTCTCCGGCTTCTCTGGCTATAACCGCTTCTTTTTGAACCAGTATTCCGCTTTTGCGGAAACCCTGACCATCGATAATCGAAAAGGCATATCGCTCAGGAAGACTAAGAACGGCATCTCGAAGATCATCTCTAGAAGCATCTTCATTGATAAAGCGTTTCCCTTCATGATTGACCAATACGAAGTTTGAGACGTCGTTGTGGAAGCGGACTCGATGCTTCTTTCCTGGGGGACAGCCAGGAAGACACTGGATGAATTCCATATCTACCAGATCAGCGCCGATTTTATTAGCTGCCATCATTGCTTCTCCGGTGCTGTATGGAGTGTTGTTGGTTGTGAGTTTTGCAAGCTTCGGTGCGAATCTCTCTACGAGCTGAGAGTTAGCAGCAAAACTGCCGGAAGCCAGAACAACCCCTTTTCTGCAGAAATAAAATTTTCTTCCATTATCCGTTGCGGCCGCCACTCCTTTTATACGGCCGCTCTCTACAATCAGTTCATCAACAGAACATCTTGTCTTTATTTCCACACCCCGATCAAGAGCGGCTGAAGAAAGTGTTCGAATATATCCCTGACCAAGCGGAAGGACCGGTATGTGACTTCGCGGCCAATGAGCTCCATACAGCTCAAAAACTCTAGGCTGGAAATGCATCCCCAAACTCTCAAGCCACTGAAGAGAGTTTTCGGCATTCTTTACCAAGTGCTCAACAAGTTTCTTATCAGCAATTGAACCGCCGTACTCGTATGTCTGCTCAAAAAACAGTTCCTCACTGTCATTGATGCCCAACGGCTCTTGCAGTTTTCTATCAACAGAACTATAAAAGCCTCCTGATATCAGCGTATTTCCTCCGATATCCGGTGCCTTCTCAAGGACCAGAACACTGGCTCCGGTGTTAGCCGCTTCGACTGCGGCACTTAATCCAGCGGCTCCGGCACCAACAACAATAACGTCATAAGAACTCCTGCCGGCATCTAATATTTTCTTTAAGTCAAAGGCGTACGCCATGGACGGCAATGCAGCAAGAGAGCCTAGGATATTTCTTCTCAGCATGAGTATGACAGTTCCTTAAGAAAATTATGAGCCTCAATCGCTGTTCTTATGCCAAGTTTTCTAAGCGCATTGGCCCGATGAATCTTTACGGTATGCTCGGCGATTCCTAATTCCATAGCGATCTGCTTATTCATTTTGTCTTGCGCGACGAGCTCAAAAATCTGCTTTTCTCGCTCAGTCAATTCTTGATAACGCTCTTTTTTCTGTTCTCGGTACTGGCTTAGACGACGATCATCAATATTCTTCTGAATCAGTTTTCTGACAATTTCCTGAAGGATCTCCGGCTTGACTGGTTTCTGAAGGAAGTCACAAGCGCCGCCTTTCAAAGCAAAAACTGCAGCCTCAACAGTTCCGTGCCCTGTTAAAAAAACAATTGGAAGATCAAACCCGCGTCGCTTCATCTCATCCATCATTTCCAACCCATCCATTCCGTCCATACGCAGATCCGCAACGATGCATCCCGGTCGTTCTAAATCTGCGCGGCTGAGGAAATCTTCCGCACTTGAATAGGAAACGCTGTCAATTCCGGCAATTTTCAGAATAAATTCTTCAGATTTTCTAATCGTTTCTTCGTCGTCAACAATACGAACCAACGGCTGATTGTCTTTAGTTTCCATTTTGCTTACCTTCATTTAACTGCGGCAGGAGAATTGAAGCGATCAGTCCTCCGGACGACCTTCTTTCAAACATTATTTTTCCGCCATGATTTTCGGCAATCACCTTACAGATAGAAAGCCCCATGCCTAAACCATTCTCTTTTCTGCTGCGAATAGGCTGAGAGAGTTTTTCGAATTCATCGGCAGAGACAAATTTTCCATTGTCTAAAACCGACATTTTCCAAAAGACACCCTGCCTGCCAATTTGGATTTCAACTCTCGCTCCGTTCTTATCGTTGAGTGCCGCTATTGAATTCTTCAGAAAATTAACCAGCACCAATTCAATCTCTAGGGAATCTGCCAGTGCGTACGCATCTTCTTCAGCCTTAATCCTGAAGTCAATTTTAGAAGCCCCTCTCGTTTTAACGACGTGATTAAGCGCTGTTTCTGCGACTTCATTCAATTTCACTGGCGACAGCAGCCTTTTTTCTTTCCTCGCGTAACGTCTCACTCGATTTATGATCTGAGAAAGTCTTTCTGCCTGAGCGGACATTTCCTCTAATGCTTCAGATACGGTCGAATCCTCTTTCTCCTTATTTTGAGAAAAGTACATTTTCAGGCCTTCTGAATAGTTAATCAGAGACGCTATAGGCTGATGTGCAAACATTGCCGAGAGCTCCTGCACAATGCCTGCCTTTTCCAATTGAAACAATCTCTCCTGAACATTTCTTGCTTCTTCCTGAGCCCTCTCTTTCTTCTCTAGCGCAACCTGAAGCGCTTTCGTTCTCCTCCTTACTAATTTATTCACCGCATATATGTAGAACAGTGCAAGAAGCAAAAGAGCAAGGAATCCGTAAAAGACATATCGGTATTCATAAAGCAGCGCTGTCGGCGTCAAATGTCGGAGATATTCATACGGACCAAGCCTTAGAGTTCTGTAGAGTTCGTGAACCGTACTGAAGTCGCTCGCAAATCCCCACGTTCCGTCGCCAACTTTTGGCATTGTAAGAAGCGAGACGGAGAACGCCTTCACTAAGGCAGACGGCGCTTTTGGAAGAGAAGCAAAAACGACATCCGGATAAAGATTAGTCGAAACCCGGCACTTCAATTCCGAAGTCGTCTTTTCACCAATGACTTCAAAATCATCTTGTTTAATGGTTCCTTCATCGATCAGATGCTCAAGCTCACAGGCCTTTAATACACCAACATCGGTCGATCCGTTTAATAAAAAAGTCAGAACATCGGGAAGCCCATAGCCGGTAAAGACTGCATTCCTGATAATTCTTTCAATATCCAACCCCTGTTTTCTCAGCTCCCCGATTGCGATGATCCAGCCTTCAAAAGAGTTGGAATCTGTTGCGGATATTCTTGCATGCGTGAGGTCTGCCAGTTTTTTATAGCGCTCATCTCCGGCCCGCTTCACAAAGACAGAACCAACCGACTTTCCCGGATCTGCAGCGAGCTCTCTGTGAAAGGTCGCCAACTGAGCCGCCCCGGCAGACTCAGACACAAAAGCAAAAAATCCGCTAGGCGCGATAAAAAAATCCAATTCTTTTGCTTCAATAGCCTTTTGAAGTTCTGAAAACGACAGCTCTCGGCTTTCGATCTTCAAATTAGGGTTATCTTTTCTGAGGTGTTCAATAGAATCACCAAAGCTCCAAACGAAGAACCACGGATCAATGGTATTGAGAATACCGAGTTTTATTACAGTTTCTTGGTTCTTGGCATTAGCAGGTACACAAAGCAGCTGAAAAAACGTGAACAAAAAAGCCAGCACAAAAGCGCACACCGTCTTTAGCAGCGTCAAACGACGGCTTTTAAAGTGCTTCGTTCTTTCAAACGCGGTTTCCATTGAGATTTAGTGGATTTTCTGAGGTCAGTCTTATTCTATAAAATTTCAAACTCATTAAAACAATCGGTTGGACACCAGAACAATTAATATCTTCTGCGAAGCGATTATGAGATTTTTCGAGAGAGAAGTCAGGGCACCGGTGTCAAGAAGATAGTTCGGATGACAGAACTTACGCTACCTCCCATCACATGACCTCTAATTCTTCGGCTGCACACGCCTGAACCAAAAAACATTCCGTTTAGGAAGTCATGTACTCGTGCAAAAGCTCTTCGCCAAATAAATCCGCAAAGTCTTTCTCGTACCCGGCTTCTTTTTCAGCAAATTTCTCCGCAAACCAGTTCATAAAGATGCGTACATATGAAACATTCCATCGCGAGCGATGACACGCTAAATAGTTCACCTGCGACGCACGATGCCAGCCGTCAAGAATTGGAACCAAACGCCCTGCCTTCAAATCATCAATGATGTAAAACAACGGAAAACCGGGAGAAACACAATCACCGGCAAGTACCGCTTCATAAATCAAACTCATACTCGTCCACTGAATCGGCATATTCAGAGTGATGCTCCGCCGCTCTCCTCCTCGGATGAGACTGTTGAACGGCGTAAAGGAATTTCTGTCGCCGGCAAAGGTATGACCGACCGGAACTTCCGCAAGCCTCGAGGGATCATCAATCCGGCCGTATTTCTTCAGGAACTTCGGAGATGCGGCCGGTATGAAAAGCATCCTGCCGCGAGGAATCAGCACAGCCTCCGGCATATTCACATTGCCCGTCACGGCCGCAATGTCCGCGGCTCCTCTTCTGAAGTTTTCCGTATTAACCGGACAGATCGCCTGGATCCTATGTCCCGAAAAATACTTCGAGTATTCAAAAAATAGCGAATGAGAAATTTTTGCAAAAGTATCCGGAATCATCATTCTGATGACCGCCCTATCCTTGTCCGTCTTCTGCTCCGCAATTTCCAGAATCTCAGCGTGCCGATCCAGCATATCCTCAACCAACGGCAGAATCTCAGCTCCTGCCTGCGTCAGACGAAACGGCCGCGAACTGCGGTCTAAAAGAGGAAACTTCAGTTCCTTCTCAAGCTTTGATAATTTGCGTGATATTTCCGCAGAATCACATTGACAGCGTTCTGCCGCCTTCTGAATACTGCCTAACTGAGTGAGCGCGATAAAAAGTTTCCAGCTGTCAATCTGATCACAAGCCTTCATTTCGTCTTCCCAATGGAGATTGATTTAATTATCAATTTATATTGATGATTTTATCAATATCATCCGAAAACAGTCGTTTTTAAAAAAACAAATTCCGCAAACTTCATAAAATTTTTCCAACCTCTAATTCACTTGAAGCCAAGGAGAAATCAATGAACTCAAAAGCGTTTCAATTAACTGCGGCTGTTGCTGCGCTGCTCGCGGCAGGCTCTGTTAACGCAGAAGCCAATAAGGTTTTCTCATACACCGTGCAGGCGCACAATGCACCGATGACCGTTGATGTCATTATGAAGGACGGCAAAATCGCAAACATCCTGACCGATAGCCGTGAAAGCAGCGGAGTCGGTAAATTCGCGATCGCGGATCTCTCCAAAAAAATGATCCGTAATCAGACCGTCAATGTGGACAACATCACGGGCGCCTCTGTCACCAGTATGGCGCTGAAGTACGCAGTCAAAAAAAATCTTGAACAGGCCGGAGCCGATCTTTCTAAATTCCAGTCCAAAATCGCCAAAGCTCCGCTGAACGATTCCTATAAGTCTGAAGTTGTAATCGTTGGAGGAGGCGGCGCAGGCCTCGCGGCAGCCGCTTCAGTCATTGAAGCCGGCGGCACTGCCGTCATCGTTGAGAAATTAGGCTACCTTGGCGGATCGACCGCAGTGTCGGGCGGCGGATACAACGCCGTTGACCCGGAACGTCAAAATCGCCAGGGCGTCACCGACAGTATCGAGAAACATTACCAGGACACTATGCGCGGAGGCCACAACAAGAATAATCCCGAACTCGCCAAACGCCTGGTAGAAGAAGCGCCGGGAACCATGCACTGGCTTGAAGGCAAAGGCCTCGGTTTCGGCCCTAAAGTCCATACGATTGTCGGTGGTCTCTACCAGCGCGGACATGCAGCTCAGGGAGGCGGATTCGGCTACGTCAATGCACTGAGCCGCTTTATCAAAGCTTATCCGGATAAAGTTAAGGTATTTACCGACACTCAGGCCGTAAGTCTCATTAAGGACGAACAAGGTCGAGTCATCGGAGTCGAAGGCAAAAATGACGGCAAAACAGTAAAGTTCTTTGCTTCTAAGGGTGTCATCATTGCGACCGGCGGATTCGGCTCCAACGTCGACTTCAGACAGGCTAAAAACACCGGCGTATGGAAAGAAGTCAAACTCGATAAGGACATTCCGTGCACAAACAATTTCAAAGCATCCCAAGGCGACGGTCTTAAACTCGCAGAGCAGGTTGGCGCCAACATTATCGATCTCGACGACATTCAGCTGCATCCGGGCGGCACGCCCAAGACCGGCATTATGTCCAGCTGGCCAAGCGGAAGAAACCGCATCTTTCTGACTCCGCAGGGAGATCGTTTCGTTAACGAAGACGCCGCCCGCGACACACTCTGCAAGGCTATTTTCAAGGAAGGCGGAAAATACTGGATTGTTTCCAACCATGTGAAATACCCGAGCCTTGACTATCAGTCCAAGAATCTGACCATCGGCGAAATGATCAAACTCGGACAGGCATTCTCCGGTAATACGGTTGAAGAGCTTGCCTCAAAGACCGGTATGGATCCTAAGAAACTTAAAGCCGCTATCCAAAGCTACAACGATGCTGTAACTGGCAAAGTCAAAGAAGACAGCTTCGGCTTTAAGAAATCCACCAAAGACGATCAGCCGATGACTGAAGGCCCTTATTACGCCACACCGATGGTGCCTGCGGTCCACCATACGATGGGCGGCATCCAAATTAATACGAATGCCCAAGTGCTGGATAAAAACGGTAAGGTCATTCCGGGTCTGTTTGCTGCCGGTGAAGTCACCGGAGGCGTACACGGATCAAACCGTGTCGGCGGAAACGGTATTGCCGATGCGATGGTTTACGGAAGGATCTCCGGACAATCCGCGCTAAAGTAATTTAAATCCTCTCTAAAGCCGCCCTCACCGGCGGCTTTTCGATTCTTTAAAAGCGCTTTCGGCGCTGATAGTGATCAGTTCACTCATCAAATGCGTGTTCCATGCGCATAAAACCGATCTTTTATCCAAAGAGAATCCGCCGTCTCACTCATAATTCTCCGCGAGCCCCTTGGCTCTTGCCTCTTCTATCGCGCTTCTTGCCTGCATAATCCGTTCAACACACTGCTTGTTCTCTACCTGAGAAAACCAGTTCACAAAATCACGAATCACAGGGTCCGACAAATAACGGTCTCGTCTGGCCAAAATGTGCATATTCCAGTTCTGCCGCTCCCAGCCGGGAAGAATCGGAACGATCTTCCCCTGTCTGAGCTCTTCCACCACATGTCCCAGATAGAGGTCCGGCGTAATGCCTTGATGATTCAACACCATGTTTCTGATCAGAAACTGATCGTGACTGAGATAAATGTTCTGCCAGTGAATAATATTGCTCGCGACGCCGTCCCGATACAAAATCATTGTCGGCGCATTGTTGGGAGACCGACGTGCCGGCTTAAATCTTCCGGCGTGCGCGGAACACCATGAGCCTCCAAGTACTGCGGAGACGCAAACACCGGCGTAGAGTTGGAAACGACATGACGCGCGACAATCTCTGACTGATCCGCGGGCGACTGGTTCACCACCGCGACATCCGAGTCACCCGCTAAAAGCTCGCGAACCGTCATCTCGGGGAGCATGGAAAACTGAATCCGCGGGTTCAAATGAGAATACTGAAGAAGCTCCTGAGAATAAAACTGCTGAGTCATCTCCACGGGCGCAGAAAACCGAATCAGTATCTTCTGCGCCGTCCCCGCGCAGAACTCATCAAGCCTGCTGAACCCGTCTAATAGCGGAAGCACCATCGGGAGAATCTGCCGGCATCGATCCGTCGGGATAAAGGGTCTGCGGTTTTTAACAAAAAGCTCAAAACCAATCTCTTTTCTAATCCGGCAATCAGCCTCGAGACCTTCGCGCTGTCCAAATCCAAAAGCAGCGCAGTCTGTGTGATGTTGCCTGTCTCTACGGTCACGGCAAGTGCGCGCCAGGCAAGCAAATTATCCTTTTGCTTCATATCGTCGGGTGTGGGATGGAGTCGATAGGATTAATCCTATAGTCAAATAACTGTGCGATCAATCTAATTTGTCCCAAAAACACTGAATTTATAAATATATCTTATTGAATACAAAAGATATTGTAATTTTTGAAGGCTGACAAATAAAAACCGCATGTCTGGAGTTTGTGAAGCAGGTCACAATAGATTTATCAGATTCCAAGAAAAGAGACCCCATCATGAATATCGACACTCAAATACAGATCAGGGACCAAAGTTAATCGTCCTGCATAAAGACTGAAGCCCGGTCCTAAAAATCAATTAACCGCTTTTCTCAATCGGATGCCTTAAAAACATCCGAACAGGGGAATTATTGTCCGAATTCTCTTTATCCCACTCAATCTCACCTCAGGAGTGATTTTATGAAACTATCCGAAATCAGCCGCAGAAGTTTCGTCAAAGCAGCCGCCGCTGCCGGAGCCGCTGCAGCTTCTCCGTTAAAAGCTTTTGCCGCGGGCGAAGGTTCTGCGCAAAAGAACGCCGCTCCGAAAGATGACACTCAGATCATCACGACGACATGCCGAGCCTGTATCCATAACTGCGGCGTCCGCGCGCATGTTCGCAACGGCCGGGTTGTCAAAATCGAAGGCGATCCGAACTATCCGATGAGCGACGGCACGCTTTGCGCAAAAGGTCTTTCCGGCATCAACGCGCTTTACCATCCGGACCGCAACAAGTACCCGATGATCCGCGTCGGCAAACGCGGCGAAAACAAATGGAAACGCATCAGCTGGGATGAAGCGATCGATATCATCGCGCACAAGATGATGGAAGCCAGAGAAAAGTACGGCGCCGAGTCCGTTATGGCCTCCACGGGCGGCGGCGGTAACCCGCACTTTAGAATGATCGCGCGTTTCTGCAATATCTTCGGTACGCCGAACTGGTACGAACCGGGCTGCGCTCAGTGCTTCCTGCCGAGAACCTTGGCCTTCGGCATGATGTACGGCGGACCGTCCACCTCGATCGCCGACGAATGCGCGCTCGAAATCTATAACAAAAACACACCGATGAAAAACATCGTCCTGTGGGGCACAGACGTCTCATACAGCTGTCCCGCGGGCGGCGGCCACGCGCTTGCAAATCTCCGCGCCAAAGGCGTTAAGACAATCTCTATCGACCCGAGATTTGCGCCGAGCGCGGCTAAAGCCGATGTCTGGCTTCCGATTCGTCCGGGTACCGACGTCGCACTGCAGCTTGCCTGGGTCCGCTACATCATTGCGCATAACCTCTTTGATAAAGACTTTGTGCTCAGATGGACTAACCTGCCTTATCTCGTCAACACAAAGACTCAGATGACCGTCAAAGCGAACGAACTCTTCAAAGACGGTAAAAAAGAAGATTTCGTGGTTTGGGACGCAAAGACCAATCAGCCTCAGCCGCTTCCCTATCCTTTCAATGACGCGCTTGATCCGGTTTTAGACGGAGAATTCTCCTATAACGGACAAACATACAAGACCGGCTTCCGCCTGCTCAAGGAACGCGCTGAACCGTGGACACTTGAAAAAGCCGGAGAAACCTGCTGGCTTAAACCTGAAAAAATCGAAGAAGCGATCAAGATTTACGCTGAAGGCCCCGGCGGCATCTCTTTGGGCGTTGCCACCGACCAGAACCCGAACTCCGTGCAGGCCGCGATGGGCGCGGTTATCCTCAACGCTTTGATGGGATACGTGGAAAAACCGGGTACACTCATGAACCGCAATCCGCTTGCCGTTCCTCCGAAGAACAGCCTGGTTTCTCGCTGCGAGCGCCTGCTGCCTCCGGGACAGCTTGCCAAACGCCTGGGCGGTGTTGAATTCAAAGGCCTGCTCTCTTGGGACGCCGCCCAGCCGACAAGAATCCAGGAAGCCATTATGACTGGCAAACCCTATCCGATCAAAGTCTGGCTTGAACGCTCCGGCAATAAGCTCGGCGTCGTCGGCGATGCGGGTTCTTGGGCGGAAGCCACAAAGCACGTGGACTTCATCGTTCATATGTTTAACTATCCGACCTCATTCTCGATGTACGCGGATATGCTGCTTCCGACAACCGAATGGCTCGAAACCGACTTCCTCGCAGAGTCGCTCAACACCGTTTGGGCTCGTCAGGCAGTCGTACACACTTGGGAAACTCGGCATGAAACGGTCATTTGGTCCAAGATCCTCAAGCGCTGCGGCGAATTAGGCCATGAAGTCTGCCGCAAATCCTTTGATCCGGAATTCATGGGTGCGGATCTCCCGCAGTGGGATTCCATGGATCAGATCCTCGATCTGAAACTCAAACCGCTTGGCATCACATTCGCGGAACTCAAGAAAAAAGGCTTTATCGAAGCAATGCCGTACGACAAGTGGAACAGCTACTACGTCTATAAGAAGATCAATCCGAAGACCGGTCTTCCGGTGGGCTTCGGCACCGCTTCCAAGAAACTTGAACTCTACGCGGACCGCTTCATCACCATGGGCCGCACCGGCGCACCCTACGCGCAGCAGAAACTTGATCCGGTAGAAAAGGATTACGATCCGCTGCCTTACTTCCTTGAGCCGTATGAAAGTCCCAACCGTGAAATCGCTAAGGAATATCCGCTCGTAATGACCAACGGCCGTCTGCCTATGTACCACCACAGCACGCTCAGAAACATTCCGTATCTGCGCGAAATCTACCCGGTTCCCGAAGTCTGGATCAATCCGGAAACCGCTGCGAAGTACGGTATTCAGCAGGGCGACTGGACTTGGATTGAATCCAAACGCGGCAAAACTCAAGGCAAAGCAAGACTGACCGAAGGCATCAACCCGGGCGTTCTCTACATGGAACGCTTCTGGTTCCCGGAAAAACTCTCGTCTGACACACACGGCTGGAAGGAAGCCAACGTCAACGTGCTCTCCAAGAACACGGCTCCGTTTAACGATATGGTCGGCACATATACGCTGCGCGGCTACCAAGTCCGCATCTCCAAAGCCGACAAAGGCCCCGAAGGCGTATGGACCAAACCTGAACAGTTCAAAGTCTGGATGCCCAGCCCGTCTGACAACACACCGAAAATCGAAGGATAAAAAATGGCACAAAAAACACTCGTTATCGACCTCGACCGCTGCATCGGATGCTTTGCCTGCGAAGTGGCATGCAAAAACGAAAACAATGTTCCGCTCGGCGTCTACTACAACAAAGTACTTTCCATCGGACCGGTCGGGAAGTTCCCCGACCTGAAGCAGTACTTCCTGCCCACCGTCTGTCAGAACTGCCGTGAAGCGCCTTGCGTGAAGGTTTGCCCGACCGGCGCCTCTTTCAAGACGGAAGATGGTCAGGTGCTTGTGGACAAAGAAAAATGCATCGGCTGCAAAATGTGTATCGCGGCCTGCCCCTACGGCGCTCGTTCCTTCAATCCGGAAAACAAAGTGGTTGAAAAGTGCACACTCTGCCGTCACCTTCAGGAAGTGGGCGAGCAGCCCGCATGCGTTAAGGCCTGCTGCGCCAACGCTCGTCTGTTCGGCGACATCGATGACCCGCAGAGCGATGTTTCTAAGGCGATTGCCGCTGCCGGCGAAGAGAACGTGCACAGCATGCCGGACTCCGGAAATCATCCTTCGGTTCGCTACATTCTTCATAAGAAGACCGGCGAATGGGTCAGCAAACCTCCGAAGATGCTCTAAGGAGAAGAAATGGTCGGCGACTGGACATTATCACTTTTTGCAGCCTTACTCTGTTTAGGCTCAGGTCTTCTCGCTGCCTTGGCTGCTTCAGAGTTCTCGAACTTTACTGAGAGAACTCTGAAGACGCTCGCCTCACTCGGTTTCGTCTGCCTCGCCCTCGGCGGCCTGGCGGCGGTTTCCAATCTCGGAAGACCGAGCATGATTTTAGGTGTCTTTGCCAATCCCGCTTCCCGGCTTTTCTGGGAGATGATCGGTGTGGCGGGCGCGCTGCTGACAAGCGCCGCATATCTGGCTGCGCTCTTCAGAGAGGCTGATCAGACTATAACCAGAGTCATCATCCTGCTCTCCGCGCTTTTTGCTTTCGTCGCAACCGCAGCACTCGGCGCAAACATGGTGATGAGCTGGCGTCCGGTCCTGAGTTCCTACACGCTGATGATTCCCTTCATCGGCCTGTACTGGACAGCCGCTTCTCTCAGCTTCCTGCTGGCGTGCGAATTAGAAGACGCGGACGGCGCCAAAGCAAGAGCGTCCTCTTTTGCTGCTTCTGCTGTAAGCGTCATCGGTTTTAGCGCTTATATCGCAGGTCTGCTTGCAAACCCGGACACCTCGGAAGCGGGGCAGCAGCTTGTCACCGGCGTTCTGAGTCTGCAGTTTTGGATTGGCTGCGTCTTTTGCGGCATTCTTCTTCCGCTTGCGGCCGCTCTGCTTAGGAACGCCCGTAAGCTTTCTGCTTCTGTCGGACTCATCGGCGTCTTTATTGCTTCGTTCTTATGGCAGAGTATTATTTTTGACATCGGACGAGCAGCCTGGCATTTCTTCAATCCTTAACAGATCAGTGCCGGCCGATTCAGCCTCGTCGGCACTGACATCCCTCAGGCGTTCAAACCAAGGAAATTCAAATCATGGCCTTTGACTATCTGGAATTACTCGATCTTGAAATCAACTACAAAGTGATCTCGCGCTTATTCGGCGAAGAAATCGATCAGGCAGCCGCGGACTGGCTCCTTAGTCTGGGCTTGGACGACTTCTGCGACGAGCCTTTAATTCGGCGGGGCGCGCAGATCATTCATGAAGAGCTCACGAAAGAGCTGCCGGATAATTATCTCGATCTTCTCGCAGCCGAATATGCCGCGGCGTTTATCGGCACCGCAGGAAGCAAAGCGGCCTACCCCTACGAGTCCGTCTATACGAGCCCTCAGCAGTTAGTGATGCAGAAAGCATTTGAGGACGTCCGTAATATCCTCAACGCCCACGGCGTGTTCAATGACAGCAAACTCTACGACGATCATATCGCCATTGAGCTTCAATACCTCGCATACCTGGTCGAAAAGCTAAGAAATACTGAAGAAAATTCGCCGGAGTATGAGCCTCTGATCGAAGATCAGGAGTCGTTCCTTGATGATCATATCCATAACTTGGTACCAAAGTTCACCAGCAAAATTAAGGCCAGCGTCCGGTCGCGGTTTTACCTTGGCGCTGCCATGATGCTTGCAGGCGCTGTCCGCGAACACGATAGAATTCTTCGAAACCATCGCCTCGGTTAATGTCATATCTAAGTGATTTTTAGGCACTTTGTTGTTTTTAAGTAGTTCTTTGCAAAATCGCACTATTTGATGCATCAAAAAACACTCAGAATAAAGCAAACAAACTCACCCAATGGATAACGATTATGACTTCAGCCGCTGTCTGCTTCGGTTTGCGCCCTCCTTCACGATTCCACGCGGCACTATAGCCGCAAACGAAATCCCTGCAGCTTGGAGGCAAATATGAGTTCTCAAACTGCATCTGTCGGAAGGCGGGGCCTGCTCCTGTCATTAGGCACTTCTGCAGGTCTGTTCGCGCTGGGCTGGGGCGCGTCTAAAACTCAAGCCGAGCCTCTCATATGACCGCCGGGCGGACAGAATGAGCAATTTCTTTCCAAATGCATTCGCTGTGACCGCTGCCGAAGCGTATGTCCGACGGATGTCATTGCGATCGGCGGTTTTTCCGAAGGCGTCCTAAACCTGCGCACGCCCGTCATGAACTACAAATACGGCTCCTGCGACTTCTGCCGCAAATGTATCGAAGTCTGCCCGACCGGAGCGCTTACGGATTACATCGGGGAAACCGTTCCGATCGGCAAAGCGCGTTTAACCGAAACCTGTATTGCGCTCAGAACCGGCGCCTGCACCAAGTGCAAAGAACAATGCCCGTATGACGCGATTTCTCTGGACGAGAGAATGATTCCGATCATTGATGAAGACAAATGCAACGGCTGCGGCGTCTGCGAACATATTTGTCCGGCCAACGTTCTTCAAGCTTATACAGGACATAAGGTCCGCGGCATTGAAATCGTACCGTTGGAGGTTAAAGATACTAAGGAGGCGCCGTGAAAAAATTCTCAGTTCTGCGAACGCTGACGCTTTGCCTCTTTCTTTTAGCGGTAGTGTCCGGCGTCATTTGGCACACCGGCTGGGGGACACTTTCTTCTTTCGGCATCGGCGCAATCGCTCAGATCTGTCCGATCGGCGCGCTCGAGAGCGCCTTCGCGTCCAAATCTCCGACTTTAAATATCTTGATTTGCCTTGCCGTCTTTGCGGCAGTGATCGTGTTATTCGGACGTTTTTTCTGCGGCTGGCTCTGCCCGGTCCCGCCCTTGAGAAAACTCTTCGGCACAGAACCCAAACCGATCGAGGCGAAAGAAACCCGCGACAATGAACCGCAAGCCTGCATCCGCACTCAAAACAACGATACTGAAACCTCTGTTAAAGAGTCTGTTATTCACGAAGCGGCAGATTCATCCAAACAAAGCGCAATCCGTGCAGAAAACCTTCAGAAACAAGGCCCGTTCTTTGTTCTTGCCGCTGCGCTGGTTTCTTCCGCTGTATTTTCCTTTCCGGTTTTCTGTTTAATTTGTCCTGTCGGACTCACGTTCGCCTTGATCATCGGTACACTGCACATGCTGAAGTTCAATGACCCGACGATCACACCGCTCGTCATACTCGGCGTGCTCCTCTTTGAAATCTTCTTTTTAAGAAGATGGTGCAGCTTCATCTGTCCGATCGGCGCCTTTATTTCTTTAATCAGCCGCTTTAATAAGACGTTTGTTCCGAAGATTGACGCTCAAAAGTGTCTGAGAGCCTCCGGACTCAACTGCCAAGTCTGCAGAAATGCCTGTCCGGAAAGCATTGATCTCAGAAAATCAATACCGAGCTCTGACAGTTCCCGATGCCTCAAGTGCGGCGCCTGCGCTCAGAAGTGTCCGGTTTCCGCGGTGTCTTTCCCGTTTTTTAAAGCCAAACAAAAAAACGAGACGACTCGTCAGGCGCCCAATCCCGTTTATTTAAAAAAGATTTTGCCTGCGGCAGTTTCGACACAAAAGTCCGTCGTTTCAAAAGAAACCTTTACGGCTCCGGAAGAAACCTTCACACTTAAAAACGCCAAACTTGAAAGCAGCCGATGCATCCAGTGCGGAGCCTGCGTTCAGGCCTGCCCTCAGCACAATCCGATCCCCGACGTACTGAAAGCGCTCGCAGACGGCGACACTAAAGCGGCAGGACAAAAGCTTCTTCAGGCAGGCAAACTTCCGGAGCTGTGCTCGCATCTTTGTCCGAAGGATAAGTTCTGCATGGCGGCCTGCCCGTTAGGAGAGATTTCCGAGCCGGTGAACATCCACGCGCTCCTTTACTTTGCTTCTTCCAGAACGCTTGATCGAGGCTATCGGACGCACAGAGCGCGCACGAACCGCAAGAGTCCCTCGGTCGCCGTGATTGGTGCGGGTCCGGCCGGACTCGCGGCCGCGGATATGTTGCGTTCTCAGGGATTCAAGGTCACTGTTTACGAACGCGAAAATGAAATCGGCGGTCTGACTGCGTACGGGATTCCTTCTTTCAAACTGGCAAAGGATCGCATTATCCACCGCCGAAAACTCTACGCTAAATCCGGCATCGATTTTCAGCTTGGATCAGAAATTGCCTCCGCTGACGAGCTGCTCCGTATTACAGACTCCCACGACGCGACGCTCATCGCCGTGGGCGCTGAAGAACCCATCGCTTTAAACGTCCCCGGATCGGATTTAAGCTTTGTTTCTCAGGCGCTCCCCTATTTGCGCGCAGATTCCAAACCGAATCCCGAGTCGTCTGCCAAGAACAAACACGTCGTTGTTCTCGGCATCGGAGGAACAGCACTTGACTGCGCGAGAACCGCGGTGCGACAAGGTGCTTCTTCCGTCACCTGTCTCTTCCGCAAATCACTTCTGAAAGCAAATCCGCCAAGAGATGATTATGAATACGCACGAGAGGAAGGCGTTCAATTCATTGCAGAAGCGGTGATTCAGTCGATTGAAGCGGATAAGACAATTAGAGTCGCAAGGCCGGACGGCAGCGATTTAACGCTGCCCGCGGAACTTGTGATCTGCGCTTACGGTTTTAAAGGTCCGTGTGATAATTTCATTAGAAACGCGGGGATCGTCCTCACAAAAGGCTCCGTAAGAACCGGCAATCCGAAGGTATTTGCCGCAGGAGACGCGGTCAACGGGCCGGGGTTTGTGACGACGGCGATTGAAAGCGGTCAGCTTGCCGCAAAAGCCATTTCAGACTTTTTAAGCGCGGACTGTAAGAAGGTACGCCAATCAGCCTCCAAGAGAACAACAGAAAATGACGAAGATATCAATAGAGGAAGACCTGCTGAACCGGTTATTAGCTAAGTGCAGCGCCGAAATTGAGCGTCACGCCGGTTCTGCGGACAGCGCGAACATAACCTTTGAAAAGAACCGGTGTGTGAAAACGCTGTTCCCTAACTCATCCTGCACTCAATGCGTTCAGGTATGCCGCGACCAGGCGCTTTCGATTAAAGATCAGACGATCTCTATCGAAAACAGCGAATGCTCCGCATGCGGCGCCTGCATCAGAGCCTGTCCGACGGAAGCGTTCTCATACGGCAGATATCCGTTATTTGGCGTACTGGCCGCGCTTAAACATCGACTTCATGGCGCGTCCGCGTCTTCTGCCCTTGCTTTTACCTGTCCAAAAGCCCAAAGCAGAAAAACCGGTGTTTCTGTCGGGTGCTTCAATGGCGTCAGTCCCGCGCTGATTTTGCTCGCCCATTTACTGCTCAATACCAAAATCGAGCTGCACAGTTCCGACTGCGAGCGATGCCCAAGCCATAACGGAGGCTGTCCGACTCAGGTTCTGGCAGACGACTGCGAGACGCTTTGCGAAAAGTTAGGCGTTCAGTTTCGGCCGGTATGTGCTGAAGAAAATGACGGAGATGAAATCAGTCTTGGCCGAAGAAGAATCTTCAGTCAGCTTTCCGACCGCCTGCATGGAATCAGCGAAATTACTTCTCTATCAGGCGGAGCTCCTAAAACCGACAAAGTTTTTACAATGCCGGAGCGTGAAATGCTCATCGCGGCCATCGAGCTGCTTAAAGCGAGAAGGCCCGGCTTTGAAATTTCGGAGAAGATTTTTCCGCTCCCCGGCGTCATTAGCGGAAAATGCTCGGGATGCAATATCTGCACTTTGCTTTGCCCGACAGGATGTTTGTCGGATAAAACCGAGGACGGTCACTTCAAGCTGACCGCGGATCCGATGCGCTGCACTAACTGCGGAAGATGCATTGAAGCTTGTCCGACGCAGGCGATGGTCATGCGCGGTATTCCAGGAACTGAAGCGGTCATTTCCGATTCCGTCAGAATTGTTTTAACTGAGATTTCCGCGCAAAAGGACGAAGAGGAACAAACGGCGGAAGCCCGCATGAAAAAAATTTTTGATGTGCCGATTTATCGGAGCTGATGCTTCGAAAACAGCAAATCAGCGTTGAATTTTCTATTCCGAAAAGACTAAGGCTGCGGCACCAGCTCGTGCAACTTAACGAACTGTCTTTCCTCAATGGAATAAACGAGCACGACCTTCTTCAGTTCCGGACCGCTCTGCTGTTCACCGTAGTGCTTCGATGTCATTTGCTCAACCCAGGCCCGCAGTTTTTCTTCTTTGCTTTCACCTTTACGAACCACTTTAAATTCAAACACCCAGTGTCGATCACCAACACCTACCTCAAGGTCGCTTCTGCCATGAGCATTATGATGTTCAATTTTAGGATTGAGTCCGGCACTGGCAATGTAAACCTGAACATAAGCTCTAACTGAAGCTTCATCACGGACCGGGAAACCCTGAAAATCTATCGATAGGAATAGACGATTAAGGATATGAAACACTGATTCAGCAGAATCCTCTCTCAAGACCACTGCGATAGAACCGGCTCCCACCTCGCCTGCTGTACGACCATTCAACAAACAACTCGTATAGTGCTGCGCCATCGCAGTCCTTACTTCTACATTGGGATAATCCAGATAAACCGTGTTTCCAAATCTCACTGATTTAATGGTCAAATATCTCGTTTGAGTCAAAAGTCCAATATCGGAGAGTGTTTCAATATCGGATGCTCCTGACAATTCGGATAAAGATATCGTTTTTTCTCGTCCGTATTCTTCAGGATTCCTAAGCGAGTGCGACTTCAAATACTCGATTAATACAGAAGGCCGGCCGCCGCTTTCAAACCAATAGTCTATCAGTCCGTTCTCAGGCGATGATAAAAACTGGAGCAAAGACCAAGGGGAAAAAAACCGGATGCTTGCGCTCCTTTCAAAACAAAAACCGTCGTAACGATTTATCAGTTCTGTAAAAAGTTCGTCTTTATTTCGACAAAGTTTTTTTGCCGCACGAGAAAGAAATTCAGAAAAGTACTTCTCCACTTCATACGGAGTGTATCCCAGAAGGCTGCCGTAATTAACATCAAGTGACAAATCGTACAGGTTATTGAGTCCGAAAAAAATACTTGCTTTATTAAATTTGGTAATTCCCGTAATAAACGCAAAACGCAAAACCCTATCATTAGATTTTAGGATTGCGTAGAAATTGGCCATAACAGCCCTAACCGATTCAAATAAATCCTTATTATTCAAGCAGCCCGTAAGCGGAACATCATATTCATCAATCAGAATAACCAATGAATTAACGGAAGACCAAGAAACATAAAGACTGAATTGAGAAGCGCGTTGCCATGCTCCCAGCTGTAAGTCTTGGATATTTGTTTTCCCCAACGTACACACTAAATTGGAAAATCACAGGCACTTCTCCGTTATATGCTCTATCCTGGTAAACACACCCCTGATCGAAACAAATAATCCTTCATAACGTCTGATTTGAAAGAGCGACGTATTAAAATTTTCTTATCCTCAAACCAGAAACAAAAATGAATCAGCAGGAAAATTCCTTAGTTTTAGCTGCCTTTAAAGCATCTATCCCGGTCATGATGGGATACATCCCGCTCGGCGTGGTGTTCGGCTTTCTCTTCGTACAGGCGGGAGGACCATGGTGGCTTCCGGGCATCAGCTCGGCTTTGATCTACGGCGGCGCCGTTCAGTACATGATGATCCCGATGCTCGCCGCGGATATGTCCGTCGCGTCCATCGCTTTCGCTACCGCGGTCGTCAATTTAAGGCATGTGTTCTACGGCCTCTCCCTTCTCGACCGCTTTAAAGATACCGGTTGGAAAAAATGGATCGTCGCATTCCTTCTAACCGATGAAACCTATTCGCTTCTCACGACCGAACCCAAGGAAAGCCCGGTTAATAAGCTGGTGTACCTCGCCGTCTTTGACTGGATGTGGTGGATTCTCGGAAGCATACTCGGAGGTTTAATCGGCGCAGGCACCAATATCGAACTGGCCGGATTTGATTTTGTCCTCACGAGCCTCTTTGCCATGCTGCTGTGCGAACAATGGAGAGGCAGAATCAGCAGCTCTCCGCTTTGGATCTCTTTAGCTGCCTACGCCGCAGCTCGTATGATCAGCGCAGAAAACGCTCTGGCTATAGCCATCGCATTCTGCGCGCTTGCCTCTGTCATGCTCAGCATTACTAAGAATCCCCTGCCGCGCGCCAAAGGAGAGACCGCCAAATGAAAGATTTAAGCTATCTGTTCCTCGTCTTTTTAGCGATGACGGCTGTTACTGCCACCGAACGCTTTCTCCCCTTTGCCGCTGCTTCCTGGCTCAGCAAACAGCGCTGGGTAAAAGTTGTCGGATCCTTCCTCCCGCTTGCCATCATGGTGCTTCTTGTGGTCCACTCTTCCACTGAATCCACCCTGGCCAGAGGCGGTCTCCCGATTCCTGAAGCCGCAGCGATCTTCTTAACACTTATCCTTCAATGGTTTGTTAAAAACCCGCTTCTTTCAATCTTCTGCGGCACTGCTTGCTACGTTGTGCTTTTGAACAGCTTCTTTGTGTAGACAAATTTTCTATGAAGCACTACTAAATCAGTGAGGCCGAGTCAAATTATCAGTCTTTCGCTTCTTTCGAAGTGGGCTGTGGGGCGACTTCATTCACAATAAAGCGCCAGGTCGCCTCTTTCGTTTCTTTATCGAGTGTGTCAAAACCCATCTTATGGGTAAAGAAGAAGCCCTCAAAGGCCATGATCGCGGTTAAGAGTCGAGGCGTATCAATCGGAGATTTTTTTACCATCTCAAATAGTCTTTGATACCAGTCATGAAAAGGCTTCAGAGACTCCGGCTCATGCAGATGCAGTGCTAAAAGCGCCACACCCAAAGCAGCAAACCCGCCGTCATCCTCGTCAAACCCCTCATACCAAGAGGCATAACCGGGCGCAAGCGGCTCCCTCTTATCGGCAAACTTGGCCATATTCGTCGTCAGACGCTCATCCAAGTGCTGAACATACTCTTCGACAAGCGCATGGAAAAGCGCTTTCTTATTTTTAAAGTGATATAAAAACGCGCCTTTGCTGGTTTGAGATTCTTTAACAATCTTATCGATCGAAAGCGCGGCTACGCCCTCACGCATGATAAACACGCGTGTCGCCTCAAGTATCTTATTTCTCGTTCTTAAAGCTTTTTCACTGGGCATAGTCGTTCTCTGAGATTTTTCTTATCGGATGCTTCAAGTGTATAAAAAAAGAGCCTCAAATTGCTGAGGCTCAGGCATTTATTAGAAATTAGTAGTTCTTTAAGAGCTGATCGCCGTTTTCCAGGTCGATACTATAAATGCGGTCCTGATCAACAAAAGGACTCTTTGCGCGATAAGCCTTATACAGTTTCTCTGTTTCGGGACTCATTCTGAAGTTTTTGTTTTTCATCTTTCTCAGATCCGCTGCCTGTGTGTTGTGCAGAAGTTCCATGGATAGAACAAGGAAAGTATTGTCTGCCGACTGTTTCAGTCTTTGAGCGGCACGCGGAAGGTTAGATGCGGAATCTTCAATGTTGCCTTCAACCGGGAAGCTGTCCAGAGAAACCGGATTCGCAAGATCAATATTTTCCGAGTAGATGGAAATCAGCGTGTCTTCTGTCGCGCCAAACGCGTGACCAAGGTTGCCTTCAGCCGCAAGATAGCGGGAAAGATCGGTAAACTGCGGCTCATCCAAACGCATCGTGCGCTGAGCAGCGTTGTGTCCGACATGACCAAGCGCTAAAGCCATTCTCTGAACAGCTAAAGCGACCGGAAGCACTTCAAAGTTTGCTGTCGGGATAATCGCGCCTTTAGCATTCTTAGTTTCAATGAAATACTGACCGATCTGCGGAATGTCTGCTCCGGTGCGATCCGCGTCAACCATTACGCCGGGATTGTCGTCCGAGCCGTTAATCTGAACATTGATGACTTTGTCTAGGTCGTTCAGAGCGTTCTGAGCTTCAGAGAGTGTGTACACCGTAGTACGGAAGCAGAGCGGGTCCTGCAGTCTGCGGCTTTCGTCCTTATCCCAAAGGTAGGAACCGGCAAGAACCTTTCTTAATTCAGAAGCTTTTTCAGCAAGACCCGGGAACGGATGGAAATTAACCGTCTGAGGAAGGAACGGCGCAACGTTGCCGTTTAAGCCTTCAAGACTGATACCGTACACAATCGGTGTAACTTTCAGAATCTGGCGAACCGCTTTTGCGGCATCCATGGTCATAGCCATGGCGACCGAGCTGTTGGAGAGGATACCGAGGGCGTCTTTGCCTTCCGGAATCAGAGGCTTAATACCTTTCTCCTTTAACACTTCCATGGAGGCGACCTGCTTGCCGTCCTTATTGATAACCTTCCATTCACCGATCATTGCGGATCCGACGTGGGAAGCAAGTGTAATATCCGCGTCACCAAGCGAACCCTTTGTCGGGACAACCGGAGTAACGCCTTTATTCAGGAATTCTTCGTAGAGTTCCGCCACTCTCGGCTGGACTCCGCTGCCGCCTTTAAGCAGCGTGTTCAGACGAATGACCATCGCGAGACGAACCAGTTTCGGATCCAGCGCGGGACCGGCACCAATGCTGTGGCTTCTCAGAGTGCTGTAATTGAAGCGGCGGCTTGCGGCTTTAACCTCTTCACTCAGTTCGCCGTTAGCGGAAATCACCTTATGGTCTTTATTAAGCCCCACACCAACCGTCAACCCGTAAATTTCTTTGCCGCTTTTAGCCGCTTCAAGCACCAGTTCATAAGATTTTTTTACTCGATCCATGGCTTCCGGAGCAATGGATACAGGCGCACCTTCTGCGATTGCCCAAGCATCATCCTGGGTTAAAGAGGAGCCGTTCAGCTCCACAGCACTTACGCTTGTTGCGGTCAGCATAGCGATTGAAATAAGAGAAAGTTGGAATGTTTTCATTTTAAATTCTCGAAACGGTTGTGTTTGAAAAGGGATTTGAGACGACACTGCCCCGACGCTTTGCTTTTGAGCAAAGCGCTATGCAAAACGACGGGACAGATGGGAGAAGGCGGGATTACTTAGCCTGAGCGGCGGCACCGGCTCCGGCGATTCTGCCAAAGACCATGATATCGGTGTAAGCGTTGCCGCCAAGACGGTTGGTGCCATGAGTTGTACCGGTCACTTCACCGGCGGCGAACAAACCGGGAATCGGTTTGCCGTTGGCGTCCAGAACTTCAGCCTTGGTATTGATCTTAAGACCGCCCATAGTATGGTGTGTGGATGGAACCGCCTTGATGATGTAGTACTTGCCTGTGGACAGATCTTTAAGACCGGCTCTGTGGTTGAAGTCCAGATCCTTGCCGTCCTTGGCAAACTTGTTGACGCGGTCAACTGTAGCCTGAAGCGCTGCCGGATCAATCTTGAAGAATTCTGCCGCTTCCTTCAGCGTGTCGGCTGTGTGCATGATGCCCTGCTTAGTAAAGGCATCGTATTCCGTATCGTGAATCTTCACGGTATTGGAGATCTTGCCAATATTGTCATTCCAAAGCACATAAGCGTATGCGCCAGGCTGATCAAGAATCGCCTTGGAAATTACGTCGCGTCTTTCCAGTTCTTCAACAAAGCGCTTGCCTTCCTGGTTCACAAGGATCGCGCCGTCAAAGCGGGCGTCTGCGATCAGTTCGATCACGCCTGAGATCGGGTCGCAGATCGGATAAGTCTGAATGTAGCCCATATTTACGAGCTGACCGCCTGCTCTTTCAGCCATATAGAGCGCTTCACCGGTAGTTCCGGGTGCGTCCGTTGTCTTGAAGCGTTCATCGATCGACGGGTTGTATTTCTTAACCATTTCTGCATTAGCTCCGAAACCGCCGGTTGCGAGAACGACACCGCCTTTAGCGTTGAAGGTGTAATCCTTGCCTGCGGAAACCGCTTTGACGCCGACCACTCTGCCGTCTTTATCCTTGATCAGTTCTTCAGCCTTCATATTGGTGATGACGGGGATGCCCATCTTGTCTGCAAGAGCGGAGAACTTCGTGATGAATTCCGTACCGGTATGGCCGTGCGGAATCAGAGCGCGTTTTCTGGAGTGGCCGCCAAACTGGAAGACGTTGTCATCTTCAAACTGCACACCGACTGTATTCTTCAGCCATTCAGCGGTCGGCAGCGCGTTAACTGTCATGACTTTAACGATCTCCGGATCGCCCTTGAAGTCACCACCTTTGAGTGTGTCTTCAGCAAAGCGTTCGGGTGTGTCATCGTTGATGTTGAGATTCTTCTGAACCCAAGAGCCGGCAACGTTCATCTCTGCGCCGGAGATCAGAGAGTTGCCGCCGACTGTCGGCATTTTTTCCAGAAGTACAACATTAGCGCCTTTGGATTTAGCTTCAACGGCCGCGGCAAAACCTGCGCCGCCCGCACCGATCACGACGACATCATAGCTCTGGTTTTGAGCCATGGCGCTGTCAGCTTTCTTGGTATCAGCGGGTTTTGCGGCCAGTTTGACACCGGCTCTATCGGCAGCGGCCTTAACCGCGTCAAGGAAGCCCTTAGAGGAGAATGTTGCGCCGGCGATGCCGTCGATTTCAGCAGAGTTGGTGCGCACAACATTGTCTTTCAGTTCAGTGAAGACCTTCTGAGCGAGCACTTTGTTTTCTTTGTTCTGAACAACGTCGATCTTGGTGATTTTGCCGTTATCGAAAGTGACAGCAACGGCGATATCGCCGTGTTTGCCAACACCGGTTCCTTCTGTTGTAACAGGAGCGGCGGAGACGGAAGAAAGCATAAGAGCTGAAAGAACGGAAGCTGTTAACACACTGAATTTATTCATAGCGGATTCCTATTTTCGGTTGAGTTATTTTTTAAAACAGTCTAACTGGACTGAAAATAGTATACGTTAATTACAGTCTATATAGACTGTTTTTATGTCATCCAAATATAGGAATTTTCCCGCAGAAATTACGAAATTCTCAATTCAAGAAATGAGTATCTATTGCCAATTAATCAGTTAGTTAAAACAAATTAAACCTTATTTATCTCTCCAATAAAAGGGATTAATACTTTTGCCGTAGTTAATATTCTTGGGGTATTCCTAAAAAGCTCAGCAATAAATACATCTTTTAATGCTCATATTTCTTGCGTTCGGAAGGAAATAAGATATTACTCAGAGCTCTAAATCACCACACCTTCTGTCTGCAAAAGACATCTGCAGTTTGGTAAAACATAAGTGGATCTATCCATAGGGGTTTTATTTCGCACGATACGTCTCCGACGCGAAAAAATACGACACCGCAAAACCAACAGCCAAAACGAATGCACCTGCAAAACACATCATCTGCTGACCGTAAGAAATAAAAGCAATCGGAAAAAGCAGTGAACTGATCATCGAGCCTACGCGAGATGTAGAACCCAAAATTCCCAGCGCAGTCGCACGGATCGAAGTCGGAAAAAGCTCGGACGGATAGACATAATCTAAAACCGACTGAATCCCATAAGGCAGCGAATATATCGCCAAGGCTGCCCACAGCATCAGTTTCGATCCGAGATGAACCTGAGAAAGCATCAAAAAGCCCAGAGCCATCAGCGCAAACGTCCACAGAATCAATGGACGGCGCTTTGTTCGTCCGATCAGCCCAAGTGCACCGAAACTGCCTATGAAAAATAAAAGATACGCAATAATGGTCGACGCGAACTCGGTCTCGCCGCTCATGTCCGGCGCGCTTAGAAGCAGCGGCCCGAACATCAGAACAGCAGTAACGGGTGCCGCCTGACAAAACCAAAACACCGAAATAAAAATCAGCTTGCCGATCGTCCTGCGGTTGAATCGCCCACTGCTCCGCAAACTCTCCTCTTCCGTTAATTCAGAAGTACTGCTGAGACCGAGAATCGCTAGAGAGTACTCCGCTTCTGCGCCTCTGCCGTGATGAAGCAGCCAAAGCACAGACTCCGGCGCGCCGCACCGAACCCATGCACTGATAAGTGCCAGTACTGCGGCAAACAGCGGATAAACCATCCAGCTCAAAGATACCTCTTTAATTAACCATGCGGTACAAGCAGATAAAATCGCGCCGATAAACCAAGCATTCATCAGCCATGTCAGTGTCTTGGCACGAACTAGTTTCGGAGAATTCTCGGCAGCCATCGCCTGTGCGCAGGGAGAATCCGCTCCTGTCACAAAACCCAGAAGGAATCGAACGGTAATTAAAGAAACAGGAACCGTGCACACCGTCTGCAGCGCGCAAAGCGCGGCAAGGCAAAACGGCAAACAGTTATATAAGGCGCGCCGCCCCATCCTGTCTCCAATCCAGCCGCCAAACAGCGTACCAAAAAAAGAACCGAAAATATAAGCAAAAGCACTGAATCCCACCAGCCAAGGTGAATTGTCAGCGCATACAAAATCAGAAAGAAACCAGACCAAACCGACGGACGTAATTAAATATCCGTCCATGAGCGGCGCGCAGCAGGCACCAGCGCATAGCCGCACCGAGGAATAAAGGCGAATCTTTTCGGTTCCCTGCCTTGTCAATAGATGTATTGGTTTTTTTTACATTCTATCGAGACGAGACAAAAAAGAATATTGCCGTTTGTCGGGAAAAGGCAAAAATTAAGGCGGCACGATCGAAATCCCGAGTTTTACAGTTAAATTTTGAATAAAGCTCGGCCCACATTGGCTTAACAGCCAAATTTTTTTAACGCCTAAGTAACACTAATGTAGTACATTATGGTATAATTGAGAACCTTATGAGGAGTTCCTTATGCCAA
>NZ_WSRP01000033.1 GCF_009767915.1 Parasutterella muris
TGAGTGGCTCAAAAAGCTGCTCGAACTCGATGGGGGCGTCTTTGTGGACACGCCCGCAATTGTACGAAACCTGCATGCATGTGTGGGTGTTCGCCAATTGCTAGAAATGGGAGCACGCTCCCATGAAACCTCGCACGTGAGTGCGAGGTAGTTCATTTTGAGCATCAAGGCGGTTAAGAGCTTCCTGAGCAGTTCGCAAACGAAATGCACCTAAGATATTCGGGAAGGCACTTTTAAAGGTCTGTTAAAATACCAACACCAACTCTGTAGGGTATGACAGTGGAGGAATTGAGAAGTTGGAGGTTATCTTCTCGATCAGTGCAGAAACCAAGCGAAACGGCTCAGAACTGGTAATTCCGAGCCGCCTTATAAGGATGAGATCATGTCCACAAATAAATCTCATGCCTCTAGTATAAAGCGGATAGCAAGAATAGTCATTAAATTGATTTTCACTCTGCTGTTATTGCGTTGCTGCTAGGTACTTAGGTAAAGAACCCCGAGGCGAAAGTCAAGGGGTTAAAGTGTTTTCTGACCGAATAGAGGCCGTCGGAAATCTCCCGTAATGAATCCGCCCCGGAGAGTTGGCAAAAAAGCATTGCGATAAATTGGCTCCACGTCGTAAGCCCCTTGGCCCTTTGTCGGATTGACAGTGAGTAACCAAGTTTTGAAACTCAATTTTCCCGCCCATGAGCTAGACAAGTTGGGACATAGATATCGTTGTTCTCCGCATGCTGGTGCTCCGTTTGTTTATTTGGCAAAAATCAACTTTATCTGATCGCCAGCATGTTCGCATGCGGGTTATCTCAATTGTGAAAGTTTATTTTGGACACTAGTGCTTCAAGATATATTTATTGGACGACGTTTACGCTACTCAAGTGGCTGGACAAGCAGTCAATGCAAAGCTTAATTGACTGGTTCGACTGCATAGAGTTAACCAACCTAAAAATTGAGGGAATGTCCGATATACAAAGAAGCGGTGATACAAAGCGCGATCGGTTGTTCTTTAGATTGCTGGGAATATCCGGCTTCGAAGAAAAACCGCAGAACTAACTAAAAGCTATCGTGGTCTAAATTTCTGAAGTGACCTTTAGATGACTTTTAGGTTAGTAAGTAATAAATACTTCTAAGTGAAAGGTGCCCTGGAGTTACTTCCAGGGCCGATTATTTTTTGATTGCGAAAAGCTGCCAGTGAGAGATAAAAAAACGTGCAACTTGTTCGATTGATATTGGGACAATGCAGATTTTTCTCTTCCCAAAATATTTTAATAGACGGACAAGGAAGAGTTATTTCACTTCTGGCATGACCTGATTGAAATTTGCATGACACTCGGTACAGTATGACCGTGATGTCTCGTGGCCTTTATGGCATCGGCTGCACTCGAGCTTTCCTTGGTGACTTTCGTGCGGATTGGCCTTTTTGTCTGATCTAGTCTTTTTCGCTAAGTCCTCATAGCTGCCGTGACACGATAGACATATTTCATTGGATACTTGTGCCCCTTCGACAGGAATACCGTCTGTATGACAAGAACTGCAGGAATTTCTGTTTCTTAGATGGAGCCTCGAGGTCGTCCCGGAAAATGTGTCAAAGAGCTCTTCGTATAATTCAAAATCGTCTTCTTTAATCGTATTTTGATTCGAGTTGGAATTCGCTGCAAGAAGATTGACCTTTCCATTCTTGTTTTCATGACAAGTCGTACAGGGAACTTTTTTTAAGTGTCCTTTGTGTAAGATATAAAAGATCGATTTGCCGTTTCCGCTGTGGCAGCTTGAACAGGAAGAAGCGTTGAGAGAAGAAAAATCCAGATGATTTTTGATTTGAATGGGCTGAGTGGGATGGCACTGACTACAGGGTGTCTGAGCAAAAACCGTAAGCGGCAAAATAAAAGGAAGGAGAAATACAAATCTTCTCATGGGATAACTCCGGCGCCAAATCAATAGATTTGGCGCGTGTTCTATTAGTTATTAGTCTTTGGATGCGTTTTCACCGGCAATTTTGCCAATAGTGAAGATTTCAGCGACAGCATTGCCGCCGACGCGGTTCGTTCCGTGAACGCCGCCGGTCACTTCGCCTGCAGCATAAAGGCCGGGAATCGGTTTCCCGTGCCTATCCATAACCTGTGCGCGAGGGTTGATAGCTAAGCCGCCCATTGTATGGTGAGCGGCCATAGTCAGTCTGCCTGCATAGAACGGTCCCTTTTCAATCTTGTGAATCAGCATCTTCGGATTGCGTCCGAAGGGATCCTTCTTTTCATCGACGGCCTTATTGTATGTGTCAACGGCTTTCTTTAAGTTTTCCGCAGGAATTTGCAGTTTGGCGGCCAATTCATCTAACGTATCCGCTTTAACCGCATCACCGATCTCAAATGCACCATTAAATGCTTTGGTTGCGCCTTTATTCATTGCCGCATAACCGTCTGCATCCCGAATACCGAATACCACCTTGGTAGGGGAGCCAAGAATTGCATCAGCGATCACATCTCTTCGATTGTCTTCAGCAACAAATCTGTCTCCGTTCTTATTAACAAAGATGACGCTTTCAACCGGACTGACCATGCCAATAAAACGGCCGGTAGTAGCGCCGCCCGGAAGCAGCTGAATATAATCCATACCAACAACTTCGGCTCCGATGTCCTGAGCAGGAGAAATCAAGTCACCTGTAGCGCCCTTATGGTTGGTCGTCGGAAGATCATAAAGTCTCGGATCATGAAGTGCTCGTGCCTGCGGATTTGCGCTGAAGCCGCCGGACGCGATAACAATACCCTTGACAGCACGCAAGAACTGAGTTTTTCCTCTTTTAGTAAGAACCTCAACACCAATGACTCTGCCGGTTAGGTTCCCTTCGCGAATGAGACGAACGACTTTTGTATTGAGCAAAATAGGAACATTAAGTTCCTTGCATTTGTTTTCAAGTGCTTCGATGTATCCCAGTCCGAAAGGTTTATTTGAGCTGTGGGCTCTCGGGTGAAGACCACCGTAAACCTGATAGACGCCTGGAAGGAAAACAACTCCGCAGTCCTTCAGCCATTGCAGCGCTTCCGGGGCCCGCTTGGTAAATTCTTTTACAAGCTCGGGATTGCCGCGATAGTCGCCCGCTTTCAGCGTTTGCTCAGCGTGCAGTTCAACGCTGTCTTTAATGCCTTTCTTCTCCTGTTCAACAGGATCAACCGCATTGAAAGCTCCGCCGGTAATGCGCGTATTCCCGCCAATGATATCCATCTTTTCAATGACGACTGTAGAGGCTTTGTTTTGAGCGGCGGCTACTGCTGCGGATAATCCGGCGCCGCCGGAACCAACAACGATGACGTCATAAGTCTTTGACCAGTCAAATTTGTCTTTTCCTTCAGCGTGTGTGACGAGCGGTGCAACAGTCAATGCCATTGAGGCAAGAGAGCCTGTCAGAAAAGTACGGCGTTTTGTAGAAATTGTCATTTGCTGCTCCTGAGAGTGAGTTTATCGAGAACGGTTTCAGTTTATGAATTGAGCGGCATTCTGAAAATTGTGAGCTCGCACTACGTAGAACACGAAATTGACGGTCTGCTATTCCTTCCACATAATAACCGAGGAGCGTTCTGACATAAATAAAATGCCTCATCACTTCAGATTCCTCGGTATATCTTTTGCATGCCTGATGTTTGGCAGCGTCTCTCTCGCTTATGAAACCGTCAGAACACCTCTAATTATCGCAGTTCAAAAAGAAGGTTCCGATAGTATTCATTCTCTTGTTGCGAATACCTTCCAAAGACTGTCGATAATTAACCGAAATCGCATCCCGGAGCTTCGCTATTTTTCCGTTAAAGAGCTTCAGAATCCGGATGTGCTAAATGGTGCGCACTATATGATTTGTAGCGCTACGGTGTATGCAGCACTGGAAAAATACAGCGGTTTAAAAGCCGTGGCAGCTGTAAAACCAAGCGCGGCAATTAGTTCAGACCATGCAGCTTCCACTGCAATAGTTGTGAAAGCCGATAGCGTTCATAAAATCAATACATTGAAAGAGCTGGAAAATAAAGTCATTGGTATTTCAGAAGATGCATCGCCTGACATAAAAATTCACGTACTAAATGAATTGAGAATGCAGGGGTTCCCGAGTAAACGATTTGTGAAACTGAAAACGATTCCGGCTTCTTATGAGGATTTGCTTGATGAATTCCATTCAGGAGAAATCCACGCTGCTGCAGTGGATCCGATCCTGTTTACACGTCTTCCAGAAAAAATTAAACGAGAGTTTAAACTTCTAGAACCTCGGATTAAAGACGATTATGCTCTTGGTCACACAACAATCACTTATCCGGGGTGGATATTTGCCGCAACGCTAAATACTGGAAGAAATGAAAATGAAAGAATTGAAGCATTTCTGAAAAGCCTTCCTCCTGTTGGCGGTATGGGCTGGGCGTCGGAAGGGGACTACAGAAAAATGCACCAAATACTTTCATTCCTCGATGAACCGTTTTACAAAAGCTTCAGAAAGAAAAGCTTTAATGAACTCGTCAATGAGAATATTGTTTGGGTAGCGGCAATTGCCGCAGTTCTTTTATGCTGGATTGCTCTTACGATTTTCTCTAACCTTCTAATCAAAAGAAGAACAAAAGAACTTTTTGAGGCTAACGAGAAGCGATTTAGAGCTGAAGAACACTTTCACAGCTTGGAAAAAGCTTCAATTGTTGGCCAAATGTCTAATATCGTTGCTCATGAATTGAGACAGCCGTTAGCTGCAATTTCAAATTATTCATTGGCGATACGGAGAAGATTGTCAAAAGGAAATCTTGACGAAGAGGCGCTCTCCTTTGCTATATCAAGGCTGATTAAAGAGAGCGGCCGCGCATCGGACATAATTGAACATGTTCAGCGTTATGCGAAAGGCAAGCCCTCGGACCGCATTAAATTCAATGTCAGTGATTTGCTCGCGGCTATCTGCAATGACTATGTTAATTCTCAAAGACAACCTATTGTGCACTATGAAGGGGAGGCGGATATCTCTTTTATCGGAGATCCTTTGGAAATTGAGCTTCTTTCGAGAAATTTAATCAAAAACGCGCTTGAGGCCACTTCTACACTTCATGTTCCGGAAGTACTGGTTAGGGCAGAGAAAGTATCAAATGCACTCAAGATTATTGTTTCTGATAACGGTCCTACACTTGACGACTCAGAACTTGAAAATTTAAAAGAGCCGCTTAGATCTACAAAGATCAGCGGATTAGGACTCGGTCTTTCAATTGTGAAGAGAATTTCAGAAAGGTACGGAGGACATGTTGACTTCATTAAGAACAAACCATCCGGACTTTCAGTCGCAGTCTTACTCCACAGCAATGCATGAGGAATGAACATGGAAGTAAAGAATTCATTTGCCGTCGTGAGAATAGTAGATGACGATGTCGGAGTAAGAGACTCTTATAAATTCCTTGTTGAGAGTGATGGCTGGTTTGTTCGTACGTATGCCAGTGCAGAAGATTTTTTGGCTCATGATGATCCTTCTGTTCCAGGATGTGTTGTCCTGGATGTAAGGATGCCGGGATTGTCAGGGTTGGAGCTGCAGGCAAAATTAAGCGGCCTTGTCCATAAAATTCCCGTTATATTTATTAGCGCGCACGCTGATATCGAAATGGTAGTGAAAGCTATGCAAAAAGGTGCATTGGATTTCCTCCCGAAACCTATAAAAGACGAGAGCCTATTGTCATCAATCGAAAAAGCGGTAGTGATTGACCGAGAAAGAAGACGGCGCAGTACTGAAAAATCAGAAATCCTCGGAAGTTGGAACGCCCTAAGCCCGCGTGAGCAGGAAACGGCAGTGCTGATCGCGGAAGGACTCTTAAATAAGCAAATCGCAGACAAATTAAACATAACCGAGAGGACCGTACAGGTTCACAGAGCTCATGTGTTTTCGAAATTCGGTGTGAGAAATGCTGTTCAATTCGCCCAGAAACTAATGATTATGAATAGTTCTGAAAATGTCTAATTTAGATTTAATTATCGTTGGTGCAGGCATGGCCGGTCTCTGTGCGGCAAGAACCGCTGTTGAATTGGGTTTAAATGTGCTTGTACTGGAGAAAGGTATACAAGCAGGCGGAACGACAGGTCTGTCTGACGGAATTTTCAATTCATGCGATCCGGCTAGGCAATTTCCAATTGATGTACATGACTCACCCGAGAAGCATTTCCTAGATATTCTTGAGTACGGACATGGAAAAGGTCATCCCGAACTGATAAAAAAATATACATATGGTGCAACTGAAGCCTTGAATTGGCTTGAACATATCGGATTTAAGTTTGAGCGGAGTGTGACTCAGGAGCCGGGAACATTGTACCCGCGCAGTCATAAACCAATTTATGGGAACGGGGAAAGTTATATAAATTTTTTGCTTTCACATCTTAATTCATTATCATGCACTATCTCATACGGTAGCAACGTTGTAGGGTTTAAAAAAGACGATTCTCAGCCGTTATCGGTTGTTTTTGAGCGTGGAAAAAACACCATTGAATTAACTCCAAGGTTTGGCGTTATCCTTTGCGCAGGTGGTTTCTGCGCTTCTAATCGTTTGGTCTCGACTAACTTTAATTTACTATCAGGTTCCGAGTATCTGGGAAGCCCTTTATGTGACGGCGGAGTATTGACCTCAGCCATGGATATCGGGGCAGAGTCAGTTCACATGAGCTATTTTGAATTAAGTGTAGGAGATTCTGCGATTGAACAGTTGCTCTTAAACCCGGCAGAATTTATTTTAGTTAACGCTGAAGGAAGGCGTTTTTGTCGGGAAGATTTAGAGTTTTCTTCACTTTGCGAAGCAGTTCTTCGCCAGTCCGGACACTGTGCATCTATTCTTTATTTTGGTTCGGGAAATGACTCTGCTAATAGGCCTCAGAAAATTGAGGACAGATTTTCAAATGCACTGGCTCAATACAGAAAAGCTTGTGAAATCAAATCTGATGAAGCCTTTGGGAAGAATCCGTTCTATTTAAAAAAAGTAGGGTATGTCACAAAAACTGCAGTTCTTGCACCGAAGATTATGGCTTCCCTTGGCGGTTTGAATGTTAATGAGTTCGCCAATGTATTGGATAGAAACCGTCAGCCTATTAAAGGATTATTCGCAGCCGGTGAAATCGTCGGAGGCATCTTTGGCGAGGCCTGTTCTTTTGGCGACAACTTAGCCTCTGCGGCGGTGTTTGCGCGTGTTGCGGTGAGAGAGGCATTAAAGATATAAAAAGGAACCCCTAAAGTTCGGCTTAGGAGTTTTTCCTTGATCCAGATATGGTGGTTGCCGGTAGGTTATACCGTAGTGATTTCTCTGCCAAAGTGTACCGGTTGCTGTTCTGTAAAATCTGCGCCTAATGATTCGAGCCACTCTACACTTCATGGCTTTATCGAACAATGTTATGAGGTAGGGATTCTCGAGATTGTCGTCATCATATTGGAAGCAATGAAAATTACAGTTTTGCTAAAAGCTTCAGTTGCTCTGGAGTGAGAATGTGCAAATGAAAAAAATCAAGCTGTTCCAAGTCAGATACATGTAAGACTTGGGCTTCGTCAATAAATATTGGTTTTGTCGGAAGTAAATACTCAGATAACTTATCACTGAGCCTTCCTCTTTCTCTTGCATCTGACATAAGTTTTCGGTATAGGTTTAATTGGAGTGAAACTTCCCCGATCGACAACAAAGCGGAGTTATATTTCAAGACCTCATTGTCGAAATCTCCGAAGGCCGTTTTAAAAAGGAAAGGGTTTGAATTCTATCACTGGCTTTTGCAGTGGGAAGATAAGGAAATACCGGAAAATCTTCAGGGACGAAACCCTCATCACTGAAAAGCAGACAAAGCTCCAATAAATAGTTTTCGTGGTTTAAAACAAAGGAGTTAAGCTTTACTCCTGTCTTATCAAGTAATTTGCAGATTTGGGCCACGCCGGAAACATCAAAAAAGCACTTCTTAAACACCACATTTAAAGTCCTCTCCAACTGATTCTCGGCTTCCGATATGCTGTTAGTTAGAAATCTAAGGTTATCATATGTATCTTGCTGATCAATTACAAGGAATGTCGAACTTTCGAAATACTCTGAAGGTTGTTGAGTCATTGTTATTATTTGTTCAGTTGAATGAGAAGCTTTACAAAGGCGCCCATGGCTGTTCAGGCCTGGTTGGTAAAGACATCATCGAAATTTGAACATTTGGCTAGTGCACGCTCCATCGCTTTAAATACCTCATCTTCCGTAAACTTTTTCCGATAGTCCTTTTCGTAGTTTGGCAAGTGAACCTTGAGTCTCTGAGTGCATTTTTCGCGTTTCGGGCGTCCGCTGACGATAACGCTTGATGTTTGGACGCGTAAACTGATTTTTACTCAAGGGGCTCAAGAAGTACTAAAAGCCGTCCGCATATATTGTCCGGAAGAAGAATTCCAACTTTTGGAGGAACAAATACCTCATTACTACAAGCAGGTTCAAGATGAGACTGCCCTATCAGTTGGGAAAAATAATTTGGAAGCAGCCGAGAGACGGCGCAAAGTAATACGTGATCGAATAGTGAGGTTGTTGCAGCCAAAGGGGATAAAGGCAAATGATGAGTTAGCGGATTTCCTCACCTTAGATTGCGGCAGCTTTGAACATTGGATAAGCCGGAGAAAGCTAGAAGAATTTGGATTTAAGTTTTCTCATGAGACCACCTTTTCTAGAGGCAATACGGCTAAACCAATCATTCTTTTCCTAGATAATCAAGGGAAACATAACAAGAAATTAGCACCTCAATACGAGAAAGTTGCGTCTGTGCTTAACAGTCACATCCTTGTAATTAATAAAAACACCCCTATCGATTCTAAGCTATTGAAAGAATGCAGTGATTTACTCTGGCTAAATCGAGATTTTTTTTGGGATAAAAATTTAACCGTCTTACTCGATTCCTTTGGGGGAGCGAACCTAATGCTTTTGCTTTGACAGAAGTTTTAAAAGATTTTTTCCCGGATTATCAAGTTGTTGTTACTCAGGACGCCAGAAGTTCTGCCACTTTGTTTTGCATCTGCTCACCGAAAGTGCTCTACCGGAAAAATTCTTTTTTTGGCTGTTTTGGGGCTTCTGTTTCCGACTATAACCGTCCTGGAGCGCATATTTCAGAAAGCTTTATTCGTGAAGGAGTAAGGAAAGTTAATTTCGAGGAAATGCGAGCACAGATTATTTAAAGCGATTCACCCAATTCAAATTGCTCAGGTGATGAGGGCCGGCTCTCTGGCGCGTGAATTAGTGTTAGAAGTAAATAAAATTACGCCGAGAGCACTGGATTTTTTTACTCGAGAAAACTTCCCACATAACTATCCCTTAACGGCTGAAGAAATAGTCGAATTACCCCCGTTAAAAAATTTTGAAGAAGTGTCATCCGAATTAGAAGAGATGCTGCGAGGAATAACCGGAGAAAATGAATATTAATCTGCCCTAGAGAACATTAAACAGATTGGTGCTAGACAATATGGTTTAAAAAACTGCGCCAACATGGGCCTGATAGAGAACAAAACTTGTAATCTGTCTCAATCTAGATAAAAAAGAGCCGGCTCTGTGCATTTGAGTCGGCTCTTTGCTAGATAACTATTTATTTGGATTCAGCTGCGACTTTTCCTGCCTGCCGGCCGAATGTGAAAATGTCAGCTATAGCGTTTCCGCCTAAACGATTGGCACCATGGATACCGCCTGTGACTTCGCCTGCGGCATAAAGACCGGGCAGAGGTTTACCATTGTGGTCAAGGACCTGAGTTTGAGTGTTGATCCTCAGTCCTCCCATGGTGTGGTGGACTGTCGGCACTTTCTTAACGGCATACCAAGGACCTTCTGTCATCGGACGGTCCTCTTTATTGTTCGCAACAAAACCGTATTTGTCCTTCTCAACTTTCCCGGTCGCAACCTTGTTGTACTCGTCCACAGAAGCTTTAAGTTTTGCAGCATCCATACCGGTCTTCTTGGCTAGTTCATCAAGAGTGTTGGCTTCAACAACTGCTCCTAATGACGCCATATCCGCAATAGTGGCTCCGTTTCTATCTACCCAGTCGCGAGCAGGATATCTCACATGATTAACAACTAACCAGTAAGTAGAGTGGGGCTGTGCAAAAATGGCCTTGCATAAAGTGTCTCGAGCCGCACCTTCATTGACAAATCTGTCTCCCAGCTCGTTAACAAAAAGTCTATTGCGGCCGGAAGTACGGATGTGTTCCATTAAACCGGTTCCGGGTGTTCCGCACGGATGAAGCTGAATATCGGACATGCCGATGACATCGGCGCCGGCTTTCTGACCGAGCGCGATACCGTCACCTTGTGCGGATTTCTGTATTGTTGATGCGCCGATTCCTTTACCGAGATCAACTTCTTTCCATACACCGGTGTTAACTTTACGTCGTAATTCAACGTTAGCGCCGAAACCGCCTGTTGCTAAAACTACACCTTTTGAGGCGAGTACGGTAATTTTGCGTCCGTGGTTATTTGCTACTACGCCTGTAATCCTCCCGCCTTTGTCCTGGATTAGACTTTTAACATCAGCATCGGTGATGATTGTTGCGTCATCTTTATGCTCAGCAAGGAATTTTTCTAAAGCACGGATATAGTGGTTGCCGGCGGGCGTTGTACCGTAGTGACTTCTCTGCCAAAGTGCCCCGGTTGCAGTCCCGATTTTGTCTTTAAAATCAGCGCCTAATGATTCAAGCCACTCAACCGACTTCATGGCGTTGTCTGTCAGATAATGCACAAGTTCAGGATTTCCGACATTGTGGCCGCCTTTCATCGTCTGTTCGTAGAATTTGTTCACGGAGTCTTCAATTCCCATGGCGCCCTGACGTTTCGGATCAACAGCATTGAAGGCGCCGCCGGAAACATTGGTGGATCCGCCGAGATAGCCAAGTTTCTCTAAAACAACAACTTTTGCCCCGTTCTGAACAGCTGATACGGCAGCAGCAAGTCCGGCGCCACCGCCACCGACGATAACAATCTGTGTCTTGAGTGTTTCATCGTTTGTCGGATAGACATCGACCTTTTTATTAAATTCGGATTTGTCAGCACCGGCCTGTGTCAGACAGTCCCTAACGCCTTTCTTGATAGCAAAGGAAGATAGAGTTGCGCCGGTTACGTTATCAACGTTGACCGATTGCGTATCTTTAATGTGTTTTGCAAGTCTGTTTAAAGCTAGCTTGCCAACACCAATAGTTTCAAGATTCTTTGAGATATCGATATTCTCAATCTTGTTATTAGCAATAGTAACTTTTACTGTGAGCGGAGCGTTGTGACCGTTAACAGTGGAAGTGTAGGTGCCGTCTTTCAGAGCGGCGGAAGCAGGAGCCATTGCAAATGATAATGCTGCAGCTAAAGGGAGTAGGATGAAGGACTTCATAAGTTTTCTCCTTGTTAATCTTTCTTTAGTCTATGAAACAGGGTACCTAAGTATTGGGTACTTAAGTACAATCAGCTCGTACACTACAGAAAAGAAAAACTTTAGCTCCCATGTGTAAAAGGATTTGTTTAGTTCTTGCAGGTGTCTTATTGACCGGTAGCCTGTGTTCAGCGCAGCCTGTCATACGTGTCGGCATGACTGAAGGCGGTCATGAAAAGAATCACAGCAGGATTTTTGAAGAGACGAGACAATCCTTAATAGATAGATTTGGCAAAGATCTGGTTTCTTTTGAGCTAATTCATGTCAATGAATTAGTGAGCAAGATACTTTCTGGAGAGGTTAATTTTTTTGTTTCAACAACGGGATTGTCCAGAAGGCTTCAGGCGGAAGGCGCCCGTGATTTAGCAACCATAACGTCAACTCGATTTCCAGATCCTAATCATTCGTTCGGTTCAATCTTTATCACAAGAAAAGATTCCGGAATTGCTGAACTTGCGGATATGAAAGGGCGGGTTCTTGTGAGTAACCGTCCTATGGGTTTCTACGGTTACGTTGTCCCGATCGGAGAGATCGCAGGACACGGCTATGATCCGAAGGATTTTTTCTCAAAAGAGATATTTCTGGACAGCGGAAGTCACAATGTCTTGATTGCATTATCAAACGGCACTGGTGATGTAGCGACGGTGCCAAGCTGCTTTCTTGAAGATAATTATCCTGAGAATCATCCGTTCAGAACAGAACTGAAGGTGATCAATGTCCTTGAAGAAAAGCCTTGCGTTCGATCAACAAATGCTTATCCTAATTGGTCATTTTCATCTTCACCTAACACGCCCCATGAATTATCTCGAGAGGTTCTTCGCGTTCTTTTGTCGATGCCTCGAGATTCATACGGTTATCGCTGGAGTGTTGCAACGGATTTTTCCGGGACGGACCGGTTATATCAGGATTTGAAGACCGGAATGTACACAATCCTTAATGAATGGACATTTTCTAATTTTTTGAAGGAATACAAACACTGGGTTCTTCCGCTCGCGATTGTACTGATGTGCTTAGCCGGATACAGCGGACTTTTAAATTTCTTAGTTCGGAAGCGAACGAATCAACTAACCCGTTCGATAAAAAAGCAACAGCTGCTGCATAAACGATCTAGAGATTCTGAAGCTAAGTATGAGTCACTTCAAAAATTAGGCATCATTGGACAAATGAGTTCAATGATTGCACATGAACTGAGGCAGCCGCTTTCAAGTCTCAAAATCTATGCACAGACACTTCAAAGGAAATTCGAAAAAGGAGAGTTCCACGAGGATCAGTCCATTGATGTATTGCGCAAGATTCTTTCTCAGGCAGAAAGAGCTGAAACCATTGTTCAGAGCGTAAGAAATTATGCTCGCAGCAAAAGAAGCGATAAGCAGGAGATTTCTCTAACAAGGGTCTGTGAGAACGCGGTCAGCGTATTTAAACAGAGCGGGCGATTTAGCGGCACATTAAAAGTAAGAATTTCTGGAGATATGCGCTTATATGCAAATCCAATGGAGCTTGAATTGGCAATATTGAATATCTTGAGGAATGCAGCAGATTCTCTCATTTCTTCGAAGAATCAGGACCCAAAAATCGAGTTAATTGTTCAGCGGATTAATGACACCGCGATTCTTAAAGTAACGGACAATGGACCCTTAGTGTCTGAAAAAGAACTAGAAGACATGACGGTCCCATTAAACAGCAGCAAATTGAACGGGTTAGGCATCGGTTTATCTCTCGTCAGAACCATTATGGAAAATCACGGCGGAAATTTTGATATTGAGCCGCTCAAGTACGGCGGAGTTTGTGCGACATTAACCTTAAAAATCATGGAAGATCAAAATGCCTGATAAAGAAATTATTTGTATCGTTGATGACGACGCAGATCACTGTGATGCCTTAGGCTTTCTACTGGATAACGAAGGTTATGAAGTTCAGACATACTCCAGCGCAAATGACTTCTTAACAGTTGACCATTTGAGGTGTGACTGCCTGATTCTTGATTACAAAATGCCTGGAATTAACGGAATGGAACTTTTGGAGCTGTTAAAGATTAAGGGATTTACGTCTCCGATAATTTTTCTAACTGCTCACGCCGATCTGGATATGGCGATAAAAATTTTCAAAGACGGAGCGAATGATCTAATTCAGAAACCTGCGGATTCCGACAAACTCTTGAAGGCCGTTGGAGATGCGATTGAAAAGTTCAAAATAGTCCACATGCATATCACCGGAGAAAGCGGTGAAGCCGCCGAAAAGTTAGCCTCATTAACGAATAGAGAGCGACAGGTTATTGATCTTGTTTCGATGGGGTTGATGAACTGCCAGGTTGCTTCAAGATTAAATTTGAGTGAGCGGACGGTAGAGACACATAGAGCAAACGCTTATAGAAAATTAGGCATCTCAAATTTTGCACAACTGCGCAAAGTACTGCTCTTATCCGGACAGGTTTGAGATGCATGTTCCTTAACTTTTGAGTGACTTTTTATTTTAAAAGTTAAAAAGGTGAGACACGTTACCAAGTCAAACAGAATGAGGTTCCCAAGATATGAGAAATTGGACGAGGGTCTATACTAAACTCTTCATCTCCCCTTCAGGCATCTGTTAAAAACCCGACTTTAGGAGAATCTCGTAAATAAAAAAAACTCATCCCTTGTGTTACTTAGGTTGAGGCAGTTTAAGAATTATTTTTGCGTCATAATAAATCCAACCTCTTTAGAGTCGGCACAGCGCAGTTAAAGTCCGGGAACTTTGTCTTTAGACTTCTAGCAAGCTCATGTAAGGAACAGAACCTATTTGGCATTTTTAATCCGCAAACTTCTAAGATCTCCGGTGTCTTCGATGTTTTTAGCTTCCCGCTTTTAATCATTTCTACAAGCTCAGAAGTGCTTTGCCGCTCAAGACCTTTTCTGAGATTGCAGCATTGCTCCACAGTTGCAAAGACTGACCTTTCTTCACTTTGCAGTAGTGGGGCAACGTTTGCCTCCCGAAGACAAGTGGAAATTTCCTCAGCTGTCACGTGCACGGAACTTTTTTCAGCGCGATTTTGTATAAGCCGAACAGAGATAAGCGCAAGGTAAACCAGCAGACAATGCGCAATGATGTGCTTTGAGTTAAACACATACATCGGGCGCAGACCGAGATTGGACTTCATAACCCTGAAGCAGTCCTCAATGCAGTTAAGACGATGATACATACCGGCGATTTCGGTATCTTTGAGGATCGGATTTTTTTTCAGAGACCACTCCGTCTTTGTCTGCTTGTATCGGCGATTCCTTATACACAACGGCAGCATAACCGCATAGAGCCAGTTTATTTTGCAAGACCTTTTCATCAATTCCGAGAATTGGCTGATCCTTGCCGTTTTCTGTTTTTGCCAAACAGGCCCAACCGGTTTTTCTCGGTCCGGTTTTGACTCCCGCCTGTTTCTTCGCAAGAACGATTCCCTGCCAGAATTTTAAGATGGCCTGATCACGCTTTTGTCGTTTTTTGTTAAACGTAAAGACTAATGTGCAGTTGATTTTTGAACCGCTCCCACCCGATTTCTCCCAATCGGAGACCACTTGATAAAGATTGTCATCGGGGGCCTCACTGTTTAGCGGCTGATAACGTGATCGGTCCAGCATCTTTGGGTTAGCGTTTCACCGAGCTTGGTGACTTTTTGGGCCATCAGAAAGCCGAGATTGTTCCCGTTCAGCATCTTTAAATTTTCAACTGATTTCAGGAAACGACACATTGAGAATACCGTTCGAACCGTTGAGAGAAATCACCTATTAAAGACGGAATCTGATACTGCTAGCGTTGCTTATCATTTATGCGCCTAAAAAATAACCTGCTGATCTGTCATCTGTGTCAGCAGGTTTTCCAAAAGGGAGTATGTTGGATTTAGCGGCTCAAACTGAGGTTTTTTAGCGTGGGGCTTCCAAAGAGAAGTAATGTTTTAACCGTTGGAACAGGTCCTATTGTTTCGAAGGTTCCTCTGTTCGAGCGCTTTCTTTCTGAGCCTCGTCCTCTAATTTTGAAATGCGGAAAAGGTAACCGTGGTTGATTCGCAGATTAAATATCTCCGGCTGCCCTGCCTGTAATTCGATTTCGCGTAAGAAACCAGTTTCCTGCGGTTTCTCTTTCATGCAGTATTTACCTTTTTCCTCTTCCATTTTTTTGCGATCTTCGTCATTAGCCGGAATAGGCGCGTAGGTAAGACGCAAATTGTGTTTGCCGGGTTCAAGGTTTAAAGTCAGAGTTTCATCGGGCAGAAAAATGACGGATAACTTGTCATCAATCCAAAGTGCCATATCGCAGATGCCGGTTACATACCTGGATTCGAATGTGACCGGAACATTCTCTCTAGCAGAAGTTGTTGGGATAAAGATTCGCTCGTTCGCGACAGCGGTGAGTTCCGTCTTGTCTTGAGCTTCATCAGCAAACGAAAGACCGGCATTTAATGCGGCTGCACAAAGCAGGACCGTTTGAATAAAGAATGATGTCTTATTCATGCTTGATAGTTCTCCTCTCGGTTATTAGCCGAGAGGAGATAGAAGTGTTTGGAATCTAAGGTTAGAAAACGTATCTCATGCCGATGTCAGCACGGTAATCCTGCTGAATCTTGGCTCCGAAGGACCGCTTGATCTGCGCAAAGCCGTACGTATCCTTATTGAAGTTATAAGTACCGCCGACAGAGATTTCGCCCCATGTGTCTTTCATGGAAACGGAGTTCTTGTTTCTTGCGCCGTTATCAAGGGTATAAGTCGCTTTGTATTTCGATGTAAATTCTCTGAGCACATCGAGTTTCACAAAAGCGCTTCCTTCTTTTGCTTCGCGTCCTAAGGAGATGCCGGCTCTGCCGATTGTGCTGGGTGTGCCTTTGACGTGAACATTAATACGGGTATCGGTACGATATTTCGCGTCTTTAATGTAACCATAGGTCAGCTGAAGCTGAGGATCGACATACCAGGTCTCGGATAACGGGATCTTGTGTCCTGCTTCAATACTTGCCTGCAGGGCGTTGGTGTGGTATTTGCCTTTGGAAATGTAGCGATTAAGTTTACTAATCGCGGTGAAGTCGTTGCTCAAGCGGCTGCCTTTGAGAATTAAGTCAAGGTAGGCACCATTGTCAAACTTCTTCACGGCGTATGCCGACAGGCTGCCGATCCAGTTCTTTCCGCTTCCGTCATTGGAATAATCACTGCTGCCGCGGGTATAGCCCAACGCCGCGCCGAATATCCACTTGCCGTTATTTTCTTTATCGGCGACGTGATCGAAACCAATCTGGAATCCGTGATATCTGTTCTTGAAGTAAGTATTGCCGCTGTCATAAGTATTCTTACCGCCAAGAACTCGAACCCAGGCACCTTCTAAATCGGTTCGATCGCGGATTTCTCCCATGCGCTGGTATAGTGTTTCGTTTTCTTGTCTCCACAAGAAGTAGTTTGTCATAGAGATCGAACTTAAAGCATCCATAGTCGAGGTAGAACCCTCTCCCGGGACAATAAACCCGGTATTCGGATCAACGGTAGGATTATGTACTTCGTGGTCGATAACTGGATTGTTAACGCCGGGGTTGTCTTCTCCGGGTACAGGGTCTTTATCACACGGTTTATCGCACTTATCGTCACAATCAGTGAAATTAACAGTTAAACGATTCTCCGTTGAGTTGTCGCCGGTTTCGTACAGCTGCAAAGGATCATATTTGACGTAGGGATCAATTTTTTTATCTGTAATAGGAGCTTCCACAATACCAAAGACCTGTCCCATGTACTTCAGACCGTTTGGAGAAGTAGAAGAAGTTGATCCGGAGCCCTCTGCATTATTATCCGGATCAGCACCAGTATTCGTTTCGGGATACAGCTCTTCAACCCGAGGATTGCCGTCAACCAGGGAGTCGGTAATGTTGTTTGGATTGCCTACTGCACGTATGTCCTCAAAGTAATAAGGCGCTACGTATGTTGCTTCCGGAGTGACTAACCCCTCAGGGATAGAAAGTTCGACATAACCGGCGATTTTCCTGTTTGAAGGTAAAATCTCATATTTTTGATTGAGATTAAATGGATTGTGAAGGTTGTCTTCGTTTGCGGCAATCCAGCCGGTGGTTTTGAGCCAATGTTCTTTCTCATAGCGATGTTTTGCGTCAGGGTAGAGAATTAATACGCTGACATCGCGTGATTCATCTTTCCAATGATTCTCTGTCTGTTTGAGAAGATGCTCTTCAATTTCTTTTTCACTTAACGGTTTGCCGTTGAGATAGGCTTCAATTGTATATCCTTTTGATAGATAATCTTTGTACGAAGCAAGGGTAAGTGCATCTCCGCCCTTAATCTTCTGCCACTCTCCTGAGGTTACCGTTTGGCCGTCTCCTTTTTCAATGCCTACGTACTTCCAATCAGCTCCTTCCGGGGTGTAATGTTCAAATTTATCTTCAACTCGTTTGCCAACATAGATGCCAACAGCTTTTCCTTCGCTGTCGAGTCGAAGTACAGGATAAAAGTTCTCTTCTTTAATCTTTAGTCCGGCTTCAGAGCTGCCATATCTGTTTTCAAAGTAACCGTCCGCTGGAGCAATGTTTTGGCGCGATTCCTCATCTCCGATAACGACGTTGTTCGCAGCTTCTCTCATCAGCTGAAGCGCGTTCAGGCCGGTGTTAAGATAAGTTAAGAGTACAGGGTTGTCTGTTCCTGAGTAGCCGTTAGAGCCGCCAAGTGTATCCGGAAGGTTGTTTGTGTCTACAGTGACTGTCAGATTTAAACGAGTCGGATCACCGCTTGACTGCTTCTGAACGTTATTCAGAATGATCCCGTTCGTATTAACTTTAAGAACATCTTTTTCAACAGTTGCTCCGGTTTCGGCGTCTTCATACGACTGCTTCTGCCAATTTGTCCCGAAGTAGAGCGTTGAATTTCCACTAAACGCACCTTTATCGTTAATATAGGATTTGCGCCCTAATCTGACTTTGTAGCCGCTGCTTAGAGGATCTAACTTATCTCCGAATGAAAGGGATGTGCGGGGAGATGCATCCGCATATTTTCCTCGCAAGATTTGAATATTGACGTCTGGGCCCAAGGTCAGGGTATCTGAGTTGGGGAGGGCGGTTGTATTAAAAGTCAGATCTGCTGAAAGAGCTTTCTCATGTTTGTCGTTGGCTACAACAATATTTCCGTTGCGCAGATCAAAGCTACCCCTCATATGAGTCGCGGTATCAAAGGTCAGAAATCCGCCGCCTACAGGTGATATATAAATAGATCGTGAAACAGGTCCTGTAGCATCGATCCAAACCGGCTGGTCAGGATTTTTAGCTTCTATAGTGGAAACTCCGCCTATATTATAAATACCGAGTGATCCGGCTGTAGTGCTTGCATTCACAGTACGGACACCGTTGGTTATGCCGACATATTGTGTGCCGATATGATGCACCTGACTATCCTCAGAGCTCTTAGAGCATTCTCCGCCATCGCCGGTGCAAGCGCCATTATCGCTATAGTTGTAAATGCCGATGGAATGAGAGCCTGTAAGTCCGGTTGCGTTATTTATATCGATCGTATCAACTTCACGGATGACTTGAGGACCGCAGTCAGCCGTTTCAGAAGCGCTTCCGTTGGCAATACCGTAATTTGTTGCGTAGATAGTTCCTATTTTTTGAATGTACTGATTACTTCCGTAAACATTTGCCACACCGGCGCCAAATCGGTTGTCTTCTTCGCCGATTTGATTGATCGGCATATAAATTTGTTGGTCTCCAAGCCAGCCAAAACCCGGAGCTCTATTTGAGATAGCAACTCCGCGCTCGGTTGAGTAAGCACTGGACGTTCTCGTAGTATTCATGATCATTTTATCAATTTGACCGCCGGCTTCTTCTTGAGAAACTCCCAGTATTTGTACACCGCCGTTGTTGCTAATTAAGGCTCCCGGCTGAAAAGCTCCAACACCGAGACCAAATTGAACAATGGCGGCACGTCCGCTAATGTCAGCTTTAAGAGTTTTGAAATTTCCGGTAATTCTTTGAGTTACAGCACTGGCTACAGCGTCCGGATCCGTTGCACTGACAAGCTTGTCATAGGAAACGACGAAAACTCTGCCGGTTTGAGAGGAGAGCAGGTCAGCGTCAGGGATATCGATGGTTTGTTTGTTGACTGTTGCAAAGAATATTCCTGCACCGCCCATAGCAGAGATGGTGAGTGAGTTTTTGGTACTTTGAATCTCCTGAGCAGTAGTTGCAGATGAAAACACCGGATTTTTTATTGTATTCATCCCCACAGTAATAGTGGACTGAAGATCATCGGTTATCGTGTAGGAAGAGTCTTTGTAAGCGGTAGTCCCTAGGTTACCGTCTGTGGGAAGGTCTGCTGAATGTGATACCCCCCCCCAATGCATACGAAAGCGCTTGACAGAACAGCAATCAAACTTGTTTCAGTAACTTTCCTAAGTTTGTTTGTGGGACGCACAGAAGTGAATTGGCTTGAGTGGATTTGAGATGGCAAGGCACAAAAAGCCAAGCATCTTTTAGGCAAAGATTCGCTAAGCATTATTTCCTCAATTTTTGATGTGAATAATTTTTTTTAGACTATTACTTATGTTTCATAGTGTTAAGTAGTATTTTTATTTAAAGGTATGTACTAGTATTTGTTCGGTATTAAAGACTATGCTGCTGTGGAAGAGTTTTATTTAAATATTTTTTTTAATTAAATCAAATAAAAATGATATTTATTTTTTAATAAAATATGAATGATAATTTGTTCGTTTTTTGATATGAATTTTAATTTGGTTCTGTTATAAGAGAAGGCATAATGATTATTTTTGTTTTTTTACAACAGATTGTCGATGAGTTATTCTCTATTTTTTAAAATTTGACAATAAATATTTGTACTTCGAAAGGAGGGGAAAATATAGCTATCATAATTTTTTATGTAAGTTGTTATGCAAAGAATGCCTTTACAAGCTGGACTTCTTATCAACACCTAGTACATGTTTAATTGCTTCGATCTCTTTATTTTATGTTTGTTATTGTCTTAGGTTATGTCTAATCATTAAATATGCATCGTTTTAAATTAATAGGTTAAGTAAGTCAAAAATCTTCCTACGTCTTACATTTTTCTAATAGGATTTCTGTGGCAAAGGTATTGGGGTGTTCTGTTCAATTTAATCAAGAATTCGCTGTGAAAGTATGCCAATAGAAATGACGACTCTTGTTTTTAGAAAACCGGTTGAGATACTTTTGTCAAACTGATCCGTAAGACTCTGTACCTCAGCATGGTTATTTTTTTATCTGAAGAATAGTGTAGGAGGAGGCACACAGAGATAAGGACATCGCTGCAAAAGGAAGTAAAAATGAGCGATAGTCAATGTGCGGCCTCAGCATTTGCCAAAGATTATTTTTAATAAGACGACAAGATGTTTTAGAAGACTGTCAAGAGAGTTCAGTGCAGCGTATCAAACACAAAGACGCGTTTGTATCTATTAAAAGAGCCCGGGCGTTGCCCGGGCTGATGTCGAAATAAGTTATTTCACATACTTAGCAGCGTTTTCACCTGCGATACGGCCGTAAGTTAACCCGATAATTGCTGCAAAGCCGACTTCATTGGCGAAAGCTTCGTGACCGGAGGCTGCACCCGCAGCATATAAGCCCGGAATAACATGACCTTTAGTGTTGATTGCTTCGGCCTTGTTATTGGTTTTGATGCCGCCGTACGTGGACTGCATTGAAGGAGTGACTAAAGCAGCATAGAAAGGAGGTTTGACCATTGGGTACTGAATCTTGCGCCCAAGCTCTTTATCTTTGTCCAATCCGGCTTTGCAGTCTGCGATGTACTGATTGAGAGTATTGATAAATTCTTTCTTGTTGACCTTTAATTTGTCTGCCAGCGCTTCAATAGTGTCAGCTTTGACAAAGTAGCCGGCATCTGCGTAATTGCGCATAAGCCTGAGATTATCCATAGCCGTTTGATCCACAACAGCATAAGCCTCATGGCTAGGCTGTTTCATCATAGCTTTGCTCTTGAAATTGATGGAAGGATGATTTTCATCAACGAATCGTTTTCCATCGTGGTTGACAAGAACGGTGTACGGAGTAATCGCGGTCAGAGAGACACCGTCTTTTTTTGTAAGGGGATGGCAAAGGTAGTTAACTTTGATCTGATCCATGGAGGCGGTGTCAGCACCAACTGCCTGAGCCATACGAATACCGTCGCCTGTAAGAGAAGAAGCTCCCGTTGTCGGACGATTGGTCCAATCAGGCGCGTATCGCTTAAGCAGCTCCGGGCTTGCGGAAAATCCGCCGGTTGCAACGATGACGGCTTTGGCCAATACTTTATACGATCCGTCAGGAGTGGAAACTTTAACACCTGTTACTTTGCCTTTGTCAGATAGAATTTCGGTTACGCGGCTGTTGAGTCGGTAAGGAATTCCGTCCTTCTTCATCTGTGCGGTCAGAGCTTTCATGATGTGAGGTCCGGGCGCACTTCCATCCTTCGTGATATGGAAATACTTATCATTCTGGAATCTATCGAAAGGTACGCCAAGTTCCATTAACCAGTCGATGATTTCTCCGCCCCTTCGCGCGTAGGTTTCTACATTCTCTTTGTTGATAGGGATATTCTTGTCTTTGGCTTGCTTCATCAAGTGATCAACGTAGTCTTGAGTAGACTTTCCTCGAATGCCTTTGTCTTTAATGAGCTTTGAACCGCCGGCCGTAATACCGGTAGAAATGTTCATTGAATCACCGGCACCAAGCATGCCTTGTTTTTCAATGACCAGTACTTTTTTGCCTTGTTCCTTCGCTGCGATAGCAGAGGTCAGGCCGGCGATTCCGGAGCCGATAACGACAATGTCGGCTTCATCGTCTTTCTGAGGTTTCTTAACTGCTACAGGAGCCGCGACTAAAAGGGGAGAGAGATCTTTCGTGGCTTTAGAAAGCGCATTCTGGCAGGCATTAATCAGACCTTTACTGCTGAAGGTCGCTCCGGTGACATTGTCTACCTTCAGGGTCTGACGTTCGATAATTTCTTTCGGAATCATCGAGAGCGGGGCGTCTGACAGGCCGGCGGATTCCTTATGGCTGAGGACCTTAATATCAGTAATCTTGTTCTTATCAACTGTGACCTGTACGTTAATAGGGCCGTTTCTGCCTGTAGCTGTGCCCTCATAAGTACCAGGCGTAAAACTCGCTGCCGCAAATGCGGTGCCGGTTATTGTCAGAGAAACAGCTAAAACTATGCTTTTAAATTTGATCATGTTTACTCCTTCGAGAAAAAACTTTTTGCTCTGACATCTACGTTAGCGAACTAAGTACTTAAGTAGTTTGAAATTTAAAATTGCAGATAATGGGATAAGTATGGGTATTGAAACAACTGATGATGCGTGCTTTCTTGCTGACTACATTCTTGCTTGCTTTTCAGTTTTCGCTATGTGCGAATGAGGCTGTGATTTTTGCGGTTAGTTTGGACGCTCCGCAGGATAAGAATGCACAGATTATTGAACCCACGCTGAATACTCTTCGGAACAAGTTCGGCGAGGATAATTTAAAAGTAGTTCGGCTGCCTTTACCAGAATTGGAAAAGCAGCTGGAAGCTGGAAAGATCGACATATTTCTTTCAACCTCCGGACTTTCTAGGCGGATGGCCCAAAAAGGTGCAAAAGAACTCGTTACGATGAGTTCTGACCGTCTGCCGAACCCAAATGAGGCTTACGGAACGTTGTTTATCACAAGAAAGGATTCACCGATAAACACAATCGCCGACATGAAAGATAAACGTCTTGCGGCAAATCTAAAAGGTGGATTTTACGGTTACCAAATAGGCATGGGAGAGCTGGCTAAGAATGGCCATAACCCGTCGGACTTTTTTTCACAAATCGATTTTGTCGGAAGAGATCTGCGTAAAGTTGTGGAGTCAGTGATTAAAGGCAATGCAGATGTCGGTTCGGTTTCGAGCTGCTTTCTCGAAGATACTTATCCTCCCGAAAGCCCTATTTGGAAAGAGATTAAGCCAATCGGACTGAAGAAATCTGACGGTTGTTGGGTTTCTACAAGTCTTTATCCTAATTGGTCAGTGTCAACGATGCCAACAACGGCAGCAAGTGTTGCAAAGGATGTGACAGTTGCGCTTTTGGGTATGCCTGCGGCCGAAGGAGGGATCGGTTGGAGCGTTTGTACTGATTCTCTAAAGACAGATGAGCTCTTTAAAACTCTTCAGCTTGGGCCCTTTAGCTTCCTCAAAGACTGGTTCTCGCAGGAATTCAAAAATCGTTACGCCATCTGGGTATTTTTGGGCCTGACTCTGCTTTCTTTTTTCGCGGTAACTTCCTTCATTCTTGGAAAACTTGTCAGACGAAGGACACGATCACTGTACCAGTCACTGGAAGCACAGCGAGAGCTTCAGAAAAAGGCGCGAGCGGCCTCCGAGAAAGTGTATGCATTGGAAAAGCTGGGAATTGTTAATCAGATTAGCTCAATCGTAGCTCATGAATTAAGACAACCATTTACGACAATAAAAGCATTTATCTTCGGAGCAAAGAGAAAAGCCGAAAAGAATACCTTGACCAACGAGGAAATGGCTGAAGTTCTAAGCAAAATTCAAAGACAGTCAGATCGTGCGGAAGCGATTGTCGGCAGTGTCAGAAATTATGCAAAGCAAAGAAATCGACAAATACAGTTCTTTAGTTTCGTGGAAGCTGTCGATAGTGCCGTCCGTAACTTTATCGACTGCGGTATTTTTAACGGGGAAATCGCAACTCGTTATGACTGTGATCTTCAGGTTTGCGGAAGTTCACTGGAAATTGAACTTGTAGTTGGGAACCTATTAAAAAACTCATCCGATTCTTTAAAGTCTATCCATCGCAAGAAACCGGTTATTACAGTTCATGTCTTTAAGGCAAATGGGTACGCTTGTATCGAAGTAAGCGACAACGGAGGAGGCACAAAAACATCTGAGGAAATTCTGAAGTCTGAGAAATCTGACGGTCTGGGTTTGGGACTTGTGATTGTCAAATCAATTGCCGAAGCTCATGGCGGAAAATTCTCTCTGCAGTTGAATACTTCAGGAGCTAAGGCTATTTTTACTATTCCTCTTTCGGGAGACGACAGTGAAGCAGAAAACTGAAAAATCTACTTTAGTTAGGCTTGTTGATGATGACTTGGATCTGCTAGAAGGCCTTACATATATGCTCGAAGAGGAAGGATGGAAGGTTCGGACGTATCCCAACGCCGAATCTTTTTTAGAGTTAGATGACAAAAACACTCCAGGCTGTATTGTCTTAGATTACATAATGCCGAGGGTCACGGGAGTTGAACTCCAGCAGATATTAGAAAAGCGAGGCTTTAAGCAACCGGTCTTATTCTTAACGGCTCATGCAGATTTGGACATGGCGATATCGGTATTTAGAAAGGGCGCAGAAAACCTCTTGAAAAAACCGGTAGATCCGGATGAGTTGTTGGAAGCAATTCGAAAAGCAGTAGAAAGGGATCGAAGGCAGAGGGGAGAGGTTAAAAAATCCGCTGGGCGTTATGCGGCTCTTTCGGAACGAGAAGTTATCCGGCTAGTTAATGAAGGCTTAATGAACAATCAAATTGCAGAAAGGCTTGGTTTAAGCGAGCGAACAGTGGAAAGTCATAGATTCCATGCTTACCAAAAGATTGGGATTAGCACTGCTAAGGAGCTTAGACGGTTCTTAGAGGAGGCAAATTAATTTCCAATCAACAATAGCGGCTCCAAAGAGAGCCGCCAGCAGAAGAAGTTCCGTCGGAAAACACTAGCTCAAGAACTTTCTAAATAGCAGTTCTGATGTTGAAAATATTGGGACGTAAAAGAATATCTGCAGCGACTTTCTTTTTATAAGTTAGATAGTTCGCGTGGGCTTCTTCAGAAACCGAGCCTTCTTGGTGCTCTTTCACTTGTGAAAACCACTCCTTACCCATGATTTCAGGAGAAATGCTGTAGAGAAAAGTGTTCTTCTTATACGAGATTTTAAAAAATAAGGAACCTCCCGCTGCAGAATGTGGTGCCTCTTGAGGTGCATCACTGTCGTCGATGATATATCGACCATCAGAACTCGCCCGTGTCAGATATTCAAAACCGTCACGAACTCCGGGACCGAAATGTCCGCTGACAATTTGAAATTCTTTTCTCATTGGTACTTCGTTGGGACATAAATCAGAAATCGCTTCTTTCATTAGTCTAAAAACAAGCGCACTTGCGATTAAGGCCCTAGGACCGGCATAGCGATAAATGTCTTCACATCTATAATCCATTACGCCTTCCTCTTCGCGCAGGAGAATAAAATCCTGAATGTCAGCGTACACGATGGACTCCTATTTCATTGCGGAAGGGAGAATCAGTGATTTAACATCAACTTTTCTTTCCATCATCTTGTTGTCATAAAGGAAGTTCTGATCAGTTTCTAACCCCTTGATATCATCATCTGTCAGAGTGTTGTAGTAGTTAGACCAGGAAGCGAGCTTTTTAGCGTCGCTGATCTCAATACCGTGCTCTTTTGCACCCATGGCGATAGCCTCGTCAGGATGATTTTCAATCCAGGTAAGTGCTTCTCTCTGAACTTTAACGACTTTTTCCAAGGCTTCAGGATACTTTTCTGCGAATTGAGCAGAGACAGTGGTGACAAGGTTCACGTTAACGATATCCTTAGCCGTTGTGATTACTTTTGCACCGGATTTTTCTGCCTTAATGACGCCGCTGGCAGCAAGTAGAGCTGCATCCGCACTTCCTGAGAGAAGTGCGGCGAGTGCAGAAGGCTGGTCCATGGAAATGAAGTCAACATCTTTGATGCTCATGCCGTTTTTTGCTAAAGCGGCTACGAGAAGCTGGTGTAATACAGTGCCTTTCGGTCCGACAATTTTCTTGCCCTTTAAGGATTTAATGTCTGCGGATTCTCCCGGTTTACTGACGATAGCGAACGTATCGGCTGGATGTGAAACTCCGGTTGCAATCAAAACCTTATTCCCGGCGCCGTTTGCCATAAGAAGTGAAGACGTATTCATGACAGCAGAGATGTCTACTGCGTTCGCAGCCATTGCCTGAGTTTGTTTTGAGCCGGAAGTAATGGTCTTCCAATTGACTTTAACTCCATCCTTCTCAAAGGCTTTCTCAAGCATGCCTTTCTCCTTCATAACGATGTTCTGAAGGTTAAAAGGAGCCTTTACGTAGACAATATTGATTTCATTGGGAAGATTCGCTGCAAAGACATTAGCCGTCAGTCCTAGCGATAAGATAGTTGTTGCAAGCGGTTTAAACAAGATTCTTCTCTGGTTGGTTGATAACGATAATTATTATCATATCAATAATATTTTAAAAATGTGTCGTTTATGAAACACTTTTCGATTTGTTAGTTTAAAAACAGGCCGCATGCAGCAATGCGGTCAAAAGAGAAGGCCTTTTCTAATGCTGTTCCTGTCATGTAAGCTGCTCAGTGGACTCCGCCCGTTACTTACCTCAGGCGTAAAGCTCAGAAAACGGTTCACCAAATACATCGAGAACTTTGGCTGTCGGAGTAATTCTCAAAACGCAGTAAGTTGCAATACAGCGAGGTTTTGTTGGTTGACATCCTCCACGTCCTTCAGGGCGTGGAGGATGTCAAAATCAGATGACAACGAAATTCCGGGCTGTTTGATACTGGACTATCCTATGCAAGGAGCTATAGGTATAGAACTGCAAGGAATGCTTATTGTCACTTCCTATGATTTTCCTAACTACTCACGCAGAGGTGCCGGTTGTTATCAAAGCGTTCCAATAAGGAACGGTGGATTTCTTGTTAACCGGAACTTCTGACTGCAGCGATCATAAAAGCGGTAGAGCGGGAACAGAAAGAAAATTCACCTTTGAACCTATACAGTCAGCTCACGGAACATCAGAAAAAAGTTGTTTCTTTGGTTGCTAAAGGACTGACTTGCTCCATCATAGGAGAACGGCTAGGTAAAAGCAGAAGAACTATCGAACGGCACAGGGGAAATGTCTTGAGAATTCTTCGGGTCGATACCCCGGAGGAACTAAATAACATTCTGGCGCAAATCAGTAACGGCAGTTGATTAATTGTTCGGCAAATACTAGAAAAGACGCTTAGTTAATGAGCAAAATAATTAAGTTTATTGCATTTAACATGATGTCAGGTGACTCGGCGGAAGTCTTGACTGCCTCTTAAACTTCCTTAAATGTTACTTTCAGTTAGTATTATTTGATGATTGTTCCGCTGCTCTTTGACCGCTTCTGATAATTCCTAAAAAAGACCATCGGCAGAATAATGAAAAACGACACGCCAATAACCAGGTACGAGATATACCAAGCACATGAACTGAAGCCCTCTGCCAGAATATTTTCAGGCGGAATAAATCCGCATAAGAACGCAGTCAGAGAAGTCAGAAATGCGGTTCCGGCAACGAGCCAAATGCCGACTTTTCCGCCCGGAATACGGCAGGAGGACTGTCGCTCCGCATGCTTGTAACGCAGACGAATGGCCGCCGCAAACATCAGTAGATACATAATCATGTAAAGCTGAGAACAGAGTGCGGATAAAATCCAGAATGCGTTCGAAATCGTCGGCGTCACTAATATGTTCAGAGATAACAGAGACGCAAAACAAGCCTGAATCAAAAATACGTTCTTTGGCATTCCGTTTTCATTGCGCTCCTGCCACCAGCTTGGGATATAGCCTTCCTTTGAAACTTCTAAAAGTCCGTTTGATGGGCCGTTAATCCACGTCGCAGCCATTGCAAATGCTCCAAGAGCCAAAAGCAGACAAAATATCGGTGTCAGCCATTGCAAACCTAGAACTTTCATCATTTCTTCAAAGGCTTGGCAAACGCCGGACGCAAGGCTTAGTTTTTCCGGTGGGACCGTAAGCGCAATAGAAAATGCGCCAAAGCTGGAAAGCAGAATCACAAGAACGGTCGCCAATAGAATTGCTCTCGGGTACTGGACTGCCGGATTCTTCAAACGACGAATATGAACGGCGGACATCTCCATTCCCGCCAAAGAGACCATCATGCCCGCAAGCAGCATCCAGCTCATTGAATCACTAAAGTCGGGCAGAAAATCTCCCATTCCATTAAATGGAATTGCAGTCGAGTGTCTGCTAAACAAGTAAAGAGCTGTCATGGCAAAAATAGCGGCGCAAGGAATAATCGTCCCGATAACAAGACCGCCGTTTGTGATGAAGAGTGCGTATTTGACGCCTCGGCTGTTGAGGTACGTCGCACCCCACATCGCGACCTGAATCATGATAAAAATAAACCACTTGTTGTCGGCAAGCTCAGGATCGAATGCATACGCCAGGGAAGAGGCCACAAAAGTTAAACAAGCCGGATACCATGGGAGGTTCTGAACCCATTCCATAAATATGGCGAGAAAGCCCCAGCGCGGCCCAAAAGCTTCACGAACCCAAACAAAAACGCCGCCGTCCTCCGGATATGCGCTAGCGAGTTCTGCTGATACCAGGGCGGAAGGAATAAAAAAACAGATACAGGAAAGAGACAGGATGAAGACAATACTCCAACCGTACTCTGCCATGTTAGGGAGATTACGAGGAGAAAATATCGCGCAGACGGTAATAAACGCCATGGCGACAATACCGATGGTGACCCTTGGAGCTGTGTTGCTGTTTTCCGGTTTCATAATCTTTCCTGTTTAACCGTTTAACTTTTCCCTTATTTTGAGTACTCCGAAACTCAATAATGCCAATGGGTTATCAAAATAGGGACCAAGAGCCTCAGAACGTCTGATGAGGAGCTTGAAAGCAAAAAGATCGTAATTTTTTTTCACTACTGTTCAAAATAAATTTGAACGATTGACATAGCCCCAACGCAAACATGCTGGCGATCCGATAAAGTTGATTTTTGCGAAATAAACAAACGGAGCACCAGCATGCAGAGATCAACGATATCTATGTTTGCTCAACGTGTCCAGCTTATGGGCGGGAAAATTGAGTTTCAAAACTTGGTCAACAAGTACCAATCTGACAAGGGGGCTAAGGGCCTTACAACGTGGGGCCAATTTATTGCCATGCTCTTTTGTCAGCTCACAGGCGCAGGCTCATTGCGAGAG
>NZ_WSRP01000034.1 GCF_009767915.1 Parasutterella muris
CATATTTGTAGGGTGATTGGTTTCTTTCATAGGTTATAATTATCGCCTATGAAGTTGAAGAAGTCCATCCATGCATTGCTCAAAAGGGGTATAAAATCAATTAGTTAAATTGAAGATGAGACTATTTGTAAAAATAGCTCCTAGAATTTTGGGAATTCAGGTTAAAAAAAGAAATCCCCGGCGAGAATTCTTTACCGGCAGCGACTACTCTGTTTTAAACAATCGAAGAAATCACTAGGAGATTGGCTGATGCGGCCCTTCTATTCGCAAATTCCGTTCCGCGATTTGATATGATTTTCATTAAATGAGGGAGGGCAATGTATCACGTTTAAATCGCTCCCAACCTAGGGCACAAACCAAGCGGAAAAGAGTTTCAGGAAAGGGCCTCAGCGTTCTCTTTTAGGCGCAGATGTTTTTGGCATGACCCTCGGCTCTACAAATGAAGGATTCTCTCTGCGGAGAATTTCGATTTTTCAGCAACGATTAACCGAAATGTAGGATAATCCATAGTTTGAGTTTGAAACACTAAAAGGCTCTGTTTAGAGTTCGAGGATCCCAATGTTCCAATCATTTAGAAACCAGAAACGATGGCTGATGCTCCTAGCTATGATTCTGATCATTCCGGCATTTGTGTTTATCGGCATTAACGGCTACAGCCGTCTGAACCCAGATGCAAACGCAATTGCCAAGGTTGACGGAAAAGGAATTCAGCCTGAAGAATTCGACGGTCAGAAACGAGAGTTTATCGAACGCGAGCGCAACCGTCAGGGCGGTCAGATTGATACCAGCCTCTTTGATACCGCTGAGGCTAACTCGGCAATCCTTCAGCAGATTGCTTCCAGACGAGCTCTGCTTGCTCAGATGTCGCATCATTACATGCAGGTAAGCGACGCTGACGCGATCAATGTGATCAAGAACGCCGACGCGTTCAAAAAGGACGGCCAGTTCTCTCCTGAACTGTACGAGAATTACCTCGCAGCCCGCGGCAAGAGTGACCAGCAGTTTGTGCAGGAGCTGCGCAGAGATCTGGTTATGGACATGCTGACCAATTCTGTTGCTCAGACCGTGTTTGTTCCTAAGAAGTCCGCAGCTATCCTCAACGATATTCTGAGAGAAGAACGCACAGTCCGTACCATTTCATTTGACCCGGCTTCCTATATGAGCCAGGTCAAGATCACAGACGAAGAAATGCAGAAGTACTACGACAGTCACAAAGATCAGTTCCATGCACCTGAGATGCTGAACATTGAATTTGTTGTGATGTCGCCGCAGACAATCAAAGTCACAGCGCAGCCTTCTGAAGATGAACTCAAGGCCTACTACGAACAGAACAAAGCTCGTTTCGGCGTTCCTGAAAGCCGCAGAGCTTCTCACATTCTGATTTCTCCGGACAGCGCTGAAAAGGACGCTACAAAGGCGGATGCGGATGCCAAGGCTAAAGCAGAAGAAATCTATAAAGAAGCCAAAGCCGATCCCTCTAAGTTCGCCGAGCTTGCGCGCACGAACTCTTCAGACGTCGGTTCCGCTCAGAACGGCGGCGATCTGGACTACTTCGGTAAGGATCAGATGGTTCCTGAATTTGAAAAAGCCGTTTTTGAAGCTAAGAAGGGAGACATTCTTCCTCCGGTTAAAACGGAATTCGGCTATCACATCATTCACGTGACCGACGTGATTCCGGCAGCGGTAAAGAGTTTTGCTGAAGTTCGTCCGGAACTCGTAACTCTTTGGCAGAATCAGCAGCGCCAGCAGCTGTTTGCGGAAAACGCCGACAACTTCACCAACATGGTTTACGAGCAGAGCGACAGCCTGGAACCGGTTGTTGAGAAATTCGGATTAAAGATTCATAAGCTGAATGATCTGACCGCAAACGGTCTTCCGCCGTCCTCAGAGGATGCGGCCTACATTACCAAACGTGTGGTTGAGGATCTTTTCTCACCGGATTCGCTTCAGGAAAAACGCAATACTCAGGCGGTTGAAGTCGCTGCCAACACTCTGGTCTCAGCCCGTGTTGTGCAGCACAGCCCCGCTCACCTGAAGACCTTTGCTGAGGTGAAGGAAGAGATCAAGAGCGAGCTTGAGCATCAGAAAGCGTCTGAGCTTGCGAAGAAGGCCGGCGAAGAAAAGCTTGCTCAGCTTCGCGCGAAGAAGGATCTCGAAGGTTTCGGCCATACACAGGTCGTTTCCCGCGTCAATCCTCAGTCTCAGTCTGAAACACTGGTGCAGGCCGAGCTGAGTGTTCCTGCGAAAGTGCTTCCTGCATTTACCGGTGTTCAGGTTCCCGACGGTTCTTACGTAATCAGCTATGTTGAATCGAGCAAGATGCCCAAGAATGACGACTCCCAGGCAGGCCAGATTCATCAGTCGGCTCTGCACGCGCAGTCCATGGCGGAGGAGCAGGCTTATTACGACGCTCTCAAGCGCTTATACAAGTTTGAAATTCTGAAGAAAGAATTCGACTACCAGCCGCAGAGAGCAATGAACTAAAACAGAATCTCAGCTAAGCACGACCGCCTCAGGATTTGAGGCGGTTTTTTCATGTGCGGAGTTTTGAAAGACGATTTTTATTTATGGGCACCAGGCTGATCGGAAGCTTCGAACCAACCGCTGCTGCCGTTTGGTATCGGCAGCATCTCGGTCCTCAAGTCGAATTTGTTTCACCCAAGGTTTTACTCACGCAAGTGAAGCAGAGTTGTTTTCTTTAGCAGCTGAGTGAACGGCGATCGCTTTTATTTCACTCTTTTGACATAAAAATAGCTTGCGTCCACTCCGAAATGAAATTCCGGATTTTCACCAACTCTAAATTCGGAGAATGAGTGGATCGTTCCGTGACCGCGTGAGTTTCCTAGGAGAATTGAATGATTTCCGGGTTCTGCATAATAGACTGTCATTTCTCTTGATTCGAGTTGAGCAACCTTCTTATTGTTGTCGTAAATGTAGAATGTTGCTCCGGAAGAGGTCAACGCTCCGTAGTCTCTCATCAGAGTGACTTTAATAGGTCTTTCTTTAGTTGGGGTTGCCTGTGCGGATGGTTGAACAAATATTGCCTTGTCAGCGGTTAGGTTAGAGGTGGTGCAGCCAATAAGGAAAGCGAACAGAGGCAATAAGATGAGAGGGTTTTTCATTTTTTACTAGTGTCGATAAGTTTATTAAATCGGGCGAGGTATTTTAATTATAGTTAAAGCCCATATTAAAGCCTTAGGCATGCAAAAGCGGAGACTATTTCAAAAACTATTTTGGCGGTGTACAGATCGGTTTTGATCATGAGGCAGCCTCTTATGATGCAGGCCGTATGCTCGTCGGAGCCGCGGTAACCTATTTGCGGCGGTACGGAGATTACGCAAACGGCGGCAGCTCTAAAAATCATTCTGCCGGCGTTACGTTGTACGGTACACACATTGGAAACAATGGAATGTATGCAGACATCACGCTGAAAGCGAGCCGAATGCACAATAAATTTACCGCTGTCTCCGATATGAATCGTTACGTCTCAAAAGGACGCTTTAATACGTATGCGGTCCAGACCGGAGTAGAGGCAGGAAAGCGTTTCACATTCGGCGCGGAAGAGAATTGGTTCGTGGATCCTCAGGTTCAGATCCTGTACGGCAATATTCGCCATACCTCCTTTAAAACCGATACCGGTGTGACGGCTCATGTGAAGAGCATGAATAGTCTGATCGGAAGAGCAGGCGTCGGCGCCGGTTATAAGGCAAAGCAAGGCAGTGAGTTTATTAGAGCAGACGCTCTGCGCGAATTTACCGCAGACTATAAGGTGGATTATTCCGTGAAGAACGCGCGGAACCAAAGCAAGGTTGATTTGAAAGATACTTGGGGCGAGATCTCAGCCGGTGCGATATCGATTTGATAAGAACGTGAGCGGCTTTGCACACGTGAAGCGCTCATTCGGCGGAAAGCTTCAGCAGGAGTACCGCGTAGACGCAGGAGTTCGCTTTATTTTCTAACGTTCCTCAAGAACAATCTTGACGAGATTGGCGATCTCTACCTGGGAGCGGATAGACATTTTGCGGCACAGAGAGCCGCGGTGAATTTGTACAGTTTTTTCTGTAATGCCGAGTTTCTGTCCGGCCTCCCGGTTGGAGATTCCGTCAGCGAGCGCGAATGCAACTTCTTGCTCGCGTGTAGTCAGGGTGTTGAATTTCTCCAGTATTTTGCGTCTGTCCCGCGCCTCGTCCGAATTTTTTCGGTTGAGCGCGCAGGCATTCTCAATCGCCAGAATCAGCCGGTCGGCATCGACCGGCTTTTCCATGAAATCGATCGCACCATGCTTGAGTGCGGATACACACATATCAATTGAAGCGTGCGCCGAGCAGAAAATAATCGGCAGAGGATTGCGCTCTTCATTCAGTACTTCCTGAAGTTCCAGCCCGCTGATTTCCGGCATCCGAATATCCAGTACAAGACAGCCGGGGATGCTCGGATCATCATTATCAAGAAACTCTTTGGCTGAGCCGTATGCGGAGACGAGATAACCGGCGCTGCTCAGGAGAAACTCCCACGACTTCAGCATATCCGGGTCGTCATCGACAATTCGAACACGAGCGAGTGAATCAGGCATTTTTACTTTCCTTTGTTAAAGGCAGACGCAGTGTAACAACTAAAGAACCTTTATCGTCCGTATCAAAAGTTAACGAGCCGCGGTGAGCTTCGGCGATGCGGCTGACGATCGGAATGCCAAGGCCCATGCCGTTTTTCTTAGAGGTCCAGAGCGGTTTTTTAATATTTTCAATAGCTTCAGGCGCAAGGATCGGGCCGTTGTCCGTGACGGCAAACACCGCTTTTCCGTTTTCTATCGATAGGCTGACGCCCACCAGGGGCGAAGGCTGCTCTTCACAGGCTTCGACGGCATTTTTAATAATGTTGTGTACAGCCAGGTGGAGCTCAGTCTCATCTGCGTCAACAATTACTGTTTCGCGACAGGGTTTAAACGAAATTTCCGTACGTTTAGTTCGAGTTTTGAGTAGATCGGAAATTGAACGCTCAATAATCTCTTTTAAATCCGTCGGCTTTCTCTCCGAGGATTTTTTTCCGGCATAAGAACGAACCTTTTTAATGATGCTGTTCGCTCGTTCGATTTGTGCGCCGATGTTTTCAATCGACTCGTCGAGCGCCTTATCGGTCATCCTGCCGCTCTTGCGCAGCAGGCGCATCCCCTGCAGATAATTGCCGATGACAGAAATCGGCTGTTTAAGTTCATGAGAAAGTGTGCTCGACATTAAACCGATGACGCCCACTCGCTGCATAGCGGCAAACTGTTCTTTAATTTTGTCGGTTTCTTTTTGGGCTTTGATCAGCTGTCGGGTGCGTTTTTCAACGAGGCGATTGACGCTGAACCAGTGGATGAAGAAAAGAATCAAAGCGCCGAGTGCGGCTAATATGTAAGGAGATTTCTCTTCGAGATGACGCATAAGCGCCGATCGTGAGAGTTTTTCGTATTGTTCCTCGTTAAGCGCCTTGAAGAGCTCGTGTCCCTGAGAAATATCTCCGCCGACGGTCCAGACGAAACCGTCGTGGGCGGGAGTGTCGAGGAGCTCTGCGAGAATCAGACGATTTAAATAAGGATCGGCGTCATAGGAAGCCGCAAATACCAGTCCCAAATATAGCCGCGTGCTGCTGAAACAGGAAAGCGCTTTCTGATTTTTAACTGCCTGAGGTTTAATTTCCTTCATCCTGGGGTCAAGATTATGCTCTTCTATGTAACAGGTGGGAATAATGCCGAGATCTGATTTTCCGGAGATAACCGAATCGATGACATCGTCGTAAGAACCGAGGAAAGAAACGGAATCAAAGAAATGTTTCGGGTTCTTATGCAATTCGAAGATTTCCCGCCGGAGAGCTCCGTAGGAGACGTAATCCCGTTCGGATTTTGCGGCGAGAGTCTGACCTTCGAGCTGCAGAAGCGTTTTATTTTCTTCGCTTTTGAGGGAAATGATCGTACCGCCTTCGGATTCGGTCGGGTTCACCGCTCTCGGATGCCAAAGCACAGCCAGGCGCGAAGCGGAATTCGGACCGGAGGAGGCGGATACGCCGAGATAGAACATGCTGTCAGAGATAAAGTAATCAATCTCGTGGGATTCGATTTTTTTTCTTAATTGATTACTGGTCAGATTTTCGATTTCAACTCGATATTTTCCCTTCAGCTGCTCTTCGATATCCTTCAAAGAGTCACTGATAAAGTTTTGATACTTAGGCGTATCCGTAACCATCTGACAGCCGATGCGAATCACCGGCAGTTCGGATGCTGAACTGATTAGACAGACAGCCATGAGCGGCAGTAAGTAGAAAACCTTAGGCATTTCTTAAGCGAATTAGGATATTTATCCTAAACGATCATCAATAAAATTTATCTCATGAAAATTCATTAGCAGTAAGTTTCTCACGGGATCACTTACTTGCGCTATTCATATAAATGCGAATTTTCTAATCTGAATAAACCCCTTTATAGGACTCAGGATAGTCCGTTTTTTGGAGACCTCAGAAATGCTAAACAGACGCAGTATTTTAAAAGGCAGTTTCGCCGGTACATTTGCAGCCGGTCTGGCAGCGGTTTCAACTGTCTCGGCAGCCGAGAAGAAAGACGCTCAGCCTGCAGGCAAGAACAATGTTTATGACGTAATCGTGTTGGGCGCCGGTCCTGCCGGACTTGTCACAGCAATTGCCGCCAAACAGGCCGGTGCTAAGAAAGTTGTCGTTTTTGAAAAACGCGACCGTCCTGACGGCAACGCTATTTTTGCTTTAGGTTCTGTCTGCGGCTGGGGTTCCCGCCATCAGAAAGAGCAGGGCATTAAGGATACTGCTGAAGACTTCTACGCCATGATGATGGACGTCTCCAAGCAGATGGGTGACAAGGCTCTGAACCGCACATACACCGACAACATTCCGGCTGCTATTGACTGGCTCGAACAGGATATCGGAGTTAAGTTCGGAAAGATTCGTCCGATGCCTTATCCGCGCTTAGGCCGTACTTGCCGTGTTGACGGCGAAGGCCTCACCGGCGGTGCTCAGCTCGTTAAGAAACTGCTTGCTGCCGCTGAGAAAAACGGTGTTGAAGTTAAATTCGAGCACAAAGGTATTGAGCTTCTGCACAATGACAAGATGGAAGTGACCGGCGTCAAGATCCAGACACCGAACGGCCAGGAAGAATACTTCTCCAAAGGCGGTGTCGCGATCGCGACAGGCGGCTTCTCTGCCAATCCTGAAATGGTTGACAAATACATCGGCGGCTGGGCAACCCGTATGGTGCTTCGCGGCTCTAAGTCCACAACCGGTGAAAACATTTCTCTGACGCTTCCGCTTTATGCGAAATGCGTCAACATGGACCAGTTCCACTCCGGTCCGATCATCGGCGCCACACACGTTAACCCGGCCGACGTTCTGAACTCCGGCTACGGCGTTCAGGTGAACACCGCCGGCAACCGCTACATGGACGAAAACAACACATACGTGATCAAGGCCCGCACAACTGCGCAGCAGACTCTTGACAACACCGGTTACGTGATTGTTGACTCTACCTGCCCGGTTCTTGACAAAGTTATTCCGAAGTTTGATCGTCTGAACAGCCCGTACGGCAAGGGCAACACTATTGAAGAAGCGGCAAAACAGGTCGGTCTTCCGGCTGAAAAGATTGCCAAAGTGGTTGCTCAGTACAATCAGGCGCTCAAAGACGGCAAGCTTGCCGATATGAATCCTCCGTGCACCTATAAGAAGCCGCATCCGATTGAAAAGGCTCCGTTCTACGCAGTTCCGCTTCAGGGCGGTATGACTGCCACCTTCGGCGGCCCGCTCATCAACACCAAGGCTGAAATCCAGAGCCTGGACGGCAAGACCATCCCGGGTCTCTACGCAGTCGGCAACTCCGCCGGTGGTATTTTCTTCCACAACTATGCGGGCGGCGCTCAGTTAGGCGCAGCGACTGTGTTCGGACGTATCGCGGGTAAAGAAATGGCTGACCGCGCACAACAGGCCAAGTAAGAGGAGATTGACATGAAAAAAACACTTTTAGCGCTTGCTTCTTTAGCAATTACTTCTGCGTTCAGTCTGTCCGTTTACGCGGCTGACGCTCCGGCAGCTCCCGCTGCGGCGCAGCCCAAGACTCTTGAACAGGTCCACGGCGCAATGTGGCCGAAAAGCGTTGACGGCTATGTCACTAAATATCAGTGCATGAAATGTCACGGCGACTATGAAAAACTCGGTCAGATGACTTCGGATCTGTCTCCGAACCCGCATAAATCCCATCTGGGGCAGGTGAACTGCGAAGACTGTCACAAACCGAATCTTGCCAAACCCGTGCTGATGTGCAACCAGTGCCACAACTTCACGATCCGCAAGATCGAAAAACCGGCTAAGTAATAGTCTGATTGAGCAAGACGCCGCAATTTGCGGCGTCTTGCGTTTCCGGCTTATGGTGCGGTTTCGGAAAGCACTCTGGCATTAAGGCCTTAACAAGAAGGAGTCACGGGTGAGGTTTTAGACTCCCAAGAAGAGTAACTTCATGTTTTGGTCGTAAAATTTAAACAGCCTGAGAAGTAACAGTATAAATATGGAATCTCAAATTACCGTCAGAACTGAACTGCGGCCGGGAGATATCGGACGCCTAGTCGAATACGCCGGAATCTACGGCAGTGCGGATTTTGGTTATCCGCTGTCGTTTGAGGGATATGTCGCTAAGACATTTGCTGAGTTTCTGATAGATCCCCAGCCGCGCAATCGAATTTGGATCGCTGAAGACGAAGGAGGCTCTTTTGTCGGATCAGTTGGCGTTGTTGACCGTGGAGAAACCGCACAGCTCAGATGGTTCAACCTTGATCCGAAATACCGAGGCCGCGGAATTGGCGGACGACTGTTTAACGATGCGATGCAGTACTGCCGTGAAGCAGGATTCAAAAAAGCGTGGCTCTCGACATTTACTGAAAGTGAAACTGCGATCGGGATCTATCGCCGCAGAGGTTTTAATCTGATCGAAGAGAAGCCGTTTACTCTGGAAGATCGCGCGCTGAAAGAGCTTATTTTCGAAAAAATTCTTTAAGAATGAGATTCCGTCCAAAGTATTTGAGATTGCATCTTACAATTTCTCAAAACCGGACCTGATGGGATACTCAGTCAGTAGGGATATATTTAGACAATGAAAAATAACAGAAAGATTAATTCCTTGGATTGAAGAGGTGTTAGCTGCGGGCGGGGTTGTTATTTTGCAGGAGTCCGCGATTACAGTTTCTAATGCGAAAAGGCAGACTTTAATGACGATGGTTGTGTGGGAAGTTAGAGATAGGCTTTGGAAGTAGTCACATCAGTTGGATGGGGATGGTAATATATCTAACGTATAGCGAACAAATCAAGAATTCTGATTTGAATTTAAGACTTTTGGAGAGAATCCCAGACAAGCTATGGAGAAGAAGGGATTCGACAGGTAAGTTTTAGACCAAAAAATTAAAAAAGTTCTTTAAAAATTAGTCCGGATATCTAATACCATACTTAAGTGAGTTCCCCGCGCGAGCGGGCTTGATCCCTCCCATCGAGTCCCGCAAGCCGTTGTATCAAAGAGTTCCCCGCGCGAGCGGGCTTGAACCGTTCTCAACTCCCTGATAATCAAAGACTGAGAGCTTTTTTATTTGATAAATTCTGCCAAACTCAGGTGAAAGAACTGAGAAAGATGGCGTTCGGGCCAACCTCGAACAGTGCAATCGATTTCTCGGTGCTCCAGTGCTGATTCCGTTTGGTCGTCCGTTCTGATTGGATGACTTGATTGTCGTGGGCTTCTTTGTCAGCGAACATCCCGACATCACGGATGAAGCCACTCAGATCGGAATTTTCCCGCTCGCAAAGGAGTTCTCTGCGCGAGCGAGGTTCATCTTATTTATCTTAGAAACGCAATGCCACAGTCGCGGAATCATCGAAGACTGTTTAATTATCTGCGTTAACGCAGTAATGAAAAATAGCCCTGTTCTCAACATCTAGAGAGAGCGGGCGGTAATCGGAATTTACCGGCACGAGATTTTAATCTGATCGATTCAAAATCGTCTACCCCGAAATTAAACGAGCTCACTAAAAAGTAAACCCGCCTCAAAATGACAAGGCGGGTTTGATGTCTAAGGCGTAATCGGATTAGCCGACTTTGTCCAGAACCAGTTTTGTCAGGACTTCAACGCCGTTGCGCAGAGATTCCGGATTCATGGTCATGGTCGGGTTGTGCAGACCCGGTGTAACACCTGTGCCGACGCCAATGTAAGCAGCGTGGATGGAGGGTTTCTTCTGAACGAAATAGTGGAAGTCTTCGCCGCCGCCACCGCAGTCATTAGCAAGTTTTTCTTCACCAAGGACTTCTTTAATCGTTTCACGAACTTCTGTAACGAGATCCTCGTCATATTCCGCAGCCGGGATAACGCCGCCCGGGAAGGAGATTTCGCAGGCACAGCCGACGCAGGCGCAGGCGTTTGTGATCGCGACCTTGAGTTTTTCAAGAAGCTCATCCATTGTCGCATTGTCCTGAGCACGGATGTCTAAGCACATACGGCCTTTATCCGGAATGATGTTGCTAGCTGTGGAACGGCAGTCGATGGTTGTCACTTTAGCGGACCAAGCCTTATTCGGGTTGACCCAGAGGGAGTTCACCGCGTTAGTGGCCAGAACCGCGGCTTCTACAACGCTCTTGCCGAGATGCGGACGGGAGGCGTGAGCGACCTCACCGTGGATATCAACCCAGCAGAATGTGCTCGCTGTGTGGCGAACCGCTGCGCAGACTGTACCGTCAGGAATGTCCTGAATCGGACGAACGTGAGCGCCGAAGGCGTAGTCGACGTCATCAAGGACACCGTCTTCGATGCACTTAAGTGCTCCAAAAAGTGTTTCTTCAGCCGGCTGGAAGAGCAGTTTTACACGGCCTTTCTTAACATTTCCAACGAGGCGAGCAGCTGTGGCAAGACCCATCGCAGTGTGGGAGTCGTGGCCGCATGCGTGGATGCAGACGTCTTTGCCGTCGATTTTGAAGGGAAGCGCATCCATGTCAGCACGCAGCATCACTGTGGGGCCGGGCTCTGTACCGTCGATGTAGGCCACAACGCCTGTCCCGCCGACATTGCGGATCGGTTTAAGGCCAAGTTCGGTCAGTTTGGCGGCAACATAATCGCTGGTCTTCTTCTCCTGAAAGCCAAGCTCCGGAATTTCGTGGAGCTCAGTTCTCATGGAAACGACATCAAAATCATTAGGTTTCATGAAATCTCCTTTATTCAGATTAATTGACTGAGTCTTGTGTTTTTGTATCCTCTTTTCTGCGATTGGACCCCGCTGTCATATTAAAGCGGAAGAAGCGGCATTCAAGAGGGCCGTTGAAAAATACGATTTTTCTGGATTCGGACAGACGCATCTGTCTCGGAAGCATTCGGTCACTGGTCAGCATCCAAACCGTCCAGCCTGCGAAATGATGCTTCAGGTTGTCTGCGACGTCTTTCATCATGGAGGCGACACTGGCGGATTTCGGATTCGATTGTTCGCCATAAGGCGGATTGGCAACGATCAGTCCGGGTGTCTCTGATGAGGGAAGCACTTCGCGCGCGTCACAGGCTGAGAAACGAAGTTTGCCTTCAGAGAGCCAGCGGCCAAGTCCCGCTAGTTCGGCATTTTTTCCTGCACGATCGACAATCAGCGTGGAAATATCGCTTCCAGAGATATTGACGTCAGCATCCCAGTTAACAGCCATTCGGGCTTCTTTCTTCATCTGCTGCCAAGCGTTGGAATCAAAACCGACAAACTTCTCAAAACCGAAGCGGCGGTTAATGCCCGGAGCAATATTGGCGGCGATCGTCGCAGCCTCGATTAGAATGGTGCCCGAGCCGCAGAACGGATCCTGAAGCGCAATAGAGGGCTCCCAGCCGGCGAGACCGAGAAGGCCTGCGGCAAGGTTTTCTTTAAGGGGAGCTTCGCCTTTGGCTTCACGCCATCCGCGCTTAAAGAGCGACTCGCCGGATGTGTCAAGATAGACGATGCAGCTTTTTTCATTCAGATGGACATAGATCTGGATGTCCGGATTGTGCTTATCTACGTCAGGGCGTTCGCCGTCCTGGTCCGTGAAGTAGTCACAGACGGCGTCTTTTACGCGCAGCGTTGCGAAATTCAGGCTTCTAAGCGGGGAGTGACGTGCAGAAACTTCTACTTTGATGGAATTTCGTGATTTAAAGTACTGCTCCCACTTGATCGCCTTTACCTGACGATAGATGTCGTCTTCACTGCGGTAAGGCGATTCGGAAAGTTTAAGGAGAATGCGGGACGCATAACGCGTCCAGAGATTCACCTTCATCATTTGGTTCATTTCCGCGCCAAACCAGCATCCGCCTTTTTGTACACGGAATTTTTCAATACCAAGTTTCTTGAGCTCTTCAGCGAAGAGTTCTTCCAGTGATAACGGAATGACCGCGTAAAACGGTTTCAATAGTGTATTCACGAGACTTCTCAATAAGACTTTGACGAGATTTTAAGCTTTCCCGCCAAGAAAAAAATTAGTAGGAACACTTGCAGAATAAGAATTATTTTCTTAATTCGCCGTGTCCGTAAACAACATATTTCAAACTTGTCAGACCTTCGATTCCAACCGGGCCTCTGGCGTGAATCTTGTCAGTTGAAATACCGATTTCCGCACCGAGACCGTATTCAAAACCATCGGCAAATCGAGTCGAGGTATTCAGCATCACGCTTGAGGAATCCACCTCACGCAGGAATTTTTCCGAGTGCTGAAGGTTGTTGGTAATAATGGCGTCGGTGTGGTGTGAGCCGTAGGTGTTGATGTGCGCGATCGCTTCATCAATATTCCTGACGACCTTTACCGAGAGAATTGGCGCGTTGTATTCGGTACTCCAGTCCTCTTCTGCTGCGTCCTTGATGCCGGTGAGGCCTTTGGCGTTCAGAATAGACTTGGACTGAGGGTCACAGCGCAGTTCAACATTCTTCTTCAGATACAGCGCGCACATGACAGGCAGGAATTCCTGCGCGACGGACTCGTTCACAAGCAGCGTTTCCATCGCGTTGCAGGGCGAATAGCGCTGAGTTTTAGCGTTGTCGCAGACTTTTACGGCAAGCGACAGATCAGCGGTTTCGTCGACATAGGTGTGGCAGATGCCTTCGAGGTGCTTGATCATCGGCACGGTCGCTTCGCTCATCAGGCGAGAAATCAGACCTTTGCCGCCTCTCGGGATTAAAACATCCACATAGTGGCGGCAGCGAATTAATTCACCAACCAGATCGCGGTCCGGATCGGCAATGATCTGAACTGTGTCTGAGGGAAGTCCGCAGGCTTGAAGCGCCTGGGCGATCAAAGAAGCTAAAAAGGCGTTGGAGTGCTTGGCGTCAGAGCCACCTCTGAGGATTGCGGCGTTGCCGCTCTTGATACAGAGCGCGGTGGCGTCAATGGTCACGTTCGGACGGGATTCATAAATAATCGCCACAACGCCGAGCGGTGTGCGCATTCTGCCCACTTCAATGCCGGAGGGCTGAGGACGGATGTCGACAACTTCGCCGATCGGGTCTCTGAGCGAGGCGATTTGGCGAAGTCCTTCAACCATCTGAGCGACGACTTTATCTGTGATCGCAAGACGATCAAGAAAAGCGTCGGAGAGACCGGCCTTTGCGCCTGCATCCAAATCCAGCGCGTTGGCCTTCATCAGATCTTCCAAATTGTCGCCGAGAAGGTCCGCCAATTTGAGAAGGACAGCGTTTTTCTGCTGGGTAGACGCGTTTGCGATTTGGAAAGAAGCGGCTTTGGCCGCCTTTCCGATGACCGCGATTTTATCTGCGGCGCTAAGTGTCTCGGTCATATAATTACCTCTTTTTAGCGGCGAGCAGCAGGCAGGCGGCTTTCAGCTCCTGCCAGGCGTTTCCGTCGCTTTTTTCTACAAATAGGCCTTTGCTGAGACGATCGACCTCGCTCAGGCGATGCAGTATCAGCTCAAGCCGTTTCAGAGTGGTTCGCCCTGCAGCTTTCTTCAGCGCGAAAATGTGGTTGCTGTCGATGCCGAAGCTAGAAAATTTTCGACCCTGCTTGTGGAGAATCATTCGGCGTACATCGTCGGAGAGCCGCCAAAGGAAGGAGGGGATCTGAATGTTTTCCGCTTCGAGTGAATCGATAATTTTAGAAACTCTGCCCGCGTCGCCCTCGAGGAACGCGATAAAAAGAGCTTCCTGATCAAAACGCGAAACATCGGAGACGGCGTCGATCACATCATTGAGATCGATTTCCGGTTTTTGGCAGAGCAGTGTGAGTTTCTGGATTTCCTGCAGTGTCGCAAGCAGGTTGCCCTCGGTTTTTTCCGCGATAAAGTCCGCGGCTTCTGCTGAGAGCGCCTGGCCGCTGACAGCCTGAATCCGTTCGGTGATCCAAAGAGGAAGCCGATTTCTCGGGATCGGCTCCGCGCTGATTAATTTCGCATTATTTTTAAGCGCAATGAACCAGTCTTTCTTCTCGGTTGTCCAATCGTATTGCAGAAGGCTGACGACCACGATTTTGGTCTCATCGGCCGCCTTAATCATTGCCTTTACCGCCTCAGGGCCGTTTCGGCCGATTGTGGAGCGGGGAAAGGTGACTTCGATGAGGGATTTTTCTCCGAAGAGCGACATATCGCCGAGCGCCTCGTAGAGTTCGGAGTAATCGGCATTGCCTTCAAACGAGAATGACTTGCGTTCGGTATATCCGTTTGCGAAAGCCGCGCGCCGAATGGAATCCTGAGCCTCGATCGCAAGCAGCGGTTCGTCTCCTAAAATAAACCAAAGCGGCGGCAAAGCGCCGCCGGCTTTAGATTTAAGTAGTTGATCGACAGAATTTCTGACGGCCATTATTTTTTGGTTTCCGTTGCGAGTCGGAACTGTTCCTCAGAGATGTGCGCCATCCTCGCCACCATCTGATGGATCAGGACCTGCTGCATTTCTTCATAGAGCAGGCGCTCTTCGTTGGCGATACCGTTGTAGTCGCTTTCGTCTTTAATCAGTTCGCGAGTCGCGTAGATCTGAGTTGCGGGCAGGATCTCATTGCCGTTTTGCGCGACGACACGGAAGGTATTTGTTAAGCGCAGGCTGTAGATACGTCCCCGGCCTTCCGAGTTGTATGCGAGCACCGCGGTCCCCCTGTTCTGTCCGAGAAATTCAAAAATCGCTTCCGCTTCATCACGGACCTTGACGACCTTCACATTCGTCTGGGCTTCAATGTTGCGACGGATTGTCGCCGCGATCAAAGAATTCTCGCCCATTGCGATGTAGAGCGTTGAAAAGGGCAGCGTCTGTCTGCCTCTGAGATGCCAGCCGCAGCCGGAGAGCGTGAAGAGACCCGCCGCGCCGGCGGCGATAAAGGCTCTTCTGCTGAGTGCAGCCGAGTGTGAGGATTCTGTTCGTACTTTAGCCAAAATTAAACCTTCGGTTAAGACGGGCCGGGCCGGTATCGACCGGCTCGGCCGCGCTGCGGGTTAAACGACGATATTCACCAGTTTGTTGGGAACAATAATGATCTTGCGCGCGGGTTTGCCGTCCATGAAGCGCTGTGCGTCAGGATTGGCAAGGGCCGCAGCTTCGACTGTCGCTTTGTCGGAGCCTGCAGGAACATTGATTTCTCCGCGCAGTTTACCGTTGATCTGGATCACGTATTTGATCTCATCGGCAATCAGCGCGTTGGTATCCACTTCCGGAACCGATGCGTCAAGGATAGAGGTGCCGATACGATCCTGATAACCGAGATCTTCGAAGAGCTGAGCTGTAATATGCGGAGCGATCGGGTAGAGGGTTCTCAGAAGAACGGAGAAGCATTCATTAATGACCGCTTTCGTTCCCTTGGCGTCTCTCTTTTTGATGCCTTCAAGCGTATTGAGCATCTTCATTGCGGCGGAGACCACGGTGTTGTATTGCATGCGGTCCAAATCGAAGAGGGCCTGTTTGAGCGAAGTATAGATATCGCGTCTGACAGCTTTATCTTCGTGGGACAGCTCGTTCACATTCAGCGGAATGTTTTCCGCGATGATGTCTCTGCAGCTGTAGCCGAAATTCCAAAGTCTGCGCATGAATCGGAACGTTCCTTCGGCGCCGGAATTGCTCCATGCGGCGCTCTGATCGGGAGGTCCTGCAAACATAACGAAGGCTCGGGCGGTATCGGCACCGTATTTGCCGATAATGACGGAGGGTTCCACGACGTTGTTCTTAGACTTGGACATCTTTTCGATGCCGCCGCTGATAACGGGCAGACCGTCTTCTTTGGCTGTAATCTTAATCGGGCGTCCCTTCGGGTCGTATTCAATATCGAGCTCGCTCGGATAGAACCAGCGCTTTCCTCCGCCCGGAAGTTCGCGATAGTAGCATTCGGAGGTGAGCATACCCTGAGTAAAGAGGCGCTTAAACGGCTCGTCGAACTTCACGAGACCGAGATCGCGCATGACCTTTGTCCAGAAGCGCGCGTAGAGCAGGTGCAGAACCGCGTGTTCGATACCGCCGATGTACTGATCCATCGGCATCCAGTAATCGTTGCGTTCATCGACCATACCGGTTTCGCAGTCCGGTGAGCAGTAGCGCATGTAATACCAGCTGGAATCCACGAAGGTATCCATGGTGTCGGTTTCTCGTTTCGCTTCAGCGCCGCACTTCGGGCAGGTGCACTTGAGGAATCTTTCGTCCTTATCGAGCGGATTGCCTGAGCCGTCAGGAATCAGGTCGTCCGGCAGAATAACCGGGAGATCTTTTTCCGGAACCGGAACGGGGCCGCAGTGCGGACAGTTAATGATCGGGATCGGAGTGCCCCAGTAGCGCTGACGGGAGATGCCCCAGTCGCGCAGACGGTACTGAACTTCAAGTCGGCCGAGTCCGAGCGCCTCGAGATCTTTAGCGACCGCTTCTCTGGCTTCTTCAAAATTCAGTCCGTTGTACTTGCCGGAGTTGATGCAGTAGGTACCTTCCTTATCTGCATACCAATCGTGCCAGACGGTATTGTCGTACTCATGGCCTTCTTTAGCGATGACCTGTGTGATGGGCAGACCGTACTTGAGCGCGAAAGCGAAATCGCGTTCGTCATGAGACGGTACGCCCATGACAGCGCCTTCGCCGTAGGACATCAGGACGTAGTTGCCGATCCAGACTTCAACTGGTTCTCCGGTGAGCGGATGCTTCACAAAGAAGCCGGTTCTGACGCCTTTCTTTTCCATTGAAGCCATATCGGCTTCGGAGACAGAGCCTTTGCGGCATTCTTCAATAAAGGCCTGCAGTTCGGGTTTGTCTTTTGCGAGTCTTTCCGCAAGCGGGTGTTCCGCGGCGATTGCGGCAAAGGTGACGCCCATGATGGTATCGGGGCGGGTGGTGTAGACACGGAGTTCTTTCTTTTCGCCGTCGATTTCATAGGGGAATGCGAAATTGACGCCGTAGGATTTTCCGATCCAATGTTCCTGCATACGGCGGACCTGTTCCGGCCAGCCCTCGAGCTGATCGAGGTCCTTGAGCAGTTCTTCGGCGTACTGAGTGATACCGAGGTAATAGCCCGGGATTTCACGCTTTTCCACCGGAGCGCCGCTTCGCCAGCCTTTTCCGTCGATCACCTGTTCGTTGGCGAGTACGGTATGGTCAACCGGGTCCCAGTTAACGATCTGAGTCTTGCGGTATGCGATGCCTTTTTCGAGCATCTTGAGGAACATCCACTGATTCCAGCGGTAGTAATCGGGCTTGCAGGTGGTCACTTCACGGGACCAGTCAAAAGCGAGGCCGAGCGGCTCCATCTGCGACTTCATATCCGCGATGTTGCTGAAGGTCCATTTGGAGGGCGCGACTTTTTTAGCAATCGCGGCGTTCTCAGCGGGCAGGCCGAAGGAGTCCCAGCCCATCGGGGTCATGACGTTCATACCGCGCATACGCAGATAGCGGTACATGACGTCATTTAACGTGTAGTTACGGACGTGTCCCATGTGCAGCTTGCCGCTAGGGTAAGGAAGCATGGAGCAGACGTAGAATTTTTTCTTAGGTTTGCCGTTGGCGTCTAATGCGTTTTCAACCGCTCGATAGACATCGTTCTTGCGCCAATGGGCTTGTTGTACGGATTCAACCTCCGCGGGATCGTATGTTTCTCTCATGAGACTCATTAACTTGTCGAACTAGAAAATGAGTCAATTATAGGTTATCCGTCTCGTCCATAGAGGATTTGCGAAGTCAAAGGAGCGTGTGCCTCTAATATATAGATACCGCTCGTTACATACCCGGAAAAATAGTTCCTCAGCGCGGAATTCAGGGCTAAGCGTAAAACTTGCGCGTCTTTCTCAAGGCAGTCTTCAGAATCGTTTGCTAGACTTTCGCATCTTTAAAAAAGAAGAAACGATATGAATGATCTCTTAGACTCTTTGAATCCGGAGCAAAAAGCTGCGGTGACGCTCGGTGAAAAATCAGCTTTGATTTTAGCGGGCGCCGGATCCGGGAAGACGCGTGTTCTGACGAGCCGAATTGCTTATCTGCTTCAGTCGGACATGGCTTATCCCAGTGAGATATTAGCGGTGACTTTTACCAACAAAGCCGCCAAAGAGATGCTGACGCGTTTATCGACCATGATGCCGGTGAATGTGCGCGCGATGTGGGTCGGTACCTTCCATGGGCTGTGCAACCGCATGCTGCGTCTGCACCACAATGAAGCGGGGCTGCCGGCTTCGTTCGCGATTCTTGATCAGAGTGATCAGCTTTCCGCGGTGAAGCGCATTATGAAGGCCAACGGCATTTCCGATGAAGAATTCAAGCCGAGAGAAGTCCAGAACTATATCAACCGTTGTAAAGAAGAAGGGCTCAGAGCCAAAGACGCGCCCATTAATTTCCAGCGCGGCTCTGCCTTTAGAGAGATCTATGACTTATATGAAAAGATTCTGATTCGTGAAGGCGCCTGTGATTTCGCGGAGCTGCTTTTAAGAAGTTACGAACTTCTTAAAAACCATCCGCTGATTCTTGAGCACTATCAGAATCGGTTCCATTTCATTTTGATTGACGAGTTCCAAGACACCAACAAGCTTCAGTATCGCTGGATCAAGCTGCTTTCCGGCATTGGTGAGCCTGGGCGTCGTCCCAACAGTGTATTTGCGGTCGGCGACGATGATCAGTCGATTTACGCGTTCCGAGGCGCCAATGTCGGCAACATGCAGGACTTTGTGCGTGAGTTCAAAATCGGAGAGCCGATTCGTTTGGAACAGAACTATCGTTCGCAGGGAAATATTCTGGACGCGGCCAACGGTCTGATCGCCAACAATTCTCAGCGACTGGGCAAGAAGCTTTGGACAGAGGCCGGTGAAGGCGACAAAGTCCGGGTGTATTCCGCGCCTTCAGACGTGGATGAAGCCGCTTACGTGGTGGATACGGTAAAAGAGTATGCGGATTTAGGGACGCCCTATAAAGAGATGGCGATCCTTTATCGTTCAAACGCGCAGTCACGTGTTTTGGAAGCCGAGTTTACGCGCCGGGGCATTCCCTATAGTGTGTACGGCGGCCTCCGATTCTTCGATCGAGCGGAAATTAAGAACGCGATTTCATATATGCGTTTAGCGGAAAACACCGCGGATGACTCCGCTTTTCTGCGCGTTGTTAATCTGCCCGCCCGCGGAATCGGTGCCAAGACCATTGAAACCCTGATTAACTTTGCAGGCGACAACGGCATTTCTCTGTATGACGCCTGCGGTTATGCCAAAGGGGCGGCCGCGGCCAAGCTGGAAGTTTTCCGCGCCATTATTGAGGATCTGCGCGAGAAGAAGGACGAGCTGCCTTTATCGAAGTTTGTCGACTATACGGTAGAGAAGAGCGGTCTGAAGGAAATGTATGAGCTTGATCCTAACGGTTCTGAGCGCCTAGAGAATCTGCGCGAGCTGACGTCAGCGGCAACCGGTTACGTGGATGCCGAAGCGATTGATGAAGAAGATGAAGAGGAGAGTGTTCGCGACGAGAATATGACTGCGCTTCAGGGCTTTTTATCGCACGCAAGTCTGGAAGCCGGAGAAAATCAGGCCAAAGCGGATCAGGACGCGGTTCAGCTGATGACAGTTCACGCATCCAAGGGTTTGGAATTTAATCTGGTTTTCATTACCGGCCTGGAAGACGGACTGTTCCCGCACGGGAACTCAATGGGCAGCAATAAGGATCTGGAGGAAGAGCGCAGACTGATGTATGTCGCGATCACACGCGCAAGAAAGAATTTGTACATCACGCTTGCCGAGCGACGGATGCTGCACGGAACGACCCGATATTCTTCTCAGAGCATGTTCCTTAGGGAGCTGCCTGAAGAGAATCTCAAGTGGCTTTCCAAACCCGGCTATACCGACTCGGATGATTCTGACGACTACAGCAGCGGCGGATCCGGTTATGGTTTTGCGCGCGGAAGCAAGTTTAGCCGTCGCGGAAGCAGCGATTGGTCAAATAATAATTACCGCGAATCAGGACGCACTTACAATTCCAATATGCCTGAATGGGCAAAAGGCATACTTGGCGGAAAATTAGAAAAACAGCAAGAGAATAAAATACGAGCAAAAATCGACAATGGTTCTCCATATAAATCCGGTGATCGTCTGCTTCATGAAAAATTTGGAGCGGGAACCGTGCTCAGTACAAAAGGGGTAGGGGAGGAGTTAGTCCTTCAAATTAAGTTCGACAGATCAGGTGTAAAAGACCTTTTATATCGTATTGCGAAGAAAAAGATATCGGACCTTTAAGTCGTAAAAATCCAGTTATTAGACGGCTTCTTGAATTAAATCAAGAAGCCGTTTTTATTTATCTTGATTACTGCTCAAAGTAAAAAAGAAGCATGGAACGTCGTTTAAGTTCAGGTTGTGTAAATAAATTGTTACTAGATAAATCATTATATCTATAAGAAACAAATGATGTATACGAAGTCTTAGCATATAAAGAATAGTGATAGATATAATGTCTATATAAATACTAAAGTTAAAGTAAAACTTTAACTTTATGTACTCTGATATATCTATCTGAAAAAACTAGAAATAATTTGTATAAATTAGCTAAAGCACAATGGATGACTAAATGTAAATATATGTTATATTTGTATCGTTGATTGTTATAGTCACATATCTATAAAATACTTCGCTAATGTGAGAAAAATTTTATAAAAATTATGTAAATTAAATAGATATACAGTTTAGAAATTTTTAACTAATCTAGTATTTTTATAAGATAAGTCTGAATATTTATTTAGAAAAATTATAATTATGTTGTCTTATTGTTTATAGATGAGTGTAGTTCTTTATGTTTAGTATTTATTGAACAGCTATGAAAGCAGGATGCTGATGATGTAAACAATAAGATAATGATATGTACAATAGATATAAATATTAGCTATATATTCTGTCTCATTACTATTATTTCAATATTGATTGAATTATTTCATATCAATTTATTTAATTATATAAATCAAAATTTCTATCTGTTGCATGTATAAATTTCTATTAATCTGAACAGGATGATTTATTAATCAAGATCGATATGATGAAAATCGTTTATCTACTCTGTAATTGAATGATCGAATTATTTAGATGCGGTTATCATAATATTTAGATTTCAGCGCGAGATGAGGCTGACTAAGAATAGTTGAAGAACACGAGTCCCCTCATGATAGATTTTTGATTTTGAAGCTGACTCGTCGGCTGATGATGCGACTGTGATGTCCGCTCAGAATATAGTCAGGATTTTCTCATGGCCGGCGTCGACCGTCACTGTTCTCTGAACCGCTGACTTAATATGTCATTGATCTAAGCCGGCTGATAGCATGAAGGCGTTATTCTTCCGCAGGCTCTTCTTTAAGAGACTTGCGCTGTCTTCCGGGCGTGCCCTTCTGGTAAAGCGGAATAAACGGTGTAATCGCTGTCGGCAGCGGCGTAAACGAGTAATTGTCGCTTTCAAGCAGCTCTATCAAACGTTTGTTGTAAAAGACTCGATCGCGGCCGTCCTCGGTTCTGGACAGAATATTGGCGTGCGCTAAGTCATTGAGAATGTGACTTGCGACCTGTCTACGTGTATTGATGTAGCTCGAAAGCTCACCGGTTCGGCAGGCCGGATGCATAAATATGGCCGGTAGGAAAGCAATGTGCGATGACAGACCGATATTCTTCAGATAGTCTTCTGTCTGATTGTATAAACGGTCAATACTGCGCAGCAGTTCAATACTCATCGAGGTCGCTTTCAGCAGTGTGCGAAGCATGTACTGAAGATATGGCGACCACTGACGCGTGCGCAAACCGTAAAGCCTTTCCTCAATTCCAAAATGCGCATTGGTGACGAGCGCTTTGCCAAGCTGAATGCAGGGCGCTGGGGAATTAAGATCGCGGCCCATGAGCGAAAGCTGCAGAAGAATCTGACCGATTCGTTCATTGTGACGGCTAAGCGGCGCAATCGCCATGAAATACAGATTGCACAGAAGCGAATGCACTAGCGGGTCGAGATCGTTCGGTGTGCGGCAGTAATTATCCCAGCGAACCAGTTCAAACTGAACCGCTTTACTGTCCGGAAATGTGTCCGGAGCTAAAAGACGCTCGCCGATGTCTTTATTCTGTCGCCACGTAATTTGGTCCGCCGGAAACTGGTTTGCGATCTGAATGATGGTTTTAACAGAAACCGGAGAGAAGGGCGCAGACTCCGCTCCGACGGTAAGCGCTTTAACATAATCGTCGAGAAGCACCAAAGACTCTACACCCGGATTAGGGACGATCTCCGAAAGAAAATAATCACTCAGGGAGACTTGATGATCCCGCTTCATGAGCTGATTCTTTGCCTCAACAATCGTCATCAGTCTTGATGAAGTTTCAGGGATGCGCGAAGTGGCAAAGCTGTATCTGAAATCGGAGAGTTCGCGGACAACTTTAAGGCATGTTTTTAGAATAAGTTCATTCTCCAGCCCTTCCGAATTGGAGGGCGGCGGAAGACTTATCGTTCCTTGAGAGGCCGCTTGTCTAATCTCTTGAAAGTGCATAGGTCCCGATTAGTTATGTTTCTATATGTTTTTAAGTTTGGTATTGTAATTCAACCCGAGAATTAGTGGTTTGCTTCATCGCCTGAGCTTCAAAGCTCAGAGTCTCAGTCTCTCTCAAATTACCTTGTTGCAATTTGATAACATGCGAAAAAAAACATGCTCATTTCGGCCGGAAAAAGTTTTATTATTCCGGTGTCGAAACCGGAGGATGACGTGAACAAACTTGGTACCAGACATCGTTTTCAGAAATTTGCGCCGCACAACATTACGCTTTCTTTAGAAGGCGCCCGCAGACGCTCGCTCTTCATGCTCGGCTATCAGCGTTATCAGACACGCGGAAAGCTCGACACAAGATCGCAGCCCTGGATGCAGGCGGACAAACTGAAAACGGTGGTTTAACCTCAAGCTTTTCATCTCAGCAGGAGCCTGATTTGTCGGGCTCCTGCTACATCTGTTACTTAGCCAGACGAGAAAGTGCGAGTTTTGCCAGCACTGTGGAGGCAAGCGGAAGCACTTCGTCATTAAAGTCGAATTTCGGGTTGTGCAGCGGCGTTTTGTGTTCGTCGTCCACGATGCCGATACGGCAGATCGTACCAGGAATCTTTGCCTGATAGCGGCTGAAGTCTTCACTGGACATGTAAGGTCCGATGGACGGGTTTACATTCTCTTCTCCCAGCATTTCAGTGACAAGCTTAATGGCGGATTCTGTCATTTCCTTGTCATTATTTACCGACGGAATAAGACGGATGTAGTCAACTTCAGCCGTGAGGCCGTGCGCCAGAGCGATTCCTTCAGCCATTCTGCGGATGGTTGTTTCGCATAAATCTCTGAGCTCGGGAAGAAATGTTCTTACAGTGCCCCCAAGCTGGACTTCTCCCGGCACCACATTGTATGTGCCGACCATGCCTGCTGAGAAATAGCAGATAGAAACCACAGCGGATTCAAGCGGATCAACTTTGCGGGAAACGATGGTCTGGAGCGCCTGATAGAGTTCAGAGGCGGCAGGGATAGGGTCTACGCCCTGATGGGGTCTTCCTCCGTGCGTGCCCTTGCCGATCAGTTTGATCGCGAAGCTGTCGGAAGCGGCCTGGATATGTCCGACTTTAAAGCCGATCTGTCCCTTTTTGAGACCTGGTTCATCGTGCGCTCCGATGATTTCTGCGACCTGATATTTTTCGAGCGCACCGCTGTTGACGATTGCAAGCGCACCCTGACCGGTTTCTTCAGCCGCTTGGAAGACGCAAAGCACGCGTCCCGCAAAATCCCGGTGAGCTGCAAGGTAGGCCGCGGCGCCGAGGAGCCAGGTCTGGTGACCGTCGTGGCCGCAGGCGTGGCAGCGCCCTTCAACTTGAGAAGACCATGGTTTGCCGCCGAAGTCCTTCATCTTGAGCGCATCAATATCGGCACGAAGAGCAACCGTTTTACCCGGCTCGCTGCCTTCAATGAGCGCAAAGAGAGAGCCTTTGCTCGTGGTCGTATCGATGTCTTTTTCCGCAACGCCGTGGCTGAGAAGGAATTCGCGAATTTTGCCAATCGTTCTTTCTGTCTCAAAGCCGCATTCCGGATGAGCGTGAATATCTCGGCGGAACTCTTTCAGCTCGTCATACATTGCTGTGATTTCCGGGAAACAGACGTCTTGTCGGACGGGGTTGTCCATGGGATTCTCCTGATAATGATTAGTTTGTAATATCGAAAGGATAGGTTTGTTGGGTAACCTTTTCAACACTTCGAGATAATTTGTCAGTTTTTTTGAACAAAAAAAAGATTTGCACAAAAATATTTTTTTATGCGGAATTTCCTGAAGATTTGTATTGTTATCGATAAAAAATGATTTTTCTAATACTACTTATTAAATGGGACGAGATAGAAATTATTTACACACTGATATAACCATGTGAATTTGTTAATTAAACAAACAAATTGAGATAAAAAATAAAAGGTCCCGTTTGGGACCTTTTTATTAAAATTCGGTTAATCGCCGATAATTTCTGCTAGGGAGGTTATTTTGAAATCGTCAGCCGTTTTTCCCTGCAGTTCAGCTTCCTGAAGCCAAACCGGTTTGCGGCCTCTGCCGGCCCAGGTCTGTCCGTTGGGGCCCATATATTTCGGCACAGCCGCTCCCTTGCGCATAATCCGTTTTAAACCGAGTTCGGCGGGCTGGAAATCAAATTTCTTAATAAGGTCTCTGCAGGTATTTAAAGCATCAAGGCGGTCCCTGCGTGAGACTTCTTTAATTCTCTCCTCCAGCGCTTCTCTTTCTTTCAATAAATCGTCTAACTCTGCCATTTTGGTTATCTCACTCAATTGATTTTATAGCGGAAATATATCACATTTTTTATTAATTATTTTTAAAAATATTTTATTTTTAATTAAATATGTTTAAAAAAGTCTTTTTTAAAAATATTTTTGATAATTGTATAAAAATATCCGTAGATACCCGTTCAGGTGTCTAAAATCGCAAAAATTAACCTGATTTGTTAATCTATTCGGCAATCTGTGTGAACTGTGACTGTCGGAGGAATCTTGAAAAAAACGCTTTTATTAATTGACGGATCCAACTTTATCTTCCGTGCGTACCATGCGGTACCGCCTCTGACGACTTCCGACGGCCGCCCCACAAATGCGATCCGTGGCTTTTTATCCATGCTTCGCGTGTTGATGAAGGATGTGCCGACCGAGTACGTGGCCTGCGTGGTTGATCCGAAGGGAAAGACATTCCGCTCTGACATCTATCCCGAATACAAAGCCAACCGGCCGCCTATGCCGGAAGAATTAGCGGTTCAGATCCCTGTGATTTTTGAAGGCGTGAAAAAGGAAGGAATTCCGTTTCTTCAGGTTCCCGGTATTGAAGCCGACGACACGATCGGTACACTGGCCAAGCGAGCGACCGCCGAAGGCTTCACCGTCGTGATTGCCACAGGTGACAAAGATTATGCCCAGCTTGTTAATGAGGACGTCATCCTTATTAATACAATGGGCAAAGATAATACCTGGATGAACACAGAAGGCGTTATTCAGAAGTTCGGCGTGCCGCCCGACAGGATCATTGACTATCTTGCGCTGATGGGCGACAAGATCGATAACGTACCGGGTGTTCCTAAGTGCGGGGAGAAGACCGCTGTTAAGTGGATCAATGAATATGGTTCGATGGACGGCGTGATTGAGAACGCGGACAAAATTAAAGGCAAGATCGGAGAAAATCTTCGTAATTCACTCGAATTCTTACCGACCGCGCGCGCACTGGTGACGATTAAAACCGACGCGGATTTGTCTGAGGAGGTGCCGACCTTTGAAACGCTCAGGCTGCGGGAACCCAATCGCGAAGAGCTGATGGATTACTACAACAAGCTCGAATTCAGAACCTGGGCTCGCGAGCTGAAAAAATCTTCGGCCGCGGGCGAGGTTAAATCTCTGGACTCTGCTTCTTCAGCCTCTAAACGCGCTGTGGTCGGCGCGGCTCCGATTGAAGGCGAGACGCTGGATCTCTTTGCTTCGGAGTCTCAGGCCGCGCCCGAGCGGAAACTCACGATTATTCAGGATGAGACTCAGGCTAAAGAACTCGCTCAGCATCTAGAAAAGCTCGCAGGTCAGGAAGAGATTTCCATGTATGTGATTAGTGAAGGCGAGGGACAGCAGAGTCTTCAGCCTTTGGGCGCCGCATTTGGCAGAGAAAACGGTGAGAGCTGGTACGTCCCGATAGAAGACGACATTCTGATGAGTGACGCGATTGCGCCGGAAGTGTTTGGCGATATTTTTAAGAATGTGCTGAATAATCCCAAGCTTGGCAAAGCGGGCTATGACATTAAGCAGACTCGCCATGTTTTTGCCAACGTCGGTCTGACGCTGGAAGGCATGCAGGACGATGTCATGCTTCAGAGTTATGTTTTGGAAGCGCATCGCTCGCACGCGATCGAAAAGCTTGCGATGAACTGGCTTCAGTATGAGCTCGCAGACGAGGAATCTCTTTTAGGCAAAGGAGCCAAGAAGAAGTCTTTCCGTGACGTCGGTACGGAAAAAACAGCTGAGTTTGCTTCTCAAAGGGCTTATGTCATAGCCCGACTGAATCGCCTCTTTAATAAAGCGCTTTCAGACGATAAGAAGCTGGAATCGATTTATCGGGATATTGAACTTCCGATTTCTCTGGTGCTCTTTAAGATGGAGCAGAACGGAGTTTTGATTGACTCCATGCTTCTCAATAAACAAACGGCAGAACTTCAGGCTCAGCTGAAAGAACTGGAAGAGAAGGCTTACGAGGCCGCAGGAGAGACTTTTAAACTTTCGTCTCCGAAGCAGCTGGGCGAAATTCTGTTTGACAAAATGGGCGTCATGATCGCGGACTCAAAGCCCAAGAAAACGGCTTCCGGCAACTACTCTACGAGTGAAGAGGTACTTTCCGAGCTTGCGGCGGACTATCCGCTCGCCAAGATCGCACTGGAATACCGTACATTGAGCAAGCTCATGACAACCTATACGGAAAAACTTCCGCATATGGTGGATAAGAAAGATGGCCGCATTCACACGACGTTTGAGCAGGCGGTTGCTGTGACGGGTCGTCTCTCCTCAACAAACCCGAATCTGCAGAACATTCCGATCCGCACAGAGGAAGGACGCAAGGTTAGGGAAGCGTTTATCGCCGCGCCCGGCTGCAAGCTGATCAGTGCGGACTACAGCCAGATTGAGCTGCGTATCATGGCGCATCTTTCTGAGGATCCGGGGCTGGTGGACGCTTTTAGGCATAATGCGGATATTCATACGGCCACAGCGGCGGAAGTTTTTGGTAAGGCGCGTGATCAGGTAACGCCGAACGACAGACGAATCGCCAAAGTGATTAACTTTGGTTTGATTTACGGTATGAGCGCTTTCGGGCTTGCGAAGAATCTCGGCATTGATCGTCAGGACGCTAAGAACTACATTACAAAGTACTTTGCGCGTTATCCGGGCGTTCGCGACTATATGGACCGGATTAAAGCGCTGGCCGATCGACAGGGCTATGTTGAAACAGCGCTGGGCAGAAGGCTTTGGCTTCCGGACATGCGTGCGGGCGGTATGCGCAGGGCTGCCGCGGAGCGAGCCGCCATTAATGCGCCGATGCAGGGTTCAGCGGCAGACTTGATCAAGCTTTCCATGATTGCGGTTCAGAAATGGATTGAAGACAAAAAGCTCAAGAGCAAGCTGATTCTTCAGATTCATGACGAATTGATCATGGAAGTTCCTGAAGACGAAGTGGCATTGGTCACGGAAAATCTTCCGAAGATCATGGATTCCGTTGTAACGCTTCATGTTCCGCTGATCGCCGAAGTCGGATCAGGCGACAACTGGGAAGCGGCTCACTAGAGCGTCCTTCGAGAAGTCAGACAGCAAAAAGCCGAGCGTGGAGCTCGGCTTTTTGCTCCTGAATTCCCAAAAACTAGATCATAAATATTACTAGTAGTTACACACAGTGCCCAAATTGCCCGTAAACCGGGCATTGGGCATTATTTTAACTGATTTAATAGATTATAATTATATAATCTACCTGGAGGGATTCAT
>NZ_WSRP01000035.1 GCF_009767915.1 Parasutterella muris
GACGTAACCAGCAGGAAATCTGACGAAGAAAACTCTTTTTACTGGGACCTAATCCCCAAGAAACTAAGAGCGACGATAGAAGCTCTGAAGATAGCCGTGCCTCCAAGATTTATCACCTAGAGGGCACGGAATTCAGGTTTTAAAAAAAAGGATGAAAGGCGGTACGGGTGTCCGTTTTGGCCCCGTAAAACGACAACGGCTCAACTGATGCAACAATCGAGCCGTAGTCATACTTAGGAGAGAAAGCGATGCGACGTCGAAAATCCTCGCAATCCTCCGTAGAATATTAACACAAATAAGCCGAGAAGGATTCACCTTCAAGGTTAAAGCGGCAGTGCCTCTTGCACTGCTGGTGTTAATTATTTCGGTGGTCGCTGACAATTGGTTCCGCTAGTTGTCAGCTGCGTCTTAAATGACGTAGGAGGCCCCATAACGGGGCTTCCGGCTGTTTTCTTAGAAGGCAGTGAAAGATATCGATGACTCGGGAAATGTCGGTCTGATCTTTTGGTATAGGTTTTGCCGGATACCTTAAACGGCACGATTTCAGCTGCATGAAGACGATCAAACTCGAAATACTGTCGTCTGTTTCAGCTTTTCTTCAGGGCTTCCGGACTGACCCGCTCTGCTTGGCGATTAGACCGAAAATGGAAAAGCCCGGATAAATCCGGGCTCAGGAATTTTGGCGGAGTGGACGGGACTCGAACCCGCGACCCCCGGCGTGACAGGCCGGTATTCTAACCAACTGAACTACCACTCCATTTGTCTTCTCAACGACTCACGTCATCGAGAAAACGAGATTCTACCTTATCGAAAAATTTTCGCAACTTGAAGACGAAAAGCACTTGTAAAATTTTATTTCTTCAGTTTCAAAATTCCTGTTACCGCCCTATTCGTTATGCATTCGGAAGCCAGGAATCTCTCTGACGCGTATGCCTCGGCGCCATTCTCTGGATCGCTTTAATGCGGCAGAGTTCGTCCGGATGAGAGATATAAAAAATACTATACAGCGGATCGGCCGCAATTGACCCGGCCTTATCGGCAAACGCTTTGACTATCGCGCTGATCATAGAGTTCCAATCCAAAAGCTTGACGGAAAAACGCTCCGCATTCTCTTCCACACTCCGCATGAAGAGATTCTTGATCGGAATCAGCGGAAACATGAAGACAAATACTGCCATGCTGTATAAGACAAACGCTTCTCCATGTCCGATTCCTTCAGACGGATTTACGCCGAGCCCCTGATAGAACCAGGGCTGCTGCACCGCAAGCTCAAGAAAGAGGAAAAAGAAGAAGGAAAGGAACATAAAGATCACTGAAGCTTTGACGGCAGAGCAGTACTTGGTTCGGCCGATCTCAATGGCAATCAGCGCCTCTGTCTCTAAAGGAGTCAGCTGATCAATCAGCCGTGACTCGAGAATAATTTTTCGTGCGCTACCTAAACCCACAATCCGCACGGGCCGCGAAGCGGCAGAGCGGTCCGAAAGAAAAACACTGCCGGAAACAAATCCGGCTTTAGTGAGAAATTCATTAAGACGATCCTTCAGCGGACTCTCCGGCATTGGCCTGCCTCTAAAAGCAAGCACTTCATATAGCCAAACGGAAGCCGGTACTAAAAACGCAGATATCAGCCACGACCAAAGCCACCAGCCCTTCGTTTCTGAGTCCCACAGCGCAAATGTCACTGTTAATAAAATAAGTCCGCTCACTAAACCAATTAGGAGCGCAAGCGGCCGATTACTCAGGGCCGAGAAATACAGCCCTCCGGTTCCGCTTTGCGAAGAAACCGCAAACAGAGCGTCCACAATCAGAAAGAGCGCAGCCACTTCGAGCACAACCGCTGTCTGAGCAAAAACGCCGTCACCGAAAAATTCTGTCGTCACCGAGGCCTGCCATGGCAAAAGACCGCAGAACGAAAGAATAAAGACAAGAAGCAGAAACACGATATGCCTGATTTCATAAAGCTGATCAATCCGCAGACATTTATCCGCAGCCGATTGGTGCGCCTCAATGGAAACCTGACCGGCGAAAACGTGAGGGATCCGTCCTCTCTCCTGATTGATGAGCCGGACTTGTCTTAAATAAAGAAAAAAACTCAAGACGATATTTCCAAGAAGGAAGATCAGGAAAATCGTCTCAAAGGTAAGACCACTGTTCATTTTGACTTCCTTGAATTACTACGATTACTGAAGTCAGAAGATAGTCTTGTAAGGCGGGATCGGGCGACTTATTCACCCATTAGGAGCAATGAAAAAGCCCGGAAACCCGGGCTCTTGAATTCTGGCGGAGTGGACGGGACTCGAACCCGCGACCCCCGGCGTGACAGGCCGGTATTCTAACCAACTGAACTACCACTCCTCGCTCTAACTCTCGTTTCGAGGTGAAGCGAATTCTACAGAGATTCAAAAATCGTGCAAGTCGAAATACCCTTTTTTGAGACCCTCTGAAAGCCAAAAGCTTTTAACTTATTGAGTCATCGCTACTTTAATTCAGGTAAAAAAATGTAAACACCGTGTCAGCAAAACGATTTCTTTGCTGAACAAATGAATTGCCTGAGAATTATTCGGGATTACCCTTTGTAGAGTGTTGAAATACCAAGAGTAGGAATACAATCAGCCTTGTTACGATTTGTTAATAAACCTTAACAAATGTAATAACACTAAATCCTTATAACAACCAACAGGTAGATACAAAATGAGCAAATCCCTAAGAAGCTGGATCATCGTTTTGGCTATCGGCTTTGTGATTTGGTTTATACCGACTCCTCAAGGCCTAACGCCTAACGCATGGCATCTGTTCGCGGTCTTTGCGGCCACTATCGCCGGCTTTATTCTTCAGCCGATTTCAATGGGTGCCGTCGCTTTCATCGCATTAACTTTCTGCGCGATCACCGGCGTCCTCAAAACCGGTCAGGCCCTGATGGGCTTCGGCAACGGCACAATTTGGCTGATCGTCTGCGCCTTCTTCCTCTCCCGAGCCTTTATTAAAACCGGCTTTGGCAGAAGAATCGCGTTCCTGATCATCAAATACATCGGCCGTTCTTCCCTCTCTCTCGGCTACTCGATCGCGCTCTCCGAGCTGATCGTTTCTCCGGCGATGCCTTCGGCAACCGCACGAGGAGGCGGCGTTTTCTATCCGATCGTTCAGTCTCTTGCCAGCGCGTTCGGTTCCGAACCCGGACCCACAGCCGGCAAGATCGGTAAATACCTGATGCAGGTCGGTTATCACACTGACGCGGTCACCTGCATGATGTTCCTGACATCCATGGCCGGAAACCCGCTCTGCGTCGGCTTAGCCGCGTCTGCTGTCGGTGTTGAAATCACCTGGATGGGCTGGGCCATCGCTGCTATCGTCCCGGGTCTGATCTCCCTGTTCCTCGTCCCGCTTCTGATGCTCAAGCTTTCTCCTCCTGAAATCAAGGCAATCCCCGGTGCGCACGACCTCGCTGTCAGCGAACTGCAGAAGATGGGCCCGATGAACCTTCAGGAAAAAGTACTTGCCTTCGTCTTCGTCATGTGTCTCATCCTCTGGGCAACCGGAAGCTGGACAAAACTCGGCGCGACACCGGTCGCCATGCTTGCTGTCGCAATCATGCTGATCTGCAAAGTGCTTGACTGGAAAGACATCCTCTCCGAAAAAGGCGCTTGGGATGCTATGTTCTGGATGGGAGGCCTCGTCGCTCTGGCAACCGCCTTGGCAAAATCTGGCTTTATCGCCTGGCTCGCCAAGATGATCGGCGGCGCAATCGCTGCCGCCAACCTCGGCTGGATCACATCCTTCGTGGTCATCTCGCTGATTTACATCTACTCGCACTACTGCTTCGCTTCCGTTACAGCGCGTATTTCCGCGATGTACGCTGCATTCGTTGCAGTTGCGGCCGCCTGCGGCGTTCCGGCTCTCCTGGTCGCGATCACCTTCGGCTGCTTTGCCAACCTCCCGATCTCTCTGACCCACTACGGTAACGGCTGCGGCCCGGTCTACTTCGGCGCCGGCTACGTTTCTCAGGGTGAATGGTGGAGAAACGGCTTTATCATCACAACGGTTAACGTGGTGATTTGGCTCACCGTCGGTATGGCTTGGTGGAAGATCATCGGTCTGTACTAATCGGCTTGGCAATGCCGTGCATTGCGTAAGTCTCTGATCAAAGGGCGTCCTCGGACGCCCTTTCCTTTATTTGCGAAAGTACTCATTGGAAATTCCAATGATACGTATATACTAGAGCCTCTCATCCACAACGAGTCGACGAGAAATAACTATGAGAAAGCTTGCCGCCGCTGCCGTCTGCTGCCTGATGCTTCAGGGCTGCTCTCTACTCGGACTGGCTTCGACCGGAATCTCTGTCGCCACCCCGAAACACGGCTGGTTTGACGTCAATTCTCAGCTAACCGAACCCGATCAAATCAAAAGGCCGGAAGTTCCGCTTAACCTCTCACTTAAAACCCGTATCATCATTCAGGGACTCGATCTCGATTCCGCGGGGGTTTTAGAAAACTCCGTCGAATGGCTCTATCGGGAAGATTTAAATAAACTGCTGTCAAAACTCTTTGAATCCTCAGGGTTGGCCGTAATCAATGACAGAGGGCTCGACGGCACCGTCTTTGTAGAAATTTCCGATTCCGCGGAAGACCCGGGAACCCGCTACATTCCAATCCTTCCGACACTGCGCTGGACGGAGCGCAAGGTCGGAAAGATGAGAATCACATTTATCAATTCCTCGGATAAAAAAGTGACTTCCGGCATTCAGGAGGAAAGCGTCTTTGTCCAAAGCGGCGTGATTGCCGACGAACCCAACGCCCCCTACAAACAAAAGTCGTTTGAAATCTCACGGGCCGCCTACACCTTCCAGGGTGAATTTGTTGGTCTCGATAAGCTTGATGAACAGCTCTTTTACCGGTGTATTAAAGTTATTCAGGATAAGATTTCGCTTGATAAGTTCTTTGCCGAGCCGGACAATGTACCCAATGAGAGTCAGGCGCCCGATCCGAAGGGCGGGTGGTACAATAATTTGGGTGGAGAGGTAGCTGGAGGCGTCACGCAATAGCGGTTCATCAAAAGCCGCCGTGTCATGGACGCTCAGTCTGCCGCGTTTTTTTATATCTGCTCCGGAAGTTATGAACACCGCTCAAAAAATCGGTACCGGCGTCGTCGCCGCTGCCCTAGTCTGCTCTGCAGCATACGGATTTCTTATCCATACCCAGGCTTCGCACTTTGATCAATTCGCTGAAAATCCTTCTCGCTACCTCGGCGAGAACTTTAAAGATGTCTCAGTTGAGATCTCGAATTCTTCGATCTTCGGCCGCGAATTCATCTTAAATAAGGGTGATGTGCATTTTGGCGGCAGCGTTAGTTTCGGTCTTAAGCCGCACGCGAATATGAAGATGCTTGCGGCAAGCTCTCAGCCGCTTTTTAACGAAGCAATCAAGAGCGCCGACCCGACACTCACTGTCGATTTAAATTATCGTTTCATCCCTAAAGTGCTGGAATTTGCGTCCAAACCTTTCTCGGCCAGAGACGAATCTGCAGGCACCGCGCTTGATATCGGTAAAGTCAGTCTAAAAGCTTTGCCGGATATGGCCAGCAGTTCTGATGGAAATCTAAAATTCAATTCTGCCAATGCGGTCTTTGATATTCAAAATTTCGCGCTGCGTCTCTCGCCGACAGAGGTGATTCAGTCCGGCTCAATCACAGGCAGGCTGACTTCTCAAGGTTCCGAATCTTCAAATTTCTCAGCTGCTCTCAACGGGCTCTCTACGGTTAACGGAAAAGACACAATCAAGATTGAATCTGTCTCTTTTGACATTGCACTCACTAAAAAGCCTTCAGAAATTACGCAGATCTCTAAAATTGATCTGCAGAATCTGTCCGCACGCATCAGCGGTTTGAAATCCACAATTGAAAGCGCTAATCCTCAGATTGAGACTCATATTCCCAATGATCCGGAAATGTACGATGCGGTCACGAATCTACTTATAGGAGATGAAGCCGCAGTTTCAAGAGATGCGCTTGAACGTTTAGGTAATTCGTTCCTCAGCGGCGACGTCTGGCTGAAGCTGAATCCAACCGTCATAAAGACTAAGGCATACCAACTGAATATGTCGGGTGATCTGCGCTGGCTTCCGGATAAACCGCAGTTTGCGTCTTTGAATCTGAACCTCTTGGGCAAAGAGCCTCAGATCGGCGCGCTCGTTCAGATGTTTGTGCCGAGAAAGGCTTATACGCGTGTTGATAAGGACAAATTTGAGGCCCAGATCGTCGCCAATAAATCGCCGGATAAGATAACCGTGCTCTCAAACGGCATGCAAATCTACACCGCGCACAATCCTTTCTAAATTCTGAAATCGGCTGCCCAAGGCAGCCGATTCTTTATCTCGCTAGAGACTGTCCTGCCACTCCGCGGCGGGAGATGCCGTGTAAACAGGCAGCAGAGGCGCGGCTCCTCCGTCAATACCGATCAGTGTCAGCGCGGTCAGCAGGCAAAGCTGAGGACCTTCAAAGGAACGAACCGGCTCATACCATTCGGAGAGCGAGTGGTTGAACCCTTCCCGGCCGCCTGCGCCAAGTGTTGTTGAGGGAATTCCGATGGACATCGGCACATTTTGATCGGTTGAAGCGCTCATATAGGCGGTCATTTCGATTCCAAGCTCCTCCTGAGCGGCGCGAGCGGCCTGAAGCACAGGGCTCGTGGGCTTTTGACTGCCGGCAGGACGATAACCGATAGGCGTCACTTTGCACGTAATCTGCAGGAAAGGATCCGTGACTTTCCAGCGCGCGTTTTCCAATTGTGCGCCGAGTTCAAAGAGCGGCAGCGCCTCCTTAACCAAACGATCGAGCACCTGAGCGTCTTCGCTTCTCAAATCCACCTCGCATTCAGCATGCTCGGCGATTGCGTTAACGGAAGATCCGCCTTTCATTGTGGCAAGCGCAAAAGTGGTTCTCGACTCCTGCGGCACCTCCAGATCCGAAAGCATCGTCCCTGCCCGACAAAGCGCCTGTGTCGCGCTCGGATACTGACCGAAATTCAGGAAGCTGTGACCGCCGGGACCGGTGTATTCAATCTTATAGCGTTTAGATCCGGTGGATCCGTAAAGGATTCGTCCGGGATCAGCCCCGTCAATGACCAATACTCCGTCGATATGAATGCCGGAGCTGTAGAAAATACGCTTGACGCCGCGCAGATCGCCTTCCGCTTCCTGCCCGACCGTTCCGATAAAGAGGATGTCTCCTTCCTTTCGTTTGGACACCGGAGTTCACCAGCATACGGATCACCTGCAGCATGCAGGCGAGTCCTCGGGACGCATCCGAAATACCGGGCGCAAAAAGTTTTCCGCTCTGGCGGCGCACCGAGGTGTTCGTGCCCTCAGGGAAGCTGTTGTCCATATGCGCTGTCACGGCGCAAACCGGACCGTCAGGCTCAACGCCTTTGAAACGGGCGATAACATTCCCAACAGGATCAATCTCCGCCTCAAGACCGTAGCGTCGAATTTTCTGCGTGATTAATTCCGCTCTTTTTTGTTCCCGCATCGGAGGCGCGGGAACTTCGCAGATCTCAATCTGCTCCTCAATCGTAAAGATTTCCTTGGAGACGGCCTGCTCCAGCACTTTCTTTACTTTCGGATCATTAAGAACCGCTTGGACGGCTGCCGCAGATTCAGGAAGAAGCGGAATACGGTCGGTTAAGTGAGACATATGATTTCTCCTCTCTTATGAGAATCAGCTTTCCGATTTTCTCTGCATGAGAATTTCGTAAATCCCGTCGTTTTCACAGGAAGAAAGCATTTTATTTCCGGTCTGATCGGCAAACTGACTTAGGTCGCGGACCGCATGCGGATCGGTGGCAAGCACAAGCAGCGTCTGCCCCGGCTCCATCTTCGCCAGCGCCTTTTTAGTTTTCAGCATCGGCTTCGGACATTTCTGTCCTTTAACATCAAGCGTTTGATCAAAAGTGTTCTCAGACACAATCCGCCTCATTAATTAATGTGTATATGGAAAATTTTAGCTTTAAACGTCTTCTAAAAGCGATTTGACGGACGCTATATTACTTTTGGGCGGCAGCGGATGTCGGCAACAAGGTCAAAAAAACCTGCTCAGCTTGTGAGCAGGGTTTCCAACCAGGATAAACGGTTGTTTTTACACAACCACCTCAAACCACGTGCTCATAGTAAACCATACGCATCCTTAAATCAATAGAAATACTGACATTTTTTGCTGTTTTTATTGCCGAATCATTTTTATTCTTAGAGCATTATCCTGCCAATGATTAGTACAACTACTTATTCCATTTGAGATAAGCGACATATCACTACCTATGTACGTGATCAGAGCCGCAGTTACTGTTTTTCTGCTGTCTCTAATTTTCTAATTGCCCACGATAAAAGTATTTTTTCCTCATTTTGCGGCAATTACAGCAATTAGTAGCGGTTTTAGCGAATTTAATCCGTGTTTTCATCCATAATCGAAGATGTTTTTCACCAAAAGAAGAAATTAGGAGTAGTTAATGTCTGATGCTCGCTCCAATTGGAGCTCCAAAATAGGCTTTGTTTTAGCTGCGACCGGCTCGGCTGTCGGCCTCGGTGCTATTTGGAAATTCCCCTACATGGCAGGTGCCAACGGCGGTTCAGCTTTTATTCTGCCGTTCATCGCCATGGTACTGTTCTTCGGCGTCATTTTGATCATGGCAGAAATGATTATCGGCAGAGCCGGACGCGGCAGCGTGGTCACCAGTTTTAAACGAATCGCGGGCAAAGCCTGGATTCCGCTGGGATTTATCGGTGTGCTGACCGCCTTTGTCATTATGACCTACTACAGTACCGTAGGCGGCTGGTGTCTGACCTACCTCTTTGAAGCGATCCGCGGAAACGCCGCCTCAAGCGACCTTGCACTGCTTGAAAAAACATTCAAACTTACCGTCAGTTCTCCTGTTTCCGCAATTGTTTATCAGACAGGTTTCCTTGCCATCACTGCCGGTGTTCTGATCTTCGGTGTCAATAAGGGAATTGAAAGAATCTCCAAGATTCTTATGCCGCTTCTTTTTGTGCTGATGGTTGTCCTGATTATCCGCGGTCTTACACTGCCCGGCGCCATGGAAGGACTGAAGTTCCTCTTCTCGCCGAGATGGGACGAAGTGACGGCAAACTCTCTGCTGAATGCGATGGGCTTTACTTTCTTCTCCCTATCCGTCGGCATGGGTATTATGATTACTTACGGCTCATACATTCACCACTCGGAAGACATTCCCTCTTCAGCGATTTGGGTTGCCGTTCTGGCGTTCATCTCTTGCATTCTTGCCGGACTGATGGTTATTCCTCCCGTTATCGCCTTCGGTCTTAATCCGTCTGCGGGTCCCGGACTCACCTTTATTACAATGCCCGCAGTGTTCTCTCACATTCCTTTAGGCAATGTGTTTGCAGTCTGTTTTTACGGCTGCCTTCTTGTCGCGGCTCTGACCTCGATGATTTCCCTCTTTGAAGTTCCGCTCGCTTATCTGATGGATGAATGGAAGTTCAGCCGCAAAGGCGCTTCCTTCGCGCTTTTCGTTGCGCTGACTATCTGTTCGATCCCGGCCGCGCTGTCGATGGGACCTTGGTCTGACTATACGATCCTCGGAAAGAACATCTTTGACGCGACCGATTATCTTGCCTGCAACATTCTCATGCCGCTCAGCGCCATCTTTGTTATTGCGCTCACCGGCTGGTTCTTCTTCGACAAAACCAGTTATGAACTGAACGTCAACAAAAAGCGCTCTCCGGGCTACATGAAATTTGTACGGTTCATGCTTGCGTTTGTTGCTCCCTGCTTTATCGCAGTTGTTGCGATTTCCAACTTCCTTTAACGCTTAAATATACAAATAATAAAAATGGCACGTCCCAAAGAAAAAACGTTTACAGGAAAAGCTGGATTTATTCTTGCGAGCGTCGGAGCCGCGATTGGCCTCGGAGCGATTTGGAAATTTCCATACATGGCGGGCGCAGAAGGCGGCGCCGCTTTCCTGATTCCATATATTTTCTTTTCTTTCACGCTGGCTTTCGGCCTGCTGCTTGCCGAAATCACACTCGGCAAAGCGGGAAAAGGAGGAATTGTTACCGCTTACCGAAATCTCGGAGGCCCCTTCTGGTCAGTACTTGGATATCTGGGCATTCTGATCGGCTTTGTTGTCCTCTCGTTTTATTCTGTCGTGGGCGGCTGGTGTCTTATGTACCTGTTTGAGTCAATTGTCGGTTTTTCGGCTTCGACTCCCCAAGCGCTTGGTTCTCTTTTCGGAGAACTCTCCTCTTCGCCTTCGATCTCCGTTTGCGCTCAAGTGGGCTTCCTCGCCCTTGTCGGATTCGTTGTTGCTTTTGGCATTCGCGGCGGCATCGAACTCTGTTCCAAAATCCTGATGCCGCTGTTATTTATTTTTATGTGCATCCTGATCGTCACGGGACTTTGTCAGCCGGGCGCTTGGAAAGGCGTGGAATATCTGTTTATGCCGGACTTTTCGAAATTCAGCTGGAAGGCGCTTCTTGACGCGATGGGGCTTGTATTTTTCTCCTATTCCGTAGGTGCCGGCTGCATGGTGACCTATGGAGCCTATATTGATAAAAAGACCGACCTGATCAGTTCAACCTTCTGGATTGTCACGCTTTCGCTGCTTATTTCGCTGATGGCCGGCTTAATGATTCTTCCCGCGAATTTCGCCTTCGGCATGGATCCTGCAGCCGGTCCCGGTCTGACGTTTATCACGATGCCGGCGATCTTTTCCATGCTTCCTGCCGGACAATTTTTCGCGATCGTCTTTTTCTGCTGTTTGGTTGTTGCAGCGCTCACATCAGCCGTGTCGATGTTGGAGATTGACATTACCTGGATGGTTCAGGAACTGAAACTCAGCCGCCCTGTTGCCGTTGCTGTCTGTCTTATCTTCATGCTGATTCTAAGCGTTCCTTGCGCGCTGTCCTTCGGAGTGCTTGCCGATGTCAAATTCTTTGGCAAGACGGTATTTGATTCGGCGGACTTCTTAGTATCGAATCTCGGACTTCCGATCGGCGGCATTATCGCATGCATGCTTTGCGCCTGGACCGCGTGGGATCGGGTTCACACCGAATGGACGACTATTGCGGCCTGCCCAACTCGCGTTAAGATTATGCGGCTGATTATCGGTGTATTTTGTCCTGCGCTTGTTCTCGCGGTTCTTATTTCCGGCCTGATCAATTAGAATAAGCCAACTACATTGAAGGAAAAATAAATGGCACTACCCATTGAACAGTTATACAAGGCCAGAGATTTTGTAAATCTCAAGAACATCTCAGCAAATCATGTTGAGCTGGCTTTTAAAAATCCGATCATTGCGATGCTGGCTAAAGGCAAAGTTGCCGAAATCGCCTCGGAATGCAGCCCGGACAGCGCCTTTCATTCCTGCGAGATGAACGGCAACGACCTGACGCTTCGTTTTAATCCGGAACTTGTCAGCGAGCGTCTTCTGGCTGAAATCTTTGATGCGACTCCGGAGCGCGCCGAAGAAGCCGCAAAAGAACTTGCCGCCTACGTACTTGAGAAAACAAAGCAGGCATAGCAGTTTAGTTTCCTTTAACAAGGACGGCCTCTTTCTTCATGAGGCCGTCTTTTTTTGCGTGCTCAAAAACGAGGACGCATTTAGTTCAAACATCAGCCGCTTCGACAAATTTTTCCTGTTCGAATGCGTGAGAATGCTGCGCAAATCGCTGAGAGCAAATCTCCACCGGTTTAGTAAATGCTTAAGCGCAGAAACCGCCCGAAGGCGGTTTCTGCAAAGCTAAACAAGAAGCCGGAAATTAGAAGACATAGCGATATTTCGCCTGCAGAGCCTGGTCAATGCGGCCTTTATCGCCTGCACCAAAGCCATAGCTCACACCAAGACTATGATTTCCGCGAGTCGCTTCCAAACCAAATTTCGCGTTAAACAGTGCGGTGTTCGCAATTCGGGTTTCGATGGAATCCGAAGCCGAAGAGCCTTCAAGCGCGAAACGGTTGCTGACTTTCTTGTCACCCATGGTCGGAGAAACCGTGAGATCCAGGAACGGTTTAACCTTCGCCCCGCAGGCGGCATCGTAATTTCCTTTAACCGCGACTCCGACCGGGATCTGGAACAAATTCGCTTTTTCTGCTGAATAACGGAATCCTGCGGTGCCGAAGTTATCCAGCTTAATGTGCGAATAACGAGCTCCGATATGCGGTGTTACTGTAAACGCATCACCAATACTCAGGTCTTTTTCTACACGAACGGCTGCCGTCAGAGCCTTCGTATCGGGCTTAGCTTTAAGGCCGGCAGATCTCATATTGTTTTCAGACCGGATGTAGCCGAGAGATCCGATCACGTTAGCATACTGAGTGTTCCATGCACCGTAGAGATTCAGGCCCCTGTATTCGATCTTGTTCTTTATACCGGAGGCTTCGCCGCGGCTTCGGGCATTGCCTTTACCGAGTGAAACGGCTAAACCGGCAGCCAAACCGTTGCCCATCGCGTAATCCGCACCAAATGTGACTCCGGCAAGATCCGCTCTGTAGCCGTACTTCGAACTTCCGGCTTCGTAGGAGTTTGCGCGAGTGAAAAGACCGTCCACATTAAGCCACAGATCGACTCCGGCCTTGTCATGACTGTAGCTGGAAATCAATGAGCCATGCTGCTCAATCGTGTCGGTAACCATCGAGGATATCGTCACGGTCATTGCCTGAGCGGCACCGGCAGAGGCAAACAGCGCTCTCTGATTCATCCAGCGGGCGGCTCCTGCATAGTCACCCGCATTGATCAGCTCACGAAGAGCAGCTGCGCTTTCCGCGTTTGTAAGAAGCGCTTCGCGCGTAACGTTAGGCGCTGTCAAACCGTTATCAACTAACAGCTGTGTCGGATCGTACTGGGCAGTGATCACACCGTCCTTAAATCCGTATCCATACCACAGACCGCTGCTGCCGTAAATATTGACGTTCTCGCCAACAACGACTGAGTCCGCAAGCTTTACGCTGAGATCGTCACTGACAGTGAGTTTTTCCATTCCTGCAAGCAAAACGGAGCTTCCGTCGGCCAGATTGAGGCTAGCTCCGGTAATCGCTGTTTCACTACCGATCGCAAGCTCGTCTGTCATCTCGACAGCGAGCAGACTGTCAGCCGCAACGGAAACGACACCCGACTGACCTTCAGCAGGACTTGTCAGCGAACCGTCCACGACGATAGAGCCGTTTCCGACATTCAGAGGTTTGGCAAGGTAGAGAGCAGACTTGATACCGTTCTCTGACAGTGACAGACCCGCTTTATTCATTGCGTTCAATGCCAAATCCGCGTCCTGAGAACCGAGGACCAGAGCGGAGTTCTGTCCGACCGTGATATTGCCGCTTTCAGACATTTCGACAATTTCAATTGCGCCAAGCGCCGGTGTACCATTTTCCCAGGCCGGGTCAAGGAAAATTGAACCTGCCAAGCTGACGAATCGGCTCACGAATTTGCCAACACCCGTTAAGCTGTTTTGACCAATGCGAATGATGCCTTTGTAATCAACGACAGCGTTGTCCACTGATAGGATTGCTCCATCCTTCAGACTGACAGACGCATCTGTCTTCACAATAAAGTCGGAAGCAATCTGGAAGTTCGCCGCAGCGCCTGAATTACCTTCCACGCTGACGGATGAGCCGGCGTTAACGGTCAGAGAACCCTGAATCACACCGCCCTGAGTGCCGCTGCCGCCAATGGTGAGTTTGCCGGAATTGTCGTCGTTGCCTACGATCACGCTAACTGGCCCCTTATTTCCGGAAACCAGGTCGCCGCCGTTAGCGCCGACAATCGTAAATGTATTATCTCCTGCGGCAATCGTAATGCTCTCGCCATCTGTGACCTGAACCGATCCGACGCCGACCAGCGTTGCTGAACCACTAAATTGATCGTCAGTAATCGCGGCGTTTCCGTTAACTTTCAGCTGCGCGGACGAGACAATAGTTCCAGAGAGCAACGGCAGCGTCTCCAGAGTAACAGTTCCTCCTACTAATGTTCCATTCATCTGGATAATCGGCTTATTCGCCAACGTGTTTTTAATGTCAGCAAGGTACTGGACAGTATATTCAGCATCCGTCAGAATCAGCTTGGAATTTTCCTGAAAATCCAGTTTATCTTCATACAGAAGCGCTCCGATTTGCGTTTGGGCTGCGCTGGCGGCGTTTTCGAACACCTGAGCGCTGTTGGTCGTTACGGAGCCTTCGATGTTGAGTTTTCCAACCTGGATAATGGAAAGATCGGGCAGATTAATGTTGCCTTTTACATTGATTGCGCCCTTAGCATAGTCCGAAATACCCAGATCTTCCGAGAAAACCTGGACTGTACCGGATTCAATAGTGACATCACCAAAGAGATTCAATGTACCGTTCATCACGGAAATTGCCGAAGTGAGCATTGGATCATCAGCTGTCGCCTTAATGGTCACAGTCCCGTTAGGGCTGCCGAGATTAACCTCACCTCCCTCGATAGCAATGGATTCTGCTCCGCCTTTACCTTTGGCCACCGCTTCAAGCACAATGGATTTACCGTAAACATTGAGCTGACCTTCAGCGATATAAATATTCCAAGCGACATCCTTATCTACAAGTGCTCCGGAAATAACCGATTTCATTGTTACGGTTTTTCCTTCGCCGCCAATCGTGATTTTTTCTGAGTCGGACTCCGTATATTTACCGGTATCAAGACCAACGTTGTAGATCAGCATATCGGATTGCTCGGGAAGTTTATTCCGAGAGGCTTCAACATACAAACTGACGTTGCCGTTCAGTGTGATTTCACTGCCGTACGTATCATGATCAGAATAAAAAATACCAACGTTGCCGGCCTCGTTGTCTGCGAACGTAGTATCAAGCGAGTGGAGTGTAGATGACAGCGTCACATCTCCGTTCCAAACAACTCGTCCCCCGTCCCTCGTGAACAGTGTTTGTGAATCACGGCCGGAAACCGCGTTAATCGTAAGGACTCCGCTTCCTGTAAGACTTGAATTATCACTAACAAGAATACCGGTCGCCTGCAGTTTTTCGGCGGTTGACTCAATTCTGGTTTCCGCAGCCTTTAAGGTCAGGGATCCGCCGGAACGGGAAGAAATGCCTATGGCTTTTGAGTGATCCCCGTCCTCATCTTTATCCAAACCTGCTTCATAAGATGCGGCATCGCCCTGCATTGTGGTTTTCAGATCCAGGTTTCCGGAGACCGTTAAGGCGGACTCTCCTACATCTACGGTGATGGCTGTTGCCTCTGACCTCTCAAAGGTTCGTGCTGCAGTCAAGTCAGCAGCCAGAGCTCCTTCAATTGAAACCGCGGAGTTATTCAGGCTGATGGCGTTGAGTGACATCAAGGCGGAATTTGAGGTCAGTGTGGCATTTCCCTGCCACTGCAGTTGTGCATCTGAAAGCTTGACAATACTAAGAGTCGATCTCTGACTGGCTGAATCTGTTTTGCTGACGGAGGCATTAAATTCGTTTTTGCCACTCAGCGTTGAATTCACTACGGATAAACCGTACCAACTGTTTGATGCGTTTTCAAGATTCGCATCTGTCAGCGTAAGTCCGTTGGCTTCATTTGTATCAGCAGTGATTGTCAGAGCATTGACCGGCGCTGATAAGGAAATTGCGCCAAATACGGCCAGAGTCAGTGCTGCAGTTTTAAATCGGCTGACTCTTTGTTTTTTTGAAGAAGAAATACTAGCGATAATTTCTTTAGAGAAATTACGATTGTTTAACTCAGATCCTGATCTCAGGGATACGGGGGGGGTATGTATTTTAAATACCATTGTTTGTTGAAATAATCGCCTGAATTATATTTTTTCTGCCGTATATCTCAAGCAAAATCAGGGTAAACACTCAATAATCGTAAAATAACTCTCCTACCAAACCTGGCGCTTGACATACCTCTTCCTTCCGCAAGTGAAAAATATGTGAAGATATATTCAGTTTTCCAATAATCGCCCCTACTTAAGGCGGAGCGAAAAAAACGAAGCTCCCTTCATTATCGGCCTCATAACTGCTTTAAAGCGCCAACAATTTTAGGGAGCTTGGCGGATATCAATTTGCCTGCTCAGAAGTCAAATCCTCAGTTCAATGTGTGCTCAATAGGACTTTTCACTTTGCCACGTAAGATCTTTCGCTGAAATAAGCCGGCCGCTCTCTGTCTGCTTAACTTCATTTTTTAGCGATCAGCGCGTAAAAAACCGGTGTAAAAAACAAGCCGATAAAAGTCACACCCAGCATCCCGGCAAACACCGTCGTGCCAACCGCCTGACGCAGCTCCGATCCGTAGCCGCTCGAAAACGCCAGAGGTACCACGCCGAGAATAAACGCAAACGATGTCATCAAAATGGCTCGTAAACGAACGGCACTGGCTCGAACAATCGCGTCATACCGGCTCAATCCTTCCTGCTGAAACTGCTTGGCCATCTCAACAATCAAAATAGAATTCTTACAGGCTAATCCGATAAGCACCACAAATCCGATCTGCGCCATCAGACTGTTGCCCAGACCTCTAAGCTCAAGTCCGATAAGCCCGAACAGCAGAACCTGAGGAACAATCAAAATAATAATCAGGGGCAGCCTCAGACTTTCATACAACGCGGCCAAGGAAAGAAACACACATAAAAGACACAGACCAAAAATATATAAATTTGTGTTGTCCTCCTGCTTCTGCTCTTTAATCATTGAGGTCCACAGCAGACTAATCCCTTCCGGAAGCGTCTCGGCGGCCATCTTTTCAATCACAGAGATCGCTTCAGTACTGCTGACTCCATCAGAAATATTGCCTAGAACAAATACCGAGGGGTACATGTTATAGCGCGCAATGACCTGAGGCGCGGATGTTCGTTCGATCGAAACCACTGAACTCAGGGGAACCATCCTGCCGAGCTCATTTTTAATCCAAACACGATCTAGATCCGTTTCCAGAGAACGAAACTCAGAATCGGACTGAGCAACGACACGGAATACTCGATTTAACAAATTAAAATCGTTCACGTACACACTTCCGAATTCATACTGAATCGTATTGCTAAGTTCCTCCAAATCAATCCTCAGCATGGCGGCCTTTTCTCGGTCGATTTTTAGCTCCAGCTGCGGAGTGTCCGTTCTAAAGGAGGAAAACGCGCTTTCAATTTCCGGCGACGCGGCTAATGCTCGAATAAACTCCTGCGCCGCATCTGTAAGTTCATTCACGCCCAAACCGATTCGATCCTGAAGATAAAACTGGAAATCACCGCCGGCCCCGATACCCATAACCGCGGGCGGCGCTAAAACGTTAACGCTTGCCTCCGGTATCGCCTCGTTTAGGGTCGATCGAATCCGACTCATCATCACGCCGATCGAAAGCCCCTCTTTAATACGCTCAGGCAGTGGTTCAAGCTTTATCACCATCAGTGCGGCATTGGAAGCTTTAGATCGCGTCGCTCCGCTTTGCCCGACAATAACCATAAAATGCTGAACACCTTTGACCTTTGAGAGCGCTTCCTGAGCTTTCTTAAGCGTCTCAGCCGTCTGATTCAGGGCAATGCCCTCCGCAAGCTGAATGCTCGCGGATAAATAATTATTGTCCTGCCTCGGAATGAAACCACTAGGAACATTGGTATACAAAAACACAGTGAAGCAGCTGCAAACTGCATAAACTGCAAGCACCCACCAGCGAAGCTTCACAAGCATCCGAACAAGCTGGCTGTAGTGCTCCGAACATATACCAAAGAAATGATTAAACGCTGACGAAAACCATCCCTCTTTTTTTCGGACCGACAGAAGAGGCACACTGAGGGCGGGAGACAACGTCAGAGACACAAAAGCTGAAATAATTGTCGCAGCCGCAATGGTCAGTGCGAACTGCCGGTAAAAACTTCCGGTAATACCGCGTAAAAACGCCGTTGGAATAAATACGCAGGATAAAACCGCGGCAATACCAACCAGCGCTTTGCTAAGCTCCTTCATTGAAGCAAATCCGGCTTCCAACGGACTCATGCCGTTCCTGATCTTCGCTTCAATCGCCTCAACCACGACAATCGCGTCATCCACCACAATACCGGTCGCAAGAATCAAACCAAACAGCGTTAGATTATTAATCGTGAATCCCGAGGCTTTCATGACGATAAAGGTACCGATAATCGAAACGGGAATGGATAGAATCGGAATGAGTGAGCTTTTCCAGTTGTGCAGAAAAAGCAGAATCACCAGAACCACTAAAGCAGTCGCTTCAAAGAGCGTCTGATAGACAGATCGGATGGAGTTCTCAATAAACTCGGTATTGTCTATCGTCATATAGCAGTCCACACCGCTTGGCAGCTCCTTTTGGATCTCCTCAAGCTCGGCCCGGATCGCTTTCATTGTCGAAATCGCGTTCGCTCCGGGCGTCTGGAAAATTGCCAGACCCATAGCAGGAACTCCGTCTCGATAAAACTCTTCGTCATAGTTATAAGAAGCGAGCTCCGTGCGAGCAATATCCTTCAGATAAAGCGTTCTTCCATCTGCGCTTCTTCTGATCACGATATTGTCATACTCCTGCGGCTCCCTTAACCTTCCCTCGCCTCGGATCAGCAGTTCAAAAGCACCCGGCTGTTCCGTCATCTTCGGTGCATTAACCTTGCCCGCCAGAATATTTCGATTTTGTTCCTGTACCCGCTGCACAACTTCAGTAGGAGAAAGTCCAAGCTGCATCAGGCGATCGCTGTCAAGCCAAATTCGAATACTGTATTCTCGGCTGCCAAAGACGGTAATGTCGGAGACCCCCGAAAGCCTCGCCAATCGGTCTGCCATCTGCGAAATCGCGTAATTAGTTAAAAACAGCGTGTCACGCGTCCGATCGGTCGAATACAAATGAACGGCCGCAAGCTGATCACTAGAGCGCTTACGCACCGTAACACCGCTTCTTCTGACCGCCTCAGGCAAACGCGGCTCAGCAGCCGATACACGGTTCTGCACCAGCACCTGAGCAAGGTCGGGATTTGTTCCGTGCGCAAAATTCACCGTAATCGTCACGGTTCCGTCTGACGCCGCTTGGCTTTGCAGCTCAGTCATCGCGTCCACTCCGTTGATTGACTGCTCCAGAGGAGCAATAACGGAGTCAGACAACGCCTGGGGGGAAGCGCCGGGAAGAGACGCTGTCACAACGACAGACGGGGGAACAATCTCCGGAAACTGTGCGACCGGCAGGGACATGTAGCTAAGCAGACCGAAAAGTACAATAAATAATGAGATAACCGCGGCAAATATCGGGTTTCTAATAAAAAAGTCTGTAAATCTCATTGCGCTTTTTCCTCGATGCTGCGAAGCTTTGTCCCAATTCTCAGTTTCTGCTGAGCGCTAAGTACCACCGTGTCTTCCGGCTTCAATCCCTCCAAAATTTCTCGCTCTGAACCAAAAAGGCGCCCTACACGAACTTTTGCCTTTTGGGCTGTTCCGTCCTGGGAAGAAATCCAGACAAACCGATCTGTCAGTTCCGTCTGAACGGCCTTATCCGGAATCAGCATCAAATCTCTGCTTATCGGAAGTTCGAGTGTTACCCGACCGATTCGATTGGCCGCTAGTTCCGGGCTCGCCTTCAACTGCAGTTTTAAGGTGTATGTGAGCGTTTGCGGATCAAATGCGTTATCTGTGAAAGACAACTCTCCCGGATACCGTCGCTCTCCATCGTCAAACCACGCTTGGATCGGCGCGAATGGGGGACATTTCCAAGCACGCCGGCTCGTACGAGTTTCAGGAAAGCCTTGTCGTTAATTTTGAAATCCGCATATGCGTTCTGATCATCAATTAAAGTGGTGAGTTCAGACTGCCCCGCCTTCACTAAATTACCTTCTTTTAAAAGAATTTCTCCCAACTTGCCACTGATTGGCGCGCGAATTTGAGTGAATTCCAGATTCAAAAGCGCAGTTTCCAGCTGAGCCTTGGCCAGTGCTTCCTCGGCTTCCGCGTTTTGCATTTCAAAGCGACGGGTTTCAAGCTCTTCCTTGGAAATCGCGTTCGCCTTTACCAGTTCGAGCGCTCTTTTATATTTAGCGGCCGCATAGGTTCTTTGCGCGGCGGCCTGCCTTAATTCCGCGCGGCGAACTTCCGCCTGCGCTTCAAACGGCCTCGGATCGATCTCAAAAAGCAAATCTCCCTGCTGTACCGAGCTGCCTTCCTGTACGGAACGTTTTTTCAAATATCCGTCAACCCGGGCATTAAGCCGTACTTCATGGAACGCCCGAATAAATGCCGGAAACTCCATACGTTCAGCAATCGAATCGACTCGAGGCTTCATCATTCGAACCGCGGTAGGCTGAGGTTCTCCCCTCGGACTTGAGTCACTGCTTCGACAGCCTGAAAGCGTACTTAAAGCGGCAGCTGCCAACAGTGTGCACATCAATTTTTTATTCATTGTCATAAAAGATTTTCTCCTGATGCAATGATGGAGAAAAACACTTTTCTCGAGAAGAGACAAAACTTCCAATCTTTATGACATAAAACTACCATATATGATCATTTAATTTCTTTTCATCTAGAATATTCAGTAAGCAAATAACACAAAGATACTTCTATGAGTCTAAATAAGTTATTAGAACTAAGAGATGAAATGCTTCAGAGCGTTCCGAGCGAAGGTAGTTTTTTCGACGTTATTCCCGGACTCAGTCTGCACCGCAGGGAATGTCGGACACGTTGCGAGATCGAGAACTACCGTCCTCGTGTTGTCATCGTTGTTCAGGGGCACAAAACCGCAAAAATCGATGGAATTCATCAAAGTCTTTACTGTGCCGGTGACTGTCTCGCCGCTGGTTTTGAACTGCCCGACGGCGACCATTTCCTTGAAGGTTCCAAAGAGGTCCCTTATCTGTGCATCAGTTACGAACTCAATGAAGATTTAGTTCAGGAAATGCTGATAAAAATGGGTGCGCACATCGAGGACAAACTGGTTTCGGACGTTTCGGAAAAGGCCTCAAACGAGCTTCTGGACGTTTTTAGACGTCTGCTGATTGCCATGCGTTCACCAACGGAACGAAAATTTTTAATCCCGATTCTGGAGGAAGAGATTCATTTCCGAGTGCTCAGCGGCTCTCTCGGCTCATTCTTTCGGCAGGTCTACACGCCTGAACGGCCTTATGCCCGCGTGATGAAAGCGATTGACTTTATCCGCAAAAATTATGACCGACGGCATAACATTGAGACACTAAGCGAACTGGCCTGCATGTCTCCGACATCTTTCCATCGCCACTTCAAAGCCTTCACCGGAATCTCTCCGAAGCAGTTTCAGAAAGTTCTGAGGCTCAAAGAGGCGCAGCGGCTTATTTCCGAAGAAAAATTCAGCTGTCGAAAGGCGGCGCTTCTCGTCGGATATGAGAATCAAAGTCAGTTCAATCGAGAGTTCAAGGCGTTCTTCGGCAGAACGCCGGCCAATCCGATCAGAACCTAACCATGATTGCGTCACTGCAAACTATCCGGCAACCGTGCCGGCTTTGGCGCCTCTTCAAGCGTCAGATTCGAGTCTTCCTCGCTTTGGGAGGCGTGCGCCAATTTGCGGTTCATTTGCCGCGTGCGGACTTCCACTTGTTCAACCGTTTTAACAACCGTCTCCGCCTGAGTTCTGAGCTTATCGAGCGTGCCCTGGAACTTGCCGAATTCGGCCTGAACCGCGATAAGAATGCTCCGGATTTCCGAACTTTTTTTCTCAATCGCCAGGGTCTGGAATCCGGCTCGATACGCGCACAGCGCGCTCGCAAGGGTGGATGGGCCCATAATGTAAACGTGATAATCCCGATAGAGGCTCTCCGTCAGACCGTCGAGCGAGAGCGCTTCCGCGTACAGTCCCTCCGAAGGAATAAACATAATGGCAAAATCCGTCGTATGCGGAGGATTGATATAGGCTGAAACGGACTTCGCTTCGCGAATCAGCCCGCCTCGGATAGCTTCTTTAGCTTTCTTTAACTTTTCAGAATCACCCTCTTCCGCCGCATCCTGAAGCCGCTTGTAGTCTTCAATCGGGAACTTGGAATCAATCGGAAGAAGGCACTCCTTGCCGCCGATTCCGGGAAGCACTACGGCAAACTCAACCACCTTGCTTTTTTGATCCGCAAGCGTATGGGCATTTTTTACATACTGATCGGCCGTGAAATATTCGCTCAAGAGCGCTTCAAGCTGCACTTCTCCGAGCATGCCGCGGCTTTTTACATTGACAAGAACACGCTTGAGACCGCCCACGTCGGCCGCAAGCTCTTTCATTTCACCAAGACCTTTATAAACCTGCGTCAGCTGCTGAGACACCTGAGCAAAACTCTCGCTGACCCGACTTGTTAAAGTGCTCTGAAGCTTTTCTTCCACGGTCTCTCGAATCTTCTCAAGCTTGGTTTCATTTTCTTTGCTGATGTTTTTGAGATCTTCATCAACCCTGTGCTTGAGTTCGGCGATTGACGTGCTCAATGAACTTGTCAGCGCCTCGACTCGGCGATTCTGTTCATTGGCAAAGTTCTGAATTCTCTTATCGTTGTTTGCGAGCGATGTCGCGATCGTATCCTGCATCGCTTTCAATGCCGAAGAGGCTTCTTCACGATCTCCCTTGGCCTGACTCTGCATAGCCCGCTCAAGGTTAAGCTGAATATTCAGAAGCTTTGCGTCCATTTTGGAAAGCGTCACTGTCCTAATCTGTTCAGCTGCCAAGCTGATATCCTCCCGCCAGGCGGCTCGGGATTTCTCCGCGATACGCTCAGAATCTCTCGGAAGGCGCGCGAACGCAAAAATAAGACAAACAACACAGATTAACAGCGCTGCCGCAAGACACAGACAAAGTAAAAACAGCGCACCGGAATCCAATGAGAGTGAAGCTGCCGCAGAAGTGAAGCCGTTCATTTAATTGCAGGAAAAAATCTGATTATAGAGTGACTTCGTTACATCGACTTTTGCCGTCCGGTCTCAGCAAACTCTAATAAGAGGCGCTATTTCAGTATGATTCGCAATAGCGAAAAAAATTCCGGCTGATTATTATTGCTCTGCCAACCGATTCAGCGGCTGAGCAAGAGTGCACAGCCTCTGCGGAACATTAAACTCTGCATCACCGAATTAGGCTCGTGAAGTTCTGATCAGCTTCAGAGCGTGCAAATATTTACATATATAAAAGGACAAATATGCATATTTCCGTTTTTGACATGTACCGCATTGGTATCGGTCCTTCTTCCTCTCATACCGTCGGGCCGATGCGCGCCGGACGCAGCTTTATCCGCATGCTCCGAGAAAACAAACTTTTTGCTTCAGTGGAACACGTCAAAATCCGTCTCATGGGTTCGCTTGCCGCAACCGGCGTCGGTCACGCAACAGATCAGGCGGTTCTTTTAGGTCTCATGGGCAAGTCTCCTTCCACCGTTGACACGGATATGATTCCGACGTGGATGGACAATATTAGAAATACGCATCGGCTGATTCTTGACGACACTCGCCCTATTCAGTTCGATATCAGCACTGATATGTCCTTTGAGCCGAACGAGCTCGACCCGTACCATACCAATACAATGGTCATCAGCGCTTACGGCAGCGACGGCAATGAGCTGCTCTCTCAAAAGTATTATTCCGTCGGCGGCGGATTCATTGAAACTGAAGAAGAAGCCAAACTTAAAGAGAATTCAGGCGCGGTCTTCCCTTCCTCTAAAAATCTGACGTCTGAAAAAATTCCTTATCCGTACCAGACCGCAGACGAACTGATGGAGCTGTGCAGAAAAAACAACCTGCGGCTTGATGAGCTCATTCGAGCCAATGAAGAAGCTTCAAGAAGTTCGGAAGTGATTGACGACACGCTGGACTTGATCTGGAACGTGATGCGCTCGTGCATTGACCGCGGCCTAAACCGCAAGGGCTGTCTTCCGGGTCCGCTTAAAGTCAAACGCCGCGCCAACGCGCTCTATGAGAAACTGATTTCAAGTCCGCTCCGCGTGACAGAGGATCCGCTTCAGATTATTGACTGGATCAATGCCTATGCGCTTGCAGTCAGCGAAGAAAACGCTTCCGGAGGCCGAGTGGTCACCGCTCCGACCAACGGAGCCGCAGGCGTCATCCCGGCAGTTCTCAATTATTACAGCCACTTCATTACCGGCGCGGACAAGGAAGGAAGACACCGCTTTCTCTTAGTCGCAGGCGCGATTGGCTCGCTCTATAAGAAAAACGCCTCGATTTCCGGAGCCGAGGTCGGATGCCAGGGAGAAGTGGGTGTCGCCTGCTCCATGGCGGCTGCCGGTTTAGCTGCCGCATTGGGCGCGACAAACGAACAAATCGAGAATGCGGCTGAGATCGGCATGGAACATCATTTAGGGCTGACCTGTGATCCGGTCAGCGGTCAGGTCCAAATCCCCTGTATTGAGAGAAACGCTGTCGCCGCAGTTAAAGCGGTTAATTCCGTACGCCTTGCCATGATGGGAGACGGCTCGCACTACATCAGTCTCGATCAGGTCATCAAGACCATGATGCAGACCGGTAAAGACATGGCAAACAAATATAAGGAAACCAGCCTCGGCGGACTCGCCGTCTGCGTGGTTGAATGCTAAGGAAATAGATATGAGTCAGAAGATGCCCGCGATTATTGCCTCTCGTCCGTGGTGCGAAAAACTATGGACATTCGGCAGCTTTGTTTTTACGAGAATCGACAAAGCCAGTCTGAAGCAAGTCGCATCTTCTCTGACTCTGACGACGCTTCTGTCAATCGTGCCTGCGCTAGCCGTCATCATGGCGGCTTTTTCCGCGTTTCCTTTGTTTGCGCCCTACCGTGAGGCGTTCGAGAACTTCATGTTCTCCACGCTGCTGCCTGAGCAGTACAGCACACAGATTCTCGGCTATATCAAACAGTTTGCGAGCCAGGCGGCTGGCCTTACCGCCTTCGGTATTATCGGTTTGGCGGTGTCTGCGCTTTTATGTATCTCAACCATTGATGCGGCACTTAACTCTACGTTTGAGGTCAGAAAACTTCGAAGCGTTTGGCAGCGTGTACTGATCTATTGGGCTCTTTTAAGTCTCGGCCCGATCGCGATCGGCGTCAGCCTTGCCACTTCTTCCTATCTGACCGGCATGGCGATGACCGGGCATCTGTCTTCTGTTGCCTCCTGGCTGATTCCCATCTTTCAGCTTCTTTTCCAGGCAGTGATTCTGGCGATGTTCTACAAATACGTCCCTAACTGCAAAGTACAGTGGAAAGACGCCTTAGTGGGCGGCCTCATCATCGCTTTGGTCTTTACCGTATTTCGCTGGGCCTTCGGGATTTATGTCATGAAGGGCTCCTACACGACGATATACGGGGCATTTGCGGCGATACCGGTCCTTCTGACCTGGATGTACATCAACTGGATGTTTGTGCTTGCCGGAGCCGCGATTACCGCGATTCTGCCCATGCTGAGAGCCACCCGCTTTAAGGACTTTGACAAACCCGGCAATCAGCTGCTGTCTGCTGTAGCACTCCTTCGCATCCTTATGAAAGCCAAGCAGGATAACCGTCCTCAGATGAGCAGTATCGAACTTGCGGAAGCGATCGGAAGCTATCCGGACGCGGTCAATGCCACACTGTCCCGACTTATCTCTACGAATTATGTTGTACAGATCGGCACAGACTCCGGCTGCTCATGGGCGCTGCTTGCGGACGCGCACAGCAAAACACTGGAAGAAGCGTTTGAAGAATTTTCTGTGGATTTAAGCAATTCACTGCTGAAAGAAGGCTCTCCGATCGCGCAATGGCTCAATGCGGGTTTAAAGGACCAATGGCTTCAAACACCGATGATCAAAGTACTGAATTAATGCATCTCTTGTGTCACAAGGGCTGTATCTCGACACGGTATTTTTATAGCCATTTTGCGCGTTCTATGCATTAATGGATAACACTGATTATAAATACACAAAAAATTGAAAACTTGCAGTTTAATCCCTGCTATCATCCCACTTGTAGAGTTTTTACCCCTTTATTTTAGGAGGGCATTAATGAATAAAGCTGAACTTATTGAAGCTGTCGCAATCGAATGCGACATCACCAGACCGGCAGCTGCGAGAGCTGTTGATTCTGTTTTAGCAAACATTGAGAGAACTTTGAAAAAAGGAGACGAAGTTCGTTTGTTGGGTTTCGGCACCTTCTCGGTAGTTGAAAGAGCAGCCCGTAAAGGACGCAACCTGAAAACAAATGAAACAATTGATATCCCTGCGCGCAAAATTCCTAAGTTTGCCGCTGGCAAAAACTTAAAAGATAGTGTAGAATAGCCATTCCGTTGTTGAGGAGAACACAGTTCTCCAAACGAGAGCTGGGTGCTTAGCTCAGTTGGTAGAGCGGCGCCCTTACAAGGCGTAGGTCGGGAGTTCGAGACTCTCAGCACCCACCACAGTTTCTCGTTAGCAACTGATTGGAGTGGTAGTTCAGTTGGTTAGAATATCGGCCTGTCACGCCGAGGGTCGCGGGTTCGAGTCCCGTCCACTCCGCCAAGATTCTGAAGCCTGAGATTTGCGTCTCAGGCTTTTTTCATTTCCGCGCGAGAAGAAATTCGGCGGGGCGCCGCCGGAGAAATCTTGGTTTGTTTCGCCCCCTGCTCTCACTGAAATATTGTAGAATCTAGAGCCTCTAGCAGAGGCTCAACTTTTAATCTGAAGGCATCTTCTTTAGAAGTCTGTCTCTTCTTCGTCGTCTTCGTAGACCTGAGCCTTTTCGGGCTCTGCATCAGGAACCGGAACCCCGAGGGCTTCAAATAACATCCGTCTTTTCCCTGCGATTTCACCGAAGTAGTA
>NZ_WSRP01000036.1 GCF_009767915.1 Parasutterella muris
GTTGAGTTTTTCCTTCCAAGTCGTCTTATCATTCAGCATTATTTTTCTGAGCCCAAAGTTGTCATGGTTGAATCTTTGTACCTCCAATACCTGTTCGGAGGATTTGTCAGTCTTATTGTTATCACAAATCCGCTCTCTAAGATTCCCCTTTTCATCAGCCTGACACAGGGAATGTCGGTGGATGTCAGAAAAAAACAAGCCAATTGGGCCTGTTATTACGCTGCCGCCATTATGCTTGTCAGCCTTGCCGCCGGCAACCTGCTCCTTGTCTTCTTCGGAATCTCATATGGAGCGCTGCGTATCTCCGGCGGTTTCGTCGTCGGTCTGATCGGATATCAAATGCTGTTCGGAGCTCGTGACCAACAAGGAGCGCCGGTTGTGCGCAGAGACAAGGACGACTACTCGTTCTTTCCGCTTGCGATGCCCGGTATCAGCGGTCCCGGTACGATCGCTGTGGTTATCGGTATCGCCTCAGAAATCGCGGAACTTCCGCAGGTAATCGATATGGCGGGCGCCTTCTTTATGACCGGAGTCGCCATTATCCTGACCGCATTTGTGACTTGGATCGTGCTTCGATGCGCCGATTACATCTCCGAGCGTCTCGGACCGAGCGGAACTCAGGTGCTGACTAAACTCATGGGGTTCCTGCTCATCTGTATCGGCGTCCAATTTATCGGCTCGGGCGTGCGAACGTTTATCGCAGGATCATAAACAAAGGGGCCTCAGGGCCCCTTTAGTTTACTTACTCAGTTGTCACGCTCTTTGCCAGATTTCTCGGCTTATCTACATCGGTCCCCTTGGCAACCGCTGTGTGATACGCCAGCAGCTGCAGAGGGAGCACATGAAGAATCGGAGAAAGATGACCATAGTTCTCGGGCATCTTAATCACGTGAATACCGGGCGCGCTTTCTATGTTTGTACCTTGGTCACAGAATACAAAAAGCTCTCCCTTTCTTGCACGAACTTCCTGCATATTGCTTTTCAGCTTTTCCAGCAGTTCGTCATTTGGCGCAACCGTCACTACCGGCATTTCTGCGTCAACCAGTGCCAGCGGTCCGTGCTTGAGCTCTCCGGCCGGATATCCTTCAGCGTGCAGATAGCTGATTTCCTTAAGCTTCAGCGCTCCTTCAAGCGCGATCGGATAGTGGACTCCGCGGCCTAAGAAAAGCGCATTATTTTTAGACGCAAAGAAAGAAGCCCATTCTTTAATTTCGTTTTCTTTCTCGAGGACGACATGCATGGCCTGAGGCAGATGACGCATATCAGCCATTAGTTTTTCCTCCGCCTCAGCGCTCAGTCTGCCTTTTTCTTTTGCAATCGCCAGCGTCATTAAAAAGAGCGACGCAAGCTGTGTTGTAAACGCCTTTGTTGAAGCCACACCGATCTCCACACCTGCTCGTGTGATGTAATGCAGTCGAGTCTGCTTCACCATAGCGCTTGTTGCAACGTTGCAGATGGTCATCGTCTTGTCCATGCCCAGAGATTTGGCATGTTCAAGAGCCGCTAAGGTATCCGCGGTCTCTCCCGACTGAGAAATCGTCAGCACCAGAGTGTCCTTATCGGGGACTGACTCTCTATAGCGATATTCGCTGGCAATTTCAACATCACAGGGAACCTTGGCAAGGGCCTCAAGCCAATATTTAGCCACCAGACCCGCGTAATAACTTGTGCCGCAGGCAATAATCAGAACGCGTTTAATCTGCTGGAAAATCTCTTTTGCCTCATGTCCGAAAATGGCGCTGGTAACGAATTGGACGCCTTCTAGGGTATCGGAAAGCGCCTGCGGCTGCTCGAAGATTTCCTTCTGCATGTAGTGCGTATAAGGGCCTAAGGCAATACCTGAAGTAAAGCCCTGAACAACAGAAACAGGCCTTTGGATCTCGACAAATTCGTCTCCTAAGCGGTTCCAGATCTGTGCTGAAGTCGGACGAATATCGGCAACGTCACCGTCTTCGAGATAGATATAACAATCAGTGACACCGGCCAGAGCAAGCGGATCTGAAGCGATAAAGTTTTCTTTATCTCCAAGCGCTACCACGAGAGGCGCGCTCATCTTGGCGCCAATGACACGATCCAGCTCATCTTTGCAGGAAACCGCAATGCCGTACGCACCCTTCAGACGAAGAACCGTCTTCTTTACCGCCTCAAGAAGATCCCCTTCGTAATAACTATGGACCAAATGAACGATAACCTCAGTATCGGTTTCACTTACGAATACGTAGCCCTTCGCTTTGAGTTCTTCTCGGAGCGGCTCATAGTTCTCAATGATGCCGTTATGAACCACCGCAATCTGATCATGCGAGAAGTGCGGATGTGTATTGCAGATCTCGGGCGCGCCGTGGGTAGCCCACCGAGTGTGAGCAATTCCGGAAAGTCCCTTAATTCCATTCTTTTCTGTCTGTTCGATCAGATCCTGAACTCTTGAAACCGTGCGCGCTCTTTTAAGCCGATTCTCATCGACTACGGCAACGCCGCATGAGTCATAACCACGATACTCAAGCCTTCTGAGACCTTCTGTCAGAATCGGAACAATATTTCTATAGCTGCAGCCAGCGACAATTCCGCACATTTCTAAACTCCATTAAATTTTTTTCTTGACAGGCCTCTGCCAGCCCTGAATTTCTGTCTGCCGCACGCGGCTGATAACTAAAACATTTTCCGACACGTTCTTTGTCACTGTCGTACCAGCCCCAACTGTAGCGCCTTTGCCCACTTTAACAGGCGCGACAAGCTGAGTATCACTGCCGATAAAGCAGTCGTCTTCAATGACCGTCCTGAATTTATTCACGCCGTCATAGTTGCATGTAATCGTTCCTGCTCCGATGTTGACTCCGGAACCCATAGCCGTATCGCCGATATACGAGAGATGATTGACTTTGCTTGCGGCACCGATCGAGCTTTTCTTAATTTCTACAAAGTTGCCAATGTGCACATCGTCCGACAGTTCTGCAAGCGGTCTCAATCGCGCAAAGGGACCGATCTTCGCGTTCTTTCCGACTGTAGCTCCGTCAAAATGACTGTACGCTTCAACGGTTGTTCCGCTTCCGATCACAGAAGACTTAATCACACAGTACGGGCCGATCTTCACATTGTCTTCTATTACAACGTCACCTTCAAAAACGCATCCGACATCGATGAAAACATCGCGGCCGCACTTCAAATTTCCGCGAATATCCAGTCGGTTTTTATCTGCGAGAAGCACGCCCTGCTTCATCAGTGCCACTGCCTGTCTGGCCTGATAAGCGCGTTCCAAGGCTTCTAACTGAAGTTTGTTGTTGGCACCTTCAACTTCCCAAGGGTCCGTTGCTTTAAAGGCATGTACAGTGCGGCCTTCACTGGCAGCCATCCCAACCAGATCTGTCAGATAGTATTCCTGCTGATTATTGTCGCAGCGAAGGTTTTTAAGCCAGCGCGTAAGATCCGACGTCGGCACCAGCATAAATCCGGTATTTACCTCCCTGACCTTCTTCTGCTCGCTGTCTGCGTCTTTCTCTTCTACGATACGTTTTATCTCTCCGTTTTCACGAATAATTCTTCCGTAGCCGGTCGGATCATCTAAATCGATCGTCAAAAGACCAAACCCGCCTTCAGCTGCCTGAACGAGCTTTTTCAGCGTATCGGCAGTAATCAGGGGCACATCTCCGTATAAGACCAAAGTCGGAGAAGAAGGATCAAGGTATCTCTCGGCCTGCAGGACAGCGTGTCCTGTGCCTTTTTGTTCTGCCTGAAGCGCAAAGGATACCGGCTCACCATCCAGATGCGACATCACGGATTCGGCTCCGTGCCCAACCACAACAATAATTTTTCCTTCCGAGGAGACTTGTTTTGCAGCCGCAAGGACATGATCCAGCATCGGCTTGCCGCCGACCGGCTGCAGAACTTTGGGAAGTGAAGAATACATGCGTTTGCCGAGTCCGGCAGCCAAAATAACTATGTTCATTTTCTCAACAAATTAGCTTGCAGAATCATATAAATACTTGTCTTTGTTTTCCTGCCAGGAGCGAACGCATTCGCGATTTGCCCGAAGCGGCAGCAAAGAGCCGAGTACCTGTCCAAAACCGGCGGCGAGGAATCCGCCCAGAAGCGCCGGGAATTCCTCCCCTAACGCAGTAAATGAAAGCACACCCCAGACAATGGTCCCGATGAAGATGGAGCACCAGCACCCGATCGTTGTGGAACGCTTCCAATACAGCCCTAGCGTCAGCGGCCAGAAAGCGCCAATCACCGGGAATTGATAAGCCATAGCCGCCAATTCATAAATCGGAGTGCCTTCCATACTGAGCGCATAGATCAAAACGCCAATTGCAAACACGATCAGTGAAATTCTCATCGCCTTCAATTCGCGCTGGTCGCTGAGCGGCATGATGTTTCTCAGAACGTTCTCAACAAATGTTGTTGTCGGAGCAAGCATGGTAGCTGAAGCGGTTGACATCACAGCCGAGAGGACAGCACCAAAGAAAAGAATGCGCAGCCAAAGCGGCATGTATTCCTTAATAAAGCTCGGCAGGATCTCCTGCGGATCGCTTGCCATCAGCTTTGCTGCCAAATCCGGAACCGCAAGGGTTGCGGCAATAACGATAAACATCGGGACCGAGGCAAACAACAGATAAAAAGAGCCGCCGAGAATAGGACCGAAACAGGCTATCTTCTCAGATTTTGCCGACATGACGCGCTGGAATACGTCCTGCTGAGGAATAGAGCCGATCATCATAGTGATCGCCGCAGAAGTCCAAAACATCCAATCCTTAAACGTATTTTCCGGGAAGAATCGAAACAGCTGATGTTCGCTCGCATATTCCGCAACTTTCATCGGACCACCCGCCATAGATCCCGCAAAGCAGGCGACAATCACCAAACCGATAACGATGATGATCATCTGGAAAAAATCCGTGAGCGCAACAGACCACATACCGCCGAAAACGGTATAGATCAAAACGACAATCGTTCCGACAATCATGGCATTGCTGACAGAGACATAACCTTCGGTCAGCAAATGAATGACAAGGCCCAAGGCTGCTACTTGAGCTGCAACCCAACCTAAATATGAGAGAACGACGAAAATTGAACAGCAGAGTTCTACTGACACGCCGTACCTTCTTCGATAGAAGTCGCCGACGGTAAGAAGACTCATGCGATAAAGCTTTCTGGCAAAAAACATTCCCACCAGAATCAGAGCCATACTGGAACCAAAAGGCTCCTCTACAACTCCGGACAATCCATTTTGAATAAACTGTCCGGGAAGACCAAGAACCGTCTCACTGCCAAACCACGTCGCAAAAGTCGCTGTAATAACCATTACCAGCGGAAGCGATCGACCGGCCAAAGCGTAGTCAGTGGTGCTTCGGACCCGTGTGGCCGCAAAAAGACCAATCGCGACGGTGCAGAGCAAATACAAACCAACAAACAGGGTCAGTTTCATTGCCGGATTATCCTCGTATCAAAAATGAAAAAGAACGGTCGGCCTTTCGACTCTCCGAGCCAATGTTTAATTTTAGAAAAAAATTACTTGCAAGAAAAGAAAAAAGGGGCTTTTTGCCCCTTTCCGAAGGAACCTAAAAATTAAGCCTGCTGAATGCCTGCAAGCAGCCAGCCAGACTTGCCTTCCTTGGATTTAACCAAATTCCAAATCTCGTTGATCTTAGTCGGTTCACCGTTCTCTCTCAAATCTCCGGTGAAGCGGACAGAGGCAACGTACTCGGTCGGAGTCGTTTCAAAACCGGCAAGATCCGTGTGAAGGCTGACGATTTCAGTCAGGTTCGCGCCTTTAATTTCGCGACGCTGATGCGTCAGTTCAATGAACAGATCATCCGTGCAGTAGTTGGCGAGATCGTCCATATCTCCGCAGTCCCAAGCCTTCTGAAGCATCTTGAAATAGGCAGAGGACATATTCAGGAATTCTTCCTTATTGAATTCAGCAGGAACCTCAAAGCTGGAGGCGGAACTCTCGGAAGGATTCTCAGAGAATTCATCCATCGCGGAACCCGGACGAGCGCTAAAAGAAGAAGAGAGCGGTTCGGATGATTTCATCATGGGTTCGGGAGCCTTGTTTTCCTGCGGGAACGGAACCGAGCTTGTGCGCTGCTGCGTACTGGATGCCGCCGTAGTCTTTCGGGCCGTGAACATTCTAAAGGCGAGCAGCGCAAGCATAGCAAGCGTCAAAATCATCAGGAACTGTGCAAAGCCTTCGCCTAAACCAAGCATATTGGCAAGCGCCATAAAGCCGAGTGCAGCGGCAGCGCCGATTAAAAGACGTTTACCCATGCTCATACCGGCAGTCTTCGCTGCGGCAGTACCGGCAGCCGCAGCTGCTCCGGGCTTACGCGCCGCGGCGGCAGGGGCTTTTGAAGAGAACGGGGAGGAGGGAGCCGCCTTGGGGATGCTCATTGAACGGCCAAAACTGGAGCCGCCTCCAAGGCGAGCCGCGGATGCGTCTACCGTGACAGCGACAAGAGAGAGGCCGATCAAAAGAGCGGCAAAAAATTTCTTCATACTTTCCTCTATTTTCAATTTTTATATCCAATGTGAAGGGCTGTAATTCCAAAGGTGAAATTTTCCCACTCAACCTTTGAAAACCCCACGGAACTCATGATTTTAGCAAGAGTTTGCTGATCGGGGTGCATTCGGATGGACTCCGCTAAGTAACGATAGTTTTCAGCGTTTCCGGCGATTTTTGAGGCCAAAAAGGGCATCACATGGAAAGAATAAAAATCATAGAATGGTTTCATCCATGCCGCAGGTTTGGAAAACTCAAGAACTATAACTTTTCCGCCCGGTTTACATACACGCAGCATTTCGGCAAGCGCCCTGTCTTTGTGCGTCATATTTCTCAGGCCGTAAGACACAATCACGACATCAAAGTAGTTGCTCGGGCACGGGAGCGCCTCAGCGTCACACTCCGCGACATACGGAACATACCCGGCCTCGCGCAGTCTGCGTTCACCAATCTTGAGCATCTCTAAATTGATGTCGGTAAGCCAGACTTCGCCTGACGGACCGATCTTTTTCTCGATCAGCAGTGAAATATCGCCGGTTCCGCCTGCGATATCAAGTACCTTCATACTTTCCTTGATGTCCGCTTTGTGAATCGCAGCATGTTTCCACATCCTGTGCAGCCCAAAAGAAAGAATGTCATTCATCAAGTCATAGCGGGGAGCGACTTCATTAAAGACCTCCTTCACATGTTCTGCTTTTTCTTCCTCCGGAACTTTCTTAAATCCGAAGTCTGTTAGGTGTTTTTGCTCTTTGTCAGTCATGATTAATGATTTGGGCAGCTTGGTTTCTTTTTTTCAATAAAAGGAAGGTTTGCCGGATCGTCCGGATCTCTTGATGCGCCGGCCTGTGTCAGCTCACTGAGGTAATCCTCCCAAAGCTGATCCTTGCGGACTCCGATTTCATAGAGCCAGTCCCAGCTGTATAGGCCGCTGTCATGGCCGTCTGAAAACGTAATCTTCAGCGCATATTCTCCGACAGGCTGGACGTCGGTAATCGTCACATCCCGTTTGCCGACCTGAAGTTTTTTCTCCTCAGGGGTATGCCCCTGAACTTCTGCCGACGGAGAGAATACTCTCAGGAATTCGTAAGGAAGCTCAAAGGTTTCTTCACCAAAGACGATTTCCAATAAACGTGATTTATTTCTGAAATTAATAGATGTAGGATTTTTCATGTTATTGCTCTCAATCGCAAAAGTGTATCAAGCTTATAGAGGCCTCTATCCCCGGAAGCTTTTTTTTCACCGAATATGAGCGATTGATTTGATTTAACCGATGACTGTTTTGTAGAATTGAACATCTTAGCACCCGTAGCTCATCTGGATAGAGTACTGCCCTCCGAAGGCAGGGGTAGTGGGTTCGAACCCCGCCGGGTGCGCCATTTTCTCTTGATCACTCTTCAGCTTTCGGGCGCCTCTTCCCGTGTTTCCTTTGTTTTAAGCAAAAAACAAGGATTTCGGCCGGGCTCATTTATATAATGATTCAAATCTCGATCCGTAAAAGAGCGCAGAAATGCTTCCTGCTTTACTTACCATTGCCGGTGTCCATCTTATTGCGCTGGCATCTCCCGGCCCTGATGTTTTTATTGTGATGCAGACCGCTGCAAGCCGATCCAGGAAGGAAGCTTTTTGCTGCGTTCTCGGAATTTCTCTGGGCGTTGCCTTTTGGGTTACTTTGGCTTTGCTCGGACTTCAGTGGCTGTTCGACACATTCATTTGGCTCCACAAAATTGTTATGGGGTTGGGCGGCATGTACCTGCTTTGGATGTCATTCAATATCCTCCAACACGCGCTTAGCCGCTCTCAGGCAGCCGAGAACGTCGAAAGCGAAGTCCAATCCTCAGCCGCAAAAGCTTTTATCACGGGTCTCTGCACCAATCTTGCAAACGCCAAAGCGATCGTCTATTTCAGCGTCGTTTTCGCTCCTTTCATCACCCCGGACATGTCCGGCGGCTACTCTGCCGTGATCGGTATTCTTGTCGTTTTAGAAACATTCCTGTGGTTCTCGTTTGTCGCCCTTTTGCTCGGAATGCCAAAGCCGAAACAAATTTATCGATCAGCCGGAAGGTGGATCGACGGAGTGTGCGGCGTTATTTTCGGAGCATTCGGCGCCGCACTGCTGTACTCCGCTGCAGTTAAATAAAAGTAGGCACTTACTTCTATTCCTCTAAGGGATCAACCTTTTGAATAATATACAGTTTATCGTTCTCTCTAATTTTTTCTGAGAGTCGGAACGTTACATGCTGCCCCTTACAAACCTGCGTCACCGGTTTGCCGTCCACACAGGGATTTTTCAATTCAGAATAAACCGCTCCCGTTGTCGGCCCGGTAATGAGGATACGATCTCCTGCTCTAATTTCTGCAGCCTGAATTAAAAATTCGGCGACACCCGCCTTAGCAAAGTATTTACAGCCTTTGCCCGCATAGATCTTTCTTTCGGTAGCCTGTGAGCCGTAGCGATTGCTCCACTCCCCCATTGTCTGTCCGAGGTAATAGCCATTCCAGAATCCGCGGTTATAAACTGTTGATAATTTATCGTCCCAAGACTTGCTGATCTCTTCGTTCCAGTTTCCTGCCAAAACCTGTCTAATCGCCTGATCGTAGGCTTCAACCACGGTTTTTACGTACTCGGCACCTCGAGCGCGCCCTTCAATCTTGAAAACACGAACACCGGCCTTCATCATCAAATCGATAAAACCAATTGTCTTCAGATCCTTCGGAGACATGATGTATTCATTATCGATTTCCAGTTCGACATCCCGCTCCTTATCTTTAACGATGTAAGCGCGCCGGCAGGTCTGCATACAGGCGCCTCTGTTAGCGCTTCTGCCGCGGGTATTGAGACTGAGGTAGCACTTGCCGCTGATCGCCATACAAAGAGCTCCGTGGCAGAACATTTCAATTCGGACCAAATCTCCGTTAGGACCTCGAATTTGTTCACTCTGTATGGCCTCGTATATTTTCTTAACCTGTCTCAGATTAAGTTCTCTTGCAAGAACCACAACGTCGGCAAACTGCGCATAGAACTTTAATGCCTCTTTGTTGGAGATATTCAGCTGCGTGGAAAGATGCACTTCCATTCCTCTTTCGCGGCAATACATCATCACCGCGGCGTCAGACGCAATCACCGCAGATATCCCGGATTCAGCCGCCGCATCAATGATCTCTCTCATCAGAGAAATATCTTCATCATAGATAACGGTATTCACCGTCAAATAGCTTTTGACTCCGCGACTTTTACAAAGCTCTGCGATTTCCTTCAAATCGTTTATCGTGAATTCATTTGCGGACTTAGAACGCATATTGAGCGCTCCGATGCCAAAATAAACTGAATCGGCGCCCGCCTGAAATGCCGCCGCTAATGACTCACGTGACCCGACCGGGGCCATAATTTCAAAATCTTTACGTTCCATATTAAAAACTCAAAGGGTCAACGTCAATATGCCAAACATTCTTGAACTGCCGGTTTTCTATTTCTGATGTGAATACCGCTAAAAACCGCTGCAGTTCCATTTTGTTGTCTGCCTCTATCAGCAGCTGAGCCCGTTCAATATCCATTACCTTCTGAACCGTCTGCGGAACCGGATCATAGAACCGAACACTTCCCGTTTGGACAGAAAGACCGATTTTCTTTACCTGAGATAGGAAGTCCAAGACTTCTCTAATGTCCTTTCCTTCGGAAATCATGAGCGCCTGAGCAGAGTACGGCGTCATGGAAGCTGTTTTACGTGCTTTTAATTCCTCTTGAGCAAATCCTTCGAAATCGTTGTCCTTCAGATATCGAAACAAGCTGTCCTTCGGATATTTCGTTTGAATCAGTACTTCGCCCTGCTCTCCGCTCCTTCCGGCACGTCCGGCAACCTGCATGAGCACGGAAAACAGTCTCTCTCGAGCGCGGTAGTCAAAGGACAGAAGCTGCGGATCAGTGTTCAGCACAACGACCAAAGACACCTTCTTGAAGTCGTGTCCTTTCGCCACAATCTGAGTTCCGATCAGAATATCAACTTCTCCGCTGTGAACTGCTTCAAGCATCCGACTCGCGCTTCCTCTGCGTCGGGCCGAATCCTGATCAAGTCTCATGATTTTAGCCTCGGGCCATTTTACTTCCAGCTCTTCTTCCGCCCTCTGAGTTCCTCTTCCGACGGGCTGAAGCTCATAGGAGCCGCACTTTGGACAGCTCGTGGGCAGCTTCATACTCCATCCGCAGTAATGACAGGTAAGTCTTCCCGTTGTTTTATGGAAGACCGCATAGGCCGAACAGTGGGGACAAGTCGAGTGCCAACCGCAGCTTTTACACTCCACGACCGGCGCAAAGCCTCGACGATTTAAGAAAACAATCGATTGGCGCCCCTTTTCCAGGGTATCTGTAATTTTCTCCGCTGTCTCTGAGCATATCCCGTTCTGCGGACGGTCCAAAGAAGTATCAATAAGCGTAATACGGGGAAGCTCAGCCGATTCGACTGCCCGCTTCTTCATCTTGTAAAGCCGGAATCTTCCTTCCAAAGCGTTTCGATAGGACTCCAGAGACGGCGTTGCAGAACCCAAAAGCACGGGAATGCCTTCAATCTGAGCTCTTTTAAGCGCTAGGTCCCTCGCGTTATAACGAACCCCTTCATGGGATTTATAGGAAGCATCATGCTCTTCGTCGACTATGATCAGCTTTAAATTCGGAAGGCTGGCAAATACGGACAGACGTGTACCGACCAAAATACTTGCCCGCTCTTCATGACAGGCCAGCCAAGATGAAGCTTTCTGACCTTCGGCCATGGATGAATTCCACGTAGCGACAACCCGATCTTTAAATCGATTGCCTATCCGGGAAACCAATTGAGGCGTCAGATTAATCTCCGGAACCATCAGCAGGATCTGAGCCTTTGGATCGGCTTTAAATGTATTCTCAATAAGCCTTAGATAAACCTCTGTCTTGCCGCTTCCGGTAACACCGAAAAGAAGAGCCGGTGAAAATCCTTTGCTTTGAGAAAAGTCATCCACAATAGCCTCCTGCTCTTTGTTGAGCAGGGGGATGTCTTCCGGAGCGTCGTTAGATTTAAATTTTCGGTCTCTTAATTTGGAAAGAGAATTCGCATAGTTCGGACCGGGAATCCTGCGGAAAAATTTTGGAAGTGCAGGGACCGCCACCATCCCGTGCCTGCTGAGATAATAACGAGCGGCAAAGGCGGTCAGTCTCATCCAGTTTTCGGAAAGCGGCGCAATTTCGTCCGGTCTTCCGGCAACCTTTCTCAGTTTATTGACCGGCCATTCGGAACTGTCGGAGAATCCGGCAACGATGCCTATGACATTTCTTCTTCCAAGCGGGACAATACAGCGCTCTCCGACGCGCAAGCCCAGCTCCGGCACATTCTTATAGTCGAGCTGGCCCCTTAAAGGAGCATCAACAATGACTTTAACAATTGACTGGGCCATAGCGCTGAGATATTCCGTACAAATTTAAAAAGAACGGCCTCCAAGTTAACTCAGAGACCGATCGAATTACTTTACTTCATTAACAGCCGGTTTTTCAGCTCAAATACAATTTGATTCCATTTTTCACTTAATCATGGAATCTGCGGCTGTATTCATGCACTTCATCCACCAGCGCAGCAACTGTATCAGGATCCGTATCTTTATCAATGCCGTGCCCCAAATTGAAAACATGGCCACCCTGACCAACCATACCGAAATCTTCAATGACTTTTCTCGCCTGAGTTCTGACTTCATCCGGTCCTGCAAAAAGAATAGACGGGTCCATATTTCCCTGCAGACAGACGCTGTCACCGATCTGACGGCGTACATCTCCCAAACTAACCGTCCAGTCAACACCCATTGCATCGGCGCCGCAAGCGGCAATATCCGTAAGCCAAGGAGCAGATCCTTTCGTAAAGACGATTGAAGGGATTCTCTTTCCGTCTCGTTCCTTAATTAAGCCGGAGACGACCTGAGAAATGCACTTCAGCGAATACTCAAGATAATCACTGTGAGCAAGAGCGCCGCCCCATGTATCAAAAATCATCACGGCGTTTGCACCGGCCTCAATCTGTGCATTCAGATAAGAGGTCACGGCTGCGGTGTTGACGTCCAGAATCTGTTTTAAGAGGTCAGGGCGCCTATACAGCATTTCCTTAACCTTTCTAAAGTTCAATGAACTTCCGCCTTCAATCATATAGCAGGCAAGCGTAAACGGGCTTCCCGAAAAGCCAATCAGAGGAATACGGTCGTTCAGCGCTCTCTTGATTTCTACTACCGCGTCGGTAACGTACTTCAGTTTATCGGCGGGATCAGGAACAAAGAGTTCTTTTACCGCAGCCTCATCCTGAACGGGTTTCGCAAACTTCGGTCCTTCACCTGGCAAAAACGAAAGGCCAAGCCCCATTGCGTCAGGAATCGTCAGAATATCGGAGAAGAGAATCGCCGCATCCAAAGGATAACGATCCACCGGCTGGAGCGTCACTTCACATGCATAATGCGGATTCATTGCCAAATCCATAAAACTTCCGGCTTTAGCTCTTGTTGCGCGGTATTCCGGCAGATAACGGCCCGCCTGACGCATCAGCCAAATGGGAGTGTAAGGAACCTTCTCTTTTAAAAGAGAACGGAGAAAAATATCATTCTTTAAAGGCATAGAATCCCTGTCCTGATTAATTTGCTGAACTTCCTACATTGTAGAAACAGAAAATGAATCAGTGATTAAGACAATGGGGCAGAACTGCATCGAAATATTTTTTCGTGCAGTTCAATTTATTAACGAACTACCAGTACAGGACGATCAGCTTTAGCTAAAACCTGCTGGGTAGAGCTTCCGATAAACAAAGAACCGAGCGTGCCCAAACCGCGGCTTGCCATAACGATGAAGCGAACATCACGTTCCTGTGCCGTTTTAAGAATGGCATCCGGAACAGAGTTGCCGACGACTTCAGCAACCTCACAAGGAACGCCGACTCTCTGGCATGCATCTTTGACATCCTCGAGAGTGCGGTCAGCAACTTCAGAGCCCTTCGCTTTGACAACTGTCATACCAAGAACGCAGGTGTTGAGGTTTTTTGCAAGTTTTGCAGCGGTAGTAATGGCTTTTTCCGAAATTTCGGAACCGTCAGTTGAAACAAGAATCACGGGTATCTCCTGGTAAAGGTCAATCGGTATATTTTAGTCAATTACTGGATAAAAAAAACTCCGGTAGATACCTAGTAAATACCGGAGTTTAAAAAAGACTTAGATTTATCTCTTGAGCTTCTGCAGGATACGAAGCTGTTCGGCGAGCATACTGATTTCCGCTTCAACCTTAGCAAGCTCGATTTCGCTTGCGCTTGTCTTAGCAGCAGCCTTCGCTCTTTCCATAGCTTCTTTCGCCTTGGCTTCATCAAGGTCTTTACTTCTGATAGCCACATCAGCCAGCACGATTACATGGTAGGGCTGAATTTCTAAGACCCCGCCCGCTACGAAGATTTCCTCTTCCTGGTTCCCGTTCGTATGAATACGAACAAGACCCGGACGAATCAGCGTAATGAGAGGGGTATGGCCTGGCAGAATACCGAGCTCGCCTTCGATACCGGGCAGAGCTACAAACTCGGCGTCGCCGCTAAAAAGACTTTCTTCAGCGTTTACAACGTCGACTTTTAAGGTTTTTTCCATTTAATTCTCCAGGTTGGCTGGTGAGAGACGAGCTCTCACCTCAGATTACTTGATGGTCTTAGCCTTTTCAAAAGCTTCATCAATTGTGCCGACCATGTAGAAGGCCTGTTCCGGAAGCTGATCGCATTCGCCGTCAACAATCATCTTGAAGCCGCGGATGGTTTCCTTCAGCGGAACATACTTACCGGGGGAACCGGTAAACACTTCAGCAACATGGAAGGGCTGAGAAAGGAATCTCTGGATCTTACGAGCTCTTGTAACGGCGAGCTTATCTTCAGGAGAAAGTTCGTCCATACCAAGAATCGCAATAATATCGCGGAGTTCTTTATAGCGCTGCAGAGTGGCCTGAACACGGCGAGTTACGCTGTAATGTTCTTCACCGATGATGTTCGGGTCGATCTGACGAGAAGTAGAGTCAAGCGGGTCGACAGCCGGATAAATACCCAGAGCTGCGATATCACGAGACAGAACAACTGTAGCGTCCAAGTGACCGAATGTTGTAGCCGGAGAGGGGTCAGTCAAGTCGTCAGCAGGAACGTAAACAGCCTGAATGGAGGTAATAGAACCAACCTTTGTAGAAGCAATACGTTCCTGAAGCTTACCCATTTCTTCAGCCAGTGTCGGCTGATAGCCTACGGCTGACGGCATACGACCGAGCAGGGCGGATACTTCAGTACCGGCCAGTGTATAACGATAAATATTGTCGATGAAGAGAAGAATATCTCTGCCTTCATCACGGAAGGCTTCAGCCATTGTCAGACCGGTAAGAGCCACGCGGAGACGGTTTCCGGGAGGTTCGTTCATCTGACCGAAGACCATGGCCACTTTGTCGAGAACCTTAGATTCGCCCATTTCATGGTAGAAGTCATTACCTTCACGGGTACGTTCACCGACACCGGCGAAAACAGAGTAGCCGCCGTAAGCCTTAGCGATGTTGTTAATAAGTTCCATCATGTTGACGGTCTTACCAACACCGGCACCGCCGAACAGACCAATCTTACCGCCTTTGGCGAACGGGCAGACAAGGTCAATAACCTTAATGCCTGTTTCAAGAAGGTCGACGGACGGGCTCAGTTCGTCAAACTTAGGAGCAGCTCTGTGGATCGGCATACGCTTTTCTTCGCCGATCGGACCTGCTTCATCGATCGGACGTCCGAGAACGTCCATGATACGGCCGAGAGTCTTCGGGCCGACCGGAACTGTAATTCCGTGACCGAGAGCTTTAACAGCCATACCGCGCTGGAGACCTTCGGAAGAACCCATAGCAATGGTTCTAACGATGCCGTCACCCAGCTGCTGCTGAACTTCAAAGGTCAAACCTTCTTCAGCAAGCTTATTGTTTTCGTCCTTTTCAAGGACAAGTGCGTCGTAAACTTTCGGCATTTCTTCGCGGGGGAACTCGATGTCGACCACCGCGCCGATAACCTGTACGATCTTTCCGATACTCATAGGTATTCCTCGTTTCGATTTCTTTTCAATTAAGACACAGCCGCGGCGCCACCGACGATTTCGGTGATTTCCTTAGTAATGCCGGCCTGACGTGTCTTGTTGTAGACCAGTTGCAGATCGTCGATAAGCTTCTTAGCGTTATCAGATGCGGCCTTCATGGCGACCATACGAGCACTCTGTTCGCTTGCCATGTTTTCCGCTACTGCCTGATAAATAAGCGCTTCAACGTAACGCTTGAGCAGAACCTTTAAAACTTCTTCAGGGCTAGGTTCATAGATGTAGTCCCAAGAGTTTTGATGTTTGTCCGTCTCAACGGCCGATTTCGGCAAAGGAAGAAGCTGTTCAATCACAGGTTCCTGCTTCATCGCATTGATGAAACGGGAGTAGGCGATGTAGACGTGGTCTACACGGCCTTCCTGATAGGCTTCGATCTGAACTTTAATCGCTCCGAGCAAGCGTTCCAAATTTGGACGATCACCGAGCTGAACGACCTGCGAGACAATTGGCACACCGATGCGCTGGAGGAAACCTAATCCTTTGTTTCCAATAGCAGTCGCTTCAACTTTCTTACCTTCATGCGCCCAATCTCTAAGGGTATGAGCCAAAAGTCTCTGAATATTGGTATTCAAAGCGCCGGCCAAACCCTTATCGGTTGAAACAACAATCAAGCCGATGTTCTTTTCCTCCGCAGACTTGTGGAGGAACGGATGAACGGCTTCTGTTGAAGCTTCTGCCAGGTGACCGATTAAGTTACGGATGGTATCGCCGTACGGACGGGCCGCACGCATACGATCCTGGGCCTTCTTCATCTTGGAAGCGGCCACCATCTCCATCGCCTTTGTGATCTTACGGGTGTTTTGAACCGATCTGATCTTGGCTCGAATTTCTTTGGTACTTGGCATTAGGATCCTCTAACGTTGCTCAATTAGAAAGCACCGGATTTCTTGAACTCTTTGACAGCTTCTGTCAGAAGTTGTTCATCTTCCTTAGAGAGCTGCTTTGTCTCTTCAATACGTCCGATCAGATCAGCATGATTAATCTTCATGTAATCCTGCATCGCGTTTTCGACTTTCAGAGCATCCTTAACTTCGACATCATCATAGGCACCCATGTTGATGGCGAAAAGTACGAGAGCTTCTTCCCAAACCTGAAGAGGCTGGTACTGAGGCTGTTTCATGAGTTCGGTAACGATACGGCCGCGTTCCAGCTGTTTGCGTGTCGCTTCGTCAAGGTCGGAAGCAAACTGAGCAAACGCAGCAAGTTCACGGTACTGAGCCAGGGCCAGACGTACACCGCCGCCAAGTTTCTTAATAACTTTGGTCTGAGCAGCACCACCGACTCGAGAAACCGAGATACCGGGGTTGATCGGAGGACGGATACCGGCGTTAAAGAGGTCGGTTTCCAAGAAGATCTGACCGTCGGTAATAGAAATCACGTTGGTCGGAACGAACGCTGTAACGTCGCCTGCCTGTGTTTCAATAATCGGAAGAGCAGTCATAGAACCAGTCTTACCCTTGACAGCACCCTTGGTAAAGCGTTCGACGTATTCCGGGTTGACACGCGCAGCTCTTTCGAGCAGACGGCTGTGCAGATAGAAAACGTCGCCAGGGTAGGCTTCACGTCCCGGCGGACGGCGAAGCAGCAGGGAAATCTGACGATAGGCCCAAGCCTGCTTGGTCAAGTCATCATAAACAATGAGAGAGTCCTCACCGCGGTCGCGGAAGTATTCACCCATTGTTGCTCCGGAGTAAGGAGCAATGTACTGCATGGCTGCAGATTCGGAAGCGGAAGCCGCAACGACGATGGTGTAATCCATTGCGCCGTATTCTTCGAGCTTACGAACAACGTTGGCAATCGTAGAAGCCTTTTGGCCGATCGCAACATAAATACAGATAAGGTCTTTGCCTTTCTGATTGATGATGGTATCGATAGCAACAGCAGTCTTTCCAGTCTGACGGTCGCCAATGATCAATTCACGCTGACCGCGTCCGATAGGAACCATAGAGTCAACAGACTTAAGACCGGTCTGGACAGGCTGGCTAACAGACTGACGTTCGATAACGCCAGGAGCAACCTTTTCAACAACGTCATATTCGTCGGTAACGATCGGGCCTTTGCCGTCAATCGGCTGACCAAGAGCGTTAACGACACGACCGATCAGGGCGCGTCCGACGGGGACCTGAAGGATTCGGCCGGTAGTTTTAACAATGTCGCCTTCGGAGATATGTTCATAGCTACCCAGAATAACAGCACCGACAGAGTCTCTTTCAAGGTTAAGAGCGAGACCGTAGGTGTTGTTGGGGAACTCAAGCATTTCACCCTGCATCACATCGGAAAGTCCGTGGACACGACAAATACCGTCGGTAACAGATACGACTGTACCTTCGGTACGAAGGTTGGTATTCAGACCCATACCTTCGATTCGCTGCTTCAGCAGCTCGCTAATTTCACTCGGATTGAGTTGCATAGCTATCAGCTCCGTAATTAACTTGTGAGGCGAGACTTCATTTGCTCAAGTCTTGCCTTAACTGTGCCATCAAGCACCTTGTCACCGACTGTAACGCGGACTCCGCCGATCAAAGAGTTGTCAACGACAACCTTGGGCAGAAGTTTCAGGTTCGGGAATTTCTTTTCCAGAGCCTTGACAAGGTCAGCTAACTGCTCATCATTCATGGGGTATGCGCTTTCGATAAGAACGTCGGCCTCATGATTTTCCTGATTGAGCAAATGACGAAATTGTGCAGTGATCTGAGGAAGAGCTTCGAGTCTTCCGTTTTCGATTACTAATTTGAGGAGGTTTTCGGCTTCGGCAGGAACCTTATCACCGAGCATTCCTCGAATAAGATCGTAAGTTTGGTTCACGGTCAAAGAAGGATCGTTAGATAATTCTTTGAGCTTAGGATCCTCAACGATCTCATCCAGCACGTCGAGAACAGGCAAAAGCTTGTCAGCCAAACCCTCTTCTTTACTGTCCTTAACAGCCTTAAGCAACGCTTCGGCATAAGGACGTGCGATAGTTGAGATCTCTGCCATGATTACAATTTCGCCTTAAGTTGGTCAAGTAATTGCTGGTGAGCCGAAGCATCGACTTCTTTACCCAGGATCTGGGAAGCTCCGGACACAGCCAAATTTGCAACCTGATCCCTAAGAACGTCTTTGGCAGCCTGGATTTCCTGAGCAGCCTGTGCACGAGCCGCGGCAATGATCTTATCGGCTTCGACCTGAGCCTGTTCTTTGGCTTCGTCGATAATAGCCTGACCACGCTTTTCGCCCTGAGCAACAATAACCTGAGACTGGGCTCGAGCGGCAGCTTCGATGGAAGCTCCTTCTTTTTTCGCTTCTTCCAAAGCATGTTCGCCGCGATCAGCTGCGGCTAAACCGTCAGCAATCTTTTTCTGCCGCTCTTCGATTGCTCGATTGAGCGGTGGCCAAATGAACTTCATGGTGATCCAAGCACCGACGAAGAACACGGCCATCTGTACGAACAATGTGGCATTAATGTTCATTTTCTAATCCCGTTAAGCATTTGCTGAGCAAATGCAGTTTGTCTATAAAAACCGCAACGAAGGTTTGGCTGATTAGCCGACAAACGGGTTAGCAAAGGCGAACATCATGGCGATACCAACACCGATAAGGAACGCAGCATCGATAAGGCCGGCGAGAAGGAACATCTTGGTCTGCAGTGTGTTGATGAGCTCAGGCTGGCGAGCAGAGGCTTCAAGATACTTGGAACCCATGATAGCGATACCGATACAGGCACCGAAAGCACCAAAGCCAATAATCAGGCCACAAGCTAATGCAACATAAGCGACGTTTGTCATAACGAACTCCTTGTTTAATATGACGTGTTTAAATCAAAAGAAAGAAAATAATTAGTGTCCTTCATGAGACTGACCGATGTAAACCAGAGTCAGCATCATCATAATGAAGGCCTGAAGTAAAACAATAAGAATATGGAAAAGCCACCAGCAGAGACCAGCAAAGAACTGGCCGATCACACCGAAAGCAGTCATTCCGATTTCTCCCTGCCAAAGCATACCTGTAAGCAGAGCGATCAGGAAGAACAGCAGTTCACCGGCATACATGTTGCCGAAGAGTCGCATACCCAGAGAGACTGTTTTAGCAATGTATTCGATGATGTTTAAAAGGAAATTAAACGGCCAGAGCAGGATGAAATTACCGAAAGGCGCTGTGAAAAGCTCTTTGTTGAAACCGGCAATACCCTTGATCTTAATACCGTAGTAGATCATGAGAAGAAGCACGCCGCAGGAAATGCCGAGCGAACCGTTCAAGTCGGCAGTCGGAAGCGGACGCAGGTAGTGAATTCCGAACCAGCTGCCGATGGCGGGGAGCAAATCAACCGGGATAAGGTCGATTGCATTCATAAAAGTAACCCAAACAAAAACTGTCAGAGCAAGCGGAGCGATGAAGGTTCTGTCTCCGTGAACGATAGATTTCGCCTGATCAGAAACCATCTCAACAAGCATTTCAACAGCACACTGCCATTTCCCCGGAACTCCGGTGGTCGCTTTCCTGGCCGCTGAGTATAAAACCCAAAGCGCAAGAATCATCATTGCGATAGAGAATACTGCCGTGTCGAAGTTAAAAACAGAAAAGTCAACAATGCTTGTCTGCTTTACTGTGGACAGATGCGTTAAGTGGTGCTGAATATACTCAGTAGCCGTGCCTGCCATGATTGTTAATCCTTAATTATTCCCTGCTAGCTAAAGCAAAAACGTGACTTAATAGAACTACGCCGGCCGACAAAATAAACGCTAACCAGTTAAGTTCTTTATAAAACAAAGCGACGCTGAGAAATCCTAAGATGACCAGCGAAACCTTGATAAATTCAAAAACAAATATCCCTAGAGGACTTGCGGCTCTGTTCCTGGTTAAGTACATCAAAAAAATAACCAAGAAAGACGGGAGCGCACACACAGCACCACCTAATAAGGACGACACAGCCGCCGCACTTCCGCCAATGGCCAGCGCAGCAACTGTACAAATCAGACAGGCTATCAGTTGGCAGAAAACAACTCTTCTTAACGCTTTCATAAAAACAATTGTCTTCAGACCGTCCTGTAGAAACACGTGAATTCTAATAACTTAGCTTAATCTGAGCAACTCAAACCGCAGAATATCATCCGTTCTACCGAAGGGTTTATATGGATACAGGTATATTTTGTTACGTTTTTAACGACTTAAGAGCCTCATAAGCTCTTCCATATCTTTTTTCGAGTCAAATGAAATGCGCAGAACTCCCTTTCCCGAATCGCCGGATGTAACCTTTACTTTCAGGTTTAGGATTTTTGAGAGTTCTTTCTCGTATGACGCCCATTCTTTGTTTTTTTCAGAAGGCGCTTTCGGCTGATCCTTTTGCTCAGACTGTTCTTTCATCCTCCGGACAAGCTCTTCAGTCTGTCTAACGGATAAATCCTTCGAAATGATCAGGTTCGCTGCAGAAATTCTCTCTTTTTCCGGAAGCGAAAGAAGGCATCTGGCGTGCCCCATATCGAGTTGCCCCTCACGAACCATATCCTGAATCTCTTGGGGTAATGAAAGCAAGCGAAGAATATTGCTGATCATCGGACGTGACCGCCCGATAGCTGCCGCTATTTCTTCGTGGCTGTACTTAAATTCCTGAACCAAACGCTCCAACCCAGCTGCGACTTCCATCACATTAAGGTCCTCGCGTTGCAGATTCTCAACAAGCCCGATTATCATTGCCTGCTTGTCGTTTACACCCAGAATACGAACTGGGACTTTTTTCAAACCGGCTAATAATGCAGCCTGATAGCGGCGTTCACCGGCGAGAATCTCAAATTTGTCCGCATCCGTCCTTCTCACGACAATCGGGTTAAGAATGCCGTTTGCTTTAATTGAATCTGATAAATCTTTCAGAGAATCCTGTTCAAACTTTGTCCTCGGCTGGAACTTTCCGGGATGCAGAGAGTTGATGGGAAGGGTCGAAGGTAAAGTTTCGTCCGGGGATGTATCAAGGACATCAGCAACGCTCTTCACGCCAAAAAAATTATCTAAGCCTTTTCCTAATCCTTTGGGTTTTCTTGTTACCAATTTATTTACCTTTCTTTCCGCGTTTAATCAACTTGTGGAGTTTTTCCCGTTTTCCAAATTCCTCGGCAAATGATCTATAGGCCTGGGCTCCTCTTGAGCTCGAGTCATAGTTCAGACCAGACAGCCCATGACTCGGTGCTTCCGCTAAGCGAACATTCGTAGGTACAACCGAACCAAACATAGATTTTCCAAAGAACTCAGTCAACTGATCGCTAACCTGTCGCTGAAGAGTGATTCTCGGATCAAACTTCACACGAAGCAGACCGGATATAACCAGATCTCCGTTTATTTGTTCACGCACTGCGCGAATCGTCAGAAGCAAATCGGATACACCCTCAAGGGAAAAGTACTCGCAAGTCATCGGGATAATCAGACCCGCTGAAGCACTGAAAGCATTAATGGTTAAGATCGACAATGTCGGCGGGCAATCAATCAGAACGACGTCGTATTCGTCTTCAAGAGGGGAGAGGAGTTTCTTAAGCGCCAATTCCTTCTGTTCGGCCCCCAGAAGCTCTTCTTCTGCAGAGGCAAGTCGTCTGTTTGCTCCGGCAACATCGTAGCCATTTTGTGAGTGAGTGATCACTCTCTTTAAATCAGCCTGACCAATAATTGCTTCATAAATCGAAGGAAGCAGCTTCACTTTATCGATACCGCTTCCCGTAGTTGCATTACCTTGAGGGTCAAGGTCAATTAGAAGGACGCGATAAGACATCTCGGCAAGTGCTGCCGCTAAGTTAACAGCGGTCGTGGTCTTACCGACTCCGCCCTTTTGATTTGCAATACAGTAAATCTTTGACATTTAAGATTTCTTTCTAAACCCACTAAGTAACCGCACAATTTTACAGAGATTTAATTTTATTTTTCACCGAAAGGAACAGTGCCGTCAAAGACTGATTCAAATTGTCTATAAGTAGTCTCAAGACGGTAATGCTTAGGACATTTTAATCTTCCGTCCTCTAGAATGTTTCGTACAGGGCAAAACTTTGACCGATGTATCAGATAGCTGGAATACAGAAATGAGTGATCCCATCAAACTTCCCGATCGTCTGACCGCAGAGGATTCTTCTCCTCTTTGGGAGCAAGTTCTCAATGCCGCGGACGCCGGACAAGAGCGAACAGTAGACGCTGCCGCAGTTAAATTCTGTGATGAAAGCGGCTTAACTTTACTCTATGAAATAAGACGGCAGCCGGAGAGATTCCAGCTCATTAATCTTTCCGCTGATCTTGAAAGCGTATACGCGACGATGCTTCGGAATTTTTCACCGGACTTAACAGAGCGTGAGAAATTAGGGTTCGTCAGCACATTAGGTAAGTGGCTAGCCGATAAAGTTACCGATACAAAAAAGAGCATCATTTTTTTAGGCTCATGCATATGCGCTCTTTTTGGTGTCCTTATTCATCCCTCACTGATCAGATTCAGAGAGATTTACGATATTTCGGATGAGAGCGGAAGTAAAGCAGTCACCATTATTTGCCTCATCGGTTTTTTAATGGGCGTCATCATTGCATTTGAAACAGCGCTCGTTGCGAAAATTTTTGGTGCTGTCATCTTTGTCGTCAATGGTATTGGAATTGCCATGACACGCGAACTTGGTCCTCTAATGACCGCTATTTTATTTGCGGGTCGTACCGGTTCAGCGTTTGCCGCGCAGATTGGAACGCAAAAGGTAAGTGAAGAACTTAATGCAATTACCACGTTCGGTCTTGACCCGGTCTATTTTCTTGTGGTTCCTAGATTAATCGCCTCTTCACTTGTCCTCCCGCTTCTTTCTGTATTTGCCACGATACTTGGTGTATTAGGCGGCGGCCTGGTCATGAGGCTTTACGATATTACATTCACGCAGTTTTACATCCAGCTCATCCACTCAATTTCTGCGACGGATGTTTTTTTCGGCCTTATAAAGGCGGTTATTTTTGGATTTGTTATCGCCTTAATCGGCTGTGAATGCGGCATGAATACGGGTGCGGGCGCAGCTGCTGTGGGTGATTCGACGACTAAGTCCGTCGTCAAAAGCATTGTCTGGATCGTTCTGATTGACGGAGCCGCAGCTCTGCTCACCAACCGATTAGGATTTTAACCATGAAGGAAAGAGAATCTGTTATTCAGGTTAAAAACCTGACAATGGGATGGCCGGGAAAAGTTCTCTTGGATAATGTCTCTTTTGACATATACGATCGTCAGATTGTTTTTATTATGGGAGGTTCCGGATGCGGAAAGTCGACATTAATGAAAACAATTATTGGTCTTAATCCGCCTTTGTCCGGTGACATACTCATCAGAGGGAAAAGTATTATTCACTCGGGAAACGAAATCCCGAATATCCAGCGCAGTCTGGGCATTATGTATCAAAGCGGCGCTCTTTTTGGTTCCCTCAGCGTTCTCGAAAACGTACGCTTTCCTTTGGATCAGTTCACCGACCTGCCAATGAAAGCTAAGAATCTAACGTCTCTAATGCTTCTGAATGCGCTTGAGATGCCTGCAGCCGCTAATCTCATGCCTGGTGAGCTTTCCGGAGGCATGATCAAAAGGGCAGGTATCGCCAGAGCACTTTCTTTAGGTGCAACTATTCTTCTTCTTGATGAGCCAAGTGCGGGTTTAGATCCGATCACTTCGGCCAATCTTGACGAGACTATCAAAAAGCTAAGGGACGAACTCGGCTGTACCTTTGTTATTGTCAGTCATGAACTGCAAAGCATTTTCAGAATTGCGGACAGGTGTCTGATGCTGGATCCGAAGACAAAATCCATCATTGCTGATGGAAATCCAAAAGAGCTTCAGGAGAACTCGCCCAATCCGTGGGTAAGGCAATTTTTTAATGCAGAGCCTGATTCGGAGAATTAAATGAACAATAGAGCAAATTATTTTCGGCTGGGTCTGTTTGTTTTGACAGCCATTGTTCTGGCCGTCCTTTCGATCGGTGTCATAGTAGGTCCGAATCTTTTTCGTCCTCAGAGTCACCTCGAAACGTATTTCATGTTTTCTATTAGCGGGCTTGAAGTTGGATCTCCAGTTAAATTTAGAGGAATACCGGTAGGGGAGGTGGAAGAAATTCTTCTATCATCGGAAGCCTACCCTTCGAATCATCAGGAGATTCTCTCAGAAAAGAACTCCGTCGCTGTTGTCCGAATGAAAATCAACCTTGCGGATGAAGAAGTAAAAAAGCAGCTCAAAGAATACATTTCTCACGGATTGAGAGTTCAGACGCAGCTGGCCGGTATTACAGGTTCTCTCTACCTTTCCATGGAATTTTTGGATAGTGACAAATATCCGGCTGATCGAATCAAATTCAGTTGGACTCCAAAGTATTTGTATATTCCGTCAGCCCCGAGTTTAAGCAACGAAATTGTAGAGAATGTTAAAAATTTCCTTGCAAGTCTTGATACTCTTGATTTGAAAGGAAATCTGGAAGGAACTTTACCCGTTCTTCAATCTTTGATTGGAAACTTGGAGAGAATCGCCAAAGGCTTAGAGCCTAATCTATTTAATTCTCTTGGTGATTCGCTTACACAGCTCTTCGTAAACGCCGACCACAAAATAGATGAGATTAATGTTTCACATCTCAACGAGCTCATTGAGCAAATCAGAAAATCCGCTGCAAGTTTAGATAATCTTGCCAAACGAACGGAGGCAGAAAAGCTTGTTAAGAATTTGAGCAGTCTTTCTCAGAATCTCAACAACATGATTAAGACCAACAGTTACGATCTTGCTCTCACGCTCAGAAATTTGAATGCAATTGTTGAGAACTTAAAGAATCTGTCTTCATCTATCCCAAACAACCCTGCGGGTTTGCTGCTTTCACCCAAGCAGGCCGGCAATCCGTTAAGTAATAAATGAAATTGAAGGTACAAAATGCTTAGAAGACTTCTTCTTCAATCCTCTTTTCTGACCCTTGCAGGTTGTTCCATACTTCCGGAAAGACCTCCTCTCAAGCTTTATAGCATTTCATTAGGAGCGCCTACTTACAGGAACAGCATCAGTAAACGGAGACTTTCATCCGTTCGTGTCAATCCTCCCATGGTTGCCGAGCCATATGACTCATCAAAGATTTACGTCCTTGGAAAGGACAACAGAATGTTCAATACGGAAATCAGTCAGCTCGTTTCCACACCCTCTCAAATCATTGCTGCCGCAATTCGAGAAAAACTGTCCGCCGGTGGTCCTTGGAGAATTGTGCTGTTACCGAACTCCATTGCACAGTTTGATTATCAGCTGACGATCTTCATTTCAGAATTTTATATTTCTGCGGTTTCCAAGCCTTACCAGGCTAAGGTTGCTCTGCAAGCCTCGGTTACCACAACAGCCTTTGACAAGCTCGTTTATCAAAGACAATTCAGCGCAGCCTCAGACATTGAAAAAGCAGAAATTCCTCTGGCAGTCAAAGGACTGGAAAATGCCCTTAACACTGTCCTGAATGAACTGACTGTCAGTTTGAATGAGTCTCTCTGAAAAATAGAAATCCGTTATAAGAGCGTCATATCACTATAATGCCGTCTCTTGAGAAAACGGACCTATCATCGGCGGCAGATAAAAGCATAATTCGGCAGCTGCGAAAGAAGTCCTGTCTTTAGCCTCGTAAATTCTTCCCCAACCCCCGTGGTTGCTTAATTGTTCCCATTTTTTTAGAAGATAAATTT
>NZ_WSRP01000037.1 GCF_009767915.1 Parasutterella muris
GGAAGATCCTGCGGGCGAGTCTTTCCCTTGACATATCGAACAAAAATGCGATGAGTAATCGACTCTTCTGTTTGAACGTTGTCCCAATAGACCGATCCGCCTATCACTTCAACTTTGCACCAGCACCGCCAAAGCGGTGTGCGTTCGGTTAAGTGATCGGACTTGCCGTTTGGAAGAAGCTTGGATGAGTAAATTGAGCAGCGCCGGTTCAGATCTCCGGATAAAGGTTCAATCATTTATAAGCTCTCCACGGATCTATTAACCTTTCGAAATAGGGTGTACTCGTGAAGGACTTCTCGCTGTCAGACTCTCGGTTTGTATAAGCAAAAGCAACACTGGCGCCCACCCAAACGCGAAGAGCTGCCGGAACACTTTCTTTATCCGTACATACGGCCTCGGAATCGGATGAGTTGCGAGCGATGACATGTCGTTTCAAACGATGCTCCAGATTCTCTGTTGCAGCTCGTCCCAATTCTTCCAAGAATGCATCTTCTGAGTCGTCATCAATCCGTAAGTACCGCCGAAGATAGTCTGCATCGACAATTGATACTATTGCCTTTGATTCATACATGAGCTTACGAGCGGCCTTTCGGTCGCCCGCCTCAAAGATAACAATCTGTTATTCGGTCGTATTTGTCTTTGTTAAGACAAGGTCACCTCCGACGATACCGCTCGGACGTTCGATCGCAAAAGCCAAACGGCGGTCAGCTTTGATCGTTACCAGCCCCTTTCTAAAGTTATTGCCGTCTTCATATCCAAACTCCACGACTGTTTCCTTACGGTCATAGATCATGCAGGCCATGTTGGTATCCAGCGTCAGAAACTTACCCTTGGGCATTGCGGAGCTTTCAACAACATAGGTATCCCAGACCGGACGGTTAGACGGACCCATCGGATCGCTAAACAGATAGCGGCCGTTCGAATCCTTCAGACAGCGAAGCTTGAAGTAGTCCACCGGATTCATGATCGTCACATTTGGAGTCAGACCAACAGACTTAACTGCCAGAGCCGCAAAACCGATCAAATCAACCTGATTCGTAATTTCCGGATTAGCTGCCGGATCAAAGCCGTGTGGCGTGTAGTTTCCGGTCATCAGAAGACCGCTTAAGTTAGCATTAGTACCATCACCATTCAGAAGCTGACTTTCAACGCGCTGCTTAACGCCGTACTGGACTCGGAAGTTAATGTAATCAGCAAGAGCCTGAGAATCCTCCATGAGGTCCTTAGTCACAATGAAGCAATTCCCAATATCCTTCACGTTAGCCGTCTGGGTATCGAACTCGATTTCAGACTGCGGAATTAAATCAACACCGTTAATTACTTCTGCAGCATTGTTGACATATTTCTTCTCACGAGAGTAGACAATCGCCTTAGAGCTCGTCGGAGTATGGTGAATTGTATCTTCGAGCGTTAAAGGAGCCGCTCCGATACCAATAATGCCCTGAATGCGCTGATCCGGATAAACCTTTGAATCAACCGTACTGTCCGCGCCGACAGGATCCGGATCCGTCAGTGTGACAGAAAAACCTTTACCTTTGCCAGCCGCAAACTCCAGATAGCCAGCGTCGGCTACCACTCTGGCTCCGAGAGTAAGAGGCGCTTTAACGGAATCAGAGCCTCCCGGCTGCTGTTGTTTGAGGCGACGGATTTCTTCTGCAAGACCAAGCTGCTTTTTACCAAGTTCAGCAAGCTCTGCCTTGACTTTTTCGGTTTCTTCGGTCGTAGACAGCTGTCCTAATCTGTCCTCAATATTGGTCATTGCGGACAAGAGTTTTTCAATTTCTTCGTTCATTTAAATTTTCCCACTGAGTACTTTATCGATTCGCTCGGCAACTCCGAGCACCTTGTTTAATGCTTCAGCCAAAGCAGCGTCCCGCCGCTCTTCGCTCAGCACCTTCTTCACGCGAGAAACAAGCGACAAGGCTTGTTTCCGGCTAAAGCCGCAAGAATCCCTCAAGCAGGCTTCAAAATCTCTTAGCGTCTTGATCTTCTCGATGGTTTCGTCTAGAGAATCCTTCGAGAGAGTTTCTGCGATCCTTGCCTGGCCGTCAGCAGGGAAGCTGCAGATTGAAATTTCGTAGAGCGCTGCAATGCTCAAAACCTTGATATTGCCGTTGTCATCCTCGACGTATTCACCCAAACGAATGCCGACGGATAAGCCGTCTAAAGTTCCGGCTTTGAGCGCCTCATAAATATCGGCGGCAGCTCCGACTCCGAGTGTGAGTTCTCCTTCAACATAAAGACCTTTATCGTCTTCTTTGAGAGCAGTCCAATGACCAACCGGAACTGCAGAATAGTCGTGATTGAAGAACATCTTCGGGGTAGAAGTCAAGCTTTTCAGTGCTGAACTATAAGCTCCTTGAGCTATATAGAACCCATAGCAATTCAAGTTGTCATAGACCGAGGCGTAGCCCTTGATCACTCCGATCTTCTTGTCATCGGATAGTTTTACCTCCACGCCTTCTAATCTTACGGATAAGGTCTGATCCTTTTTCAGCTCTTTAGACACTATCTGGCTCCTTAGTTTTTTGGTCGACCGTTGCTTTGGCCAATGCTGAAATAGGCCTCAGCGCCGACTGCGCAAAATTGACATCGCCACCTTCCACTGGCGGCAAGTTTTCGTATTGACGTGCTTCATTAACGGTTTCAACACCGTACTGAATGGCTTTCCCGTGGATTTCCATGCGCTCCTTCATGGTTGCTCGAAGCAAGTTATCCATAGAAATTTCCACTGTGTAGAGCGTGAATTCCTCCGGCGTCATGATGCGAGCTCTCACCGCCTGCTCAATTCGCCGGCATAACGGCAACAAAGTGAACTTTTGGAAACCCAAGATAATCTGCTCAATACCGCTGCCCCATGTCGTAGCCGAGTTTGATCCAACCAGAACTGAAGGAACGCCAAACCAGCGGCAAATTTCTTCCACGGAAAAGCGTCTCGTTTCTAAAAGCTGAGTTTCAGCCGGCGTAAGCGTCAGAGGCGTATAACTCAGACCGCCTTCGAGCACGTACAAACCGGATTGGCTACCGTTGGCCATTTCGTAGAAAGTTGTTTGAAGGCGCTCTCTCTGCTCTTTGTCGAGCGTGCCTTCCGAACTCAAGATACCGCTCGGCTTATTTGCATTGCCGAACAGTGTTGAGGCAGTCTCTTGAGCATCAGCTGCTTCGCTGATCGTGGCTGCCATCATATCCAGCTTCGATGCTCCGGCAAAACGGCCGCCGACACCCTTCAGGTGAAACATAAACTCTTTAGCGATCTTCTCAGATTCACCGTCATGGAGATACTCGTATCTCAGGGTCGAGCCGTCATAAATCGTTTTCACTTGCTGAGCGTTGAGCGGCATCATCGAGAGCACTTGTCCGGACGGATCATTGGCCTCTCGTTTGAGCCGGGCGTATCCGTTGCCTCGAAGCACCATATTGAAGATAACCTGAGACCAGAACTCGACTGGCGTCATGAACTCATTCGGGCCGTCGTGCAGCAGTTTCCAAAGTTCCGTTTCCCGGGCTAAATCCCTGTTTCCGCTGTCATTGCGGTAAACGAAGATCGGCATGGAGGCCACCGTTTCAGCCAAAAGTGTCGTGCATGCCATCACAGAGGAAATCTGCAGCGCCGTTTCTTCCGAGGTCTGCCGTTTCCTTGGAACCAGCTGCAGCATCGGTTCTGTCCGCTGCACCCCTTTACTGTCGCTGAACGGATTGCCGATCGAAGAAAAAAATGAACTCAAAAACATAATTTACCAATTGAAAATGAGCGGAGAATCAAGCATCGGTGTCAGATCCACCGGCTTTTCAATCTTTCCGCCGCCGATCAGGAATGAATAGAAAGCCATGATTAAGGCCACCACTAAGTCGATCTTGTTTTCATTCCTCAGCTTGTTCGGATAAATGTTGTCTTTCGCATCGCGATGACAGACGACGTTTGAAACGCACCAATTAAAAATCGGATCATCCGGATGATGAAGCCTTCCGGACATCACTAAAGCCTCGATGGTTTTCATCGGTTCGGAGAAGTTCTGGACACTGTTGCGAACCTCGACCATGGGACAGCCCTGATCGGTTAATTCACTGGCAAGTTGTGTTGCCTGCCACGGGTCGTAAGCGATTTCCTTCACGACAAAGTCTGAGCAGCTTCGCCGGACATACTCCTTGACCTCTTCAAAATCCACAACAGAGCCTTCCGTGACCTTCAAGCGAGCCTCATACTCCCACCCGCAGTAAGAAGCGTTTTTCGCCGAATTAACAGTATCCCGAGGAAGCCAAACCTGCGGAAAAACAAAAAAATGCTGGACGCCGTTGATCGTTTTAGGAAAGAGTCTGACAGCTGCCGTCAAGTCAATCTTGGATGCCAAGTCAAGCCCCAACCAAGATTCCCGACCGTAGAAATCTGACTCTTCCAAACTCGGTTCTGCACACTCATTCCACTTTGTCAGATCCATCCAAGCCGCATCCGCATTACACCAGACGTCCAGATGCTTGGTCTTAAAGTTGTTAACCGCACTTGTAACCGTCAGTGCCTTATCTCGCAATGATTTAATCGTTTCCGGATGGACCGAGACGCCCCAGTTCGGATTGGCTTTGATCAGCGCACTGTCGCTTGTCCACTCATCTTCTTTATCAATCGAGTAGATAATTCCGAACTGATCATCCCCGCCGGCACTTTTTCCGGATAAAACTTCGATCACGTAGTTCCTTAGCTCGTAACAGATTCCGGATAAGTTGAATCCGGCTGTCGTGATAGCAAACAACAACGGCTGCAGCCGCTTACCGATAGACGTTTCAACCACGTCATAGACTTCGCGTGTTTTATGAGCATGGAGCTCGTCAATACAGGCAAAATGTGTATTGAGTCCGTCTAACGTGCTGCCTTGAGCGGATTTCGCAACGAATTTTGAATTACTGGCAAGCTGAACTATCGAATAATCCAACGCCTTAATGCCAAGTTCTCGACTTACATCTGAGCAACGCCGGACCATATCACGAGCAGTATCAAAAACTTCTCTAGCCTGCTCACGGGTAGTCGCAAATGAATAGCAATCAGCACCCCCCTCTCCGTCAAGCGCCATCATGTACAAACCGATGCTCGCTGACAGCGTAGATTTCGCGTTGCCGCGAGGCACTTCTACATACGCTCTCTTGAATCGGCGCTTTCCGCTGTCTTTACGCAGCCAGCCGAAGATTGTTGTAAGAATGAAACATTGCCAAGGCTCCAGAGTGATCGTCTGCCCTGAAAGCGGACCTTTCACATGCCTAAGATGCTCGATAAACAAACAGACTCTGGTTGCCGCCCTCGCATCGAACCGATAAGGCCAATCTTCCCGCGCGGAGCGCTCTAAATCGGATTTTTGGCGGGTACATGCCTGGCGGACATACATACAGGCAGGAATATCTCCCGACAAAACCTTGTCGATGTACCAATTAGCCTTCGCTACGTAGTTCGTCATGTCACCGTCCTGTAGTCAACCTCTGAGAGACAATCGTCCACGGCTTTATCATCGAAAAGAGACAAAGTTTTTGTATCAACCTGTCCCGGTGTTTCTCCGGTTGCAATCACCCGAGAACGAGATGACGGCGTAAAGCCGAGCTCAGAGGCAACTGACTTGAAAGGCTGTATGCACTTCACAATCAAGTTAGCCAAAAAGTTATCCCTCTCCCAGAGTTCATCCCGAAACTTAATCATGGAAATCGCACTACTGTATTTCTCCGCTACGCGGAGCTCTTCGATTTTTTTCTCCGCCTCTTCGATCTGCACGCGCAAGCGCTTTCTTTCGCGCCGATAACGGACTAGTTCAGCCCACTGTTCGCAGTATGTTTCGAACATTGCGAGGTCACATTGCTTAACCCAGCTGCCACCCTCATGCTCCAAAATAAATTTCCAATGGCATTTAGCCTCTTCGGATAAATAGTCTGGCGCCCCCGGCATATCGGTAATCCGCCCGTTCACCTTCGGTTCAAATTTATTAATCCGGCACGGCTGAGCGGTACCCTGTAGTTTCTTGATTTCGGTCGGGGTCCGTTTTCTTCCTTTCGTCACCAGAGAACTCCCTAAACACTAAACAGACAAAAGTTAAAAATTTTCCAATTTTGCACGCTCAAAAATTTGACTGAGGGCGCGGTCTCAAATGATCTCGTCATTTCACTTTTTCACCACCCCTCCCTATTAGGGAAAAGACCTTCTTTTTTATAAAATCCGAGTATTAACAGACAAAAGAAAAATATGACTTCAAATAAATCTCACGGTCCCGCTCCTTCGCAGCTTTCACAAACCAACTGGAGGGGGATAACTGCCTCTTCTTCACTATTGTTTCAAGAATGGGATAAGCTCTTCGACTCGTTATCGAATATCTGCGAAAGTTTGACAAAACCTTTAACTGACTTTCATTCAAAAAGTCAGAGACTTTTTCATTACCTTGAACAAATCAATAAATCAGAGGAGCTACCTGATTTAGATGTTTTTTTAGGAACATCCAAGCTTCAAAAAGACATCTCGCAACTGTTTCAAAAAGTTGCTGACATAGACAAACAGTTATCTCAAATTGGCTTAGACCAAGCAAAAATTTTCCACTCTCTTGAGTCATCTATTGTTAAGAGTTTAAAACCCTTTTCAAACACCAATTCTTTACTGAATACCATTGTAAATCGTCCCATTAAACTTCTGAACACCCCACGCACTGAAGAGCTGCTCTTTAACCTTCGGAGGCTTGAAAAATGCAAGGCATATTTTGGAAAGATTGACTCCAAAACTCCTATACGAGAGATTCTTAAATCCTTAGAAGGCGTCCCGGAAGAAGAGTATGGGAATGTACTGTTAAGCAAGTTCGGGCGGTCCAAAAAGAGAGGCAATGCAAGAAGAGTCAAAAGACAGGCAAAGAAAATCTTTAATTACATCCTTTACCTTTATAGTCTGTATACATTCCTAGCTTTCCTTGGAATTCCTCTTCCCGCTTCCTTTCCAGAATTTATTGAAGTAATTTTTCAACAACCAGTACAAGGCATTCAACAAACAAAGCAAAATCCACCCATAAGCAAGGGATTTGACAAACAGCTGCTCGTAGCGTCCTCCAGAAAGCGTAAAAAACGCGGCCACAAATATCGTCGTAAATAAAAAAGCTGTATCTATTTTCATAGCATCCTTTTGGTTTCCTCCGATAAGAACTTATGAATAGCGATTGGTGTTTCCGAAGCCGCCATCTTCAGCAGCCGTCTTTAGATCGTGATGTCTTTTGCACAGAGGCTGCCAGTTATTTCGATCCCAAAATAACCGTTTATCCCCCTTATGCGGAATGATGTGATCTACTACCGTAGCCAATCGTGGAAAACCTTCGGCCTCGCATCGGACACAGAAAGAATGACGAGCCAGAAAACTTTCCCGGGCTTTTCTCCATGCAGAGGAATATCCTCTAGAGGCTGCTGACCCTCTTTCTTGATCGAGCTGGCGACGGCGGTCTGATCTTTCGTCCTGAGCAATTTGCTTATGCTGCTCGCAGTAGGAACCGGAGTTACGGAAAAGTGCACCGCAGCCGGGATAGGCGCAGTGCTTTAACGGAAATACTGGCATAAATTCACATTAATTGGCCCGGTTGTTAGGCACAGCCGGGAAAGCCTTTCCTTTATGATTAAGTTTCCACACATAATCAAGGAATAATTCAATGCAAAAACCTTTAACAGATTTCTTCCAAGACCTCACTGAAGAACAACGTTCCCGAGTTTTAGACCTTATTGATACCCTCTCTGAAGATGTTCAATCTGTAGTGTTTCCGCCGGTTACTTATATGTCCGTCATGTCCCCGGTAAATAGCCCGGTCGCAACTCATTGGGTTGACATGGAAGCATTTAAAGTAATCAAAAACGCGCATATTCTTAATATTCAATTTCAGAATTATTATGAATTTTTTGCTTTACATGAAATCATCCTTCTCTTGAAAGGGAAAAAACCTAAGGAATACATTGCCACTCTCAATAAAAACCTTCCATTAAGCCAAAAAGCAAAAAACACGGCTAAATTCATTCTTATCCAAGCTTCCACAGCAACAATTTTGATTGAGCTTGCCAAACTCCTTAAGGTTCTTTCGCAATAAAGAACGAAAACACCACAAATAGCGAAATAACTATTTTCATCGGAAGGGGAGCCGGAATCACCGTCTCAATAAAATGATCGACGCCTCCGGCTAATCCGATACCTGCAAAGCAAACGAAAAATTTATACAAAAAATTTCGCTTCGTAACCTTAGTAAACTTAAGCATCATTCCTCCAAAGAAAATTAACCCGATTAAAGGCTAAACAGCCGTTTGTTAAACGCTTGATAAGAAAGGTACAGGAGGATGATTGAGAAGTTTTAAGTGCGCTAGCGAGGCTCTTAATGCACTCACTGCCAAATTTTATGAAATTATGCCCTTTTTTCGAGGCAAATGGGACATAGGGAATTTTCCTAATACTATTCACGTGATTTCTCCGTTTTCTCTAATTCGGCCTCAATCGCCTGATCCGCGGCGCATAAATACCGAAACAACGTTCTGCGGTTAATCTGCAGCCGATTCGCGGCTCTTGTCATGCCGATCCATTCACGGCCGCCGTAAAGCGCATAGACAGCGTCACGAAGCGGAGAAGGCAGTTCTCTAATTATTCTTTCCAGCTGCATCATCCGGAAATCAATTCCTGACGCGTTGATCAAATCATTCGAGCAACGGGTCTTATCAACGCCAGTACAGTTGTCTACAGCCAGCGGACAATGGAGTCTGCCGCGAATCCTGTTTCTCCACTGAAACCACAACGTTAAAAGCCTTTTGATCCACTGGATGCGATTCATATCTTCTTACCTGATTAGTTTTTCTTTGCTTTTTTCAATATTTCTTTACTGTTCATACTTAACAGTGTTTTGTTCAGACCCTGTTCATACCTTTTGTTCATACAAAATTTTTAAATATTTATTTGTTTTTATTATATTTTTTACTAATCTGTTCATACTGTTCATACCTTAATTAACTCCCATACGCGCGAAACACTCTTTACACATCCGTTTATTCCTCTCGCGCGCACGCGCACACGTAGGAGTTTGGCTATAGGTCTGAACAGTATGAACACAGCACAAATAACTATCTGTTTATAAATCAAAAAATACTGTTCATACCTGCCAATCTCCCCGCCTGAACAGGGTATGAACATCGGCAGGGTATGAACATTAAAATTAAAGGGGTTCATAGTTTCTAAACCTCTCTCGGGCCTTGTAGATTGATCTCTGGAACTTCAGTACACCATCCTCGAATTTTTGCTTCGGCACTTCCGACCACGACTTTCCATCCACGATTGTTTCAGGCCAATAAAGCTGTTTTTGCATAGTGACCAGGTTTGTGAAGACGGATGTATCAGGAGGCCCGTCATAGAGACTGACGCGCCTTCGGGCAGACCCAAGCCGATGCTTGCAGTAAGTTGTAAAGACCTCGCGGTTCACAGGACGCTCCCCAGACGCCTTGCACCACATCTGATAGGCGTCATAAAGGTGCCACGCGACCGCAGGTACAGCAGGAAACGGGGTGTCTCCCGCCTGCCATTCCTCAATAAACCGAATGCTGTTGTTGCTGCCTAACTTTTTCAGCTCAGCTCTTGCTTCTGTCTCCAGCGGACGAGTGTTTTCATCAAAATCTTCAAGGTCTAAGGTCAATAACCAACCATACAGAGCGGCCGCGCCTCCATTGTTGATTTCTTCAGCAAGCGCCTGAAAATATTCAGGCGGTGAATACTCTTCGAACCGAATCGCCATATAGCGCCGATCTTTCGGGTCCAAAATACCCGGTTGCTGTTCGTTGGACAGAAAAACGATATTTGTCTTGTTAACCTCAAACCGAGCGGGATAGCCCTTCTCATTGATCGTGTGCGTCGGATTCGTGACTAGGTTTTTCAGCATCCCCTTCAGAGTCCGCTTATCCTGATTCGTCACAACTTCTTCGCCAACCATAAACAGCTTCTGAGATATCCAGCCATTGAAATCCGATTGGATCATTGTCTGGTTAACTGAGCATCCATACTTACCGTAAATTTTGGCAATGACATTGAAGAAAATACTTTTACCGGTACCTTCTCGTTCGCCATAGATCATTAAGCCGGAAGCCATCTTGGCACCCGGATGCTGCAGAGGATAGGCAAGCCAAGAAGAAATCCAATTAAAAATATTTTCGTCTTCGCCGCAAATCTTAAAGAGGTGTTCGATCAGGAGATGACACTTACTCGTATCGTACGTTGGAACCAGAGGCCAGCCCTCAAACATAGAAATCGAGCCTTCAGGGACCTTTTTAGGGTCCGGTTCAAAAATGAGCTGTTCCGGCTGAATGATTCTTCGGTTTCCAAACAATCCTTGCAGCCACGATGAAACCAATCTGCTGCCGTAGTACTGTTTGATAAATGAGATTTTTGCAAGACGGTGATAAACGAGGTCCCAACAAGTGTCCGTGTTGTCAATCGCAACGTAGCGATCAGCCAGTACTCGAAGAATCGTCTTGTCGTTTTCCGTAATCTCGTTCGTCTTGGAAGTGCTTCTACCCCTTTTTGCCGCCCTCACGGGCGTCGCAGACGAATACTCGAGCTGTTCGCGAACAGCATTAATGCCTTCTTCAGAGGCGAGATCGTTGAAATCCGTGCCCCATGTCTGCTGATTTGAAAACCTCGGAATGAACACGCAGGCGTTGACTCTAGCCGCGGCAATATTGGCCTTGACGACGCCGGTGTTGTTCAGGGAACGATGAGAGGGACGTGTTCTGTCGCCGATCCATTCCTCATACTCGACGCACGCTTCTCCGTCCTTTTTTGACCACCACGCGCGCACACGGCCGCCATCAAAACATTGATCCTGAGCGGCGCTTCTGGATGAGTGCACCTGCAGATCGATGCCGAATCTTGAGGCGCATTCCTCACGCAGCTTTCTCAAATAGTGGGCGTCATTGTCTGCTGCGATACAGATTTTTGAGTCAGGGTATTTGGCCCGCAGCGTTTCCGCAACAGGCAGCAGGTTGCCAGCAGAAAAGGCGACGATGACCGGTTGGCTGACAGCCTCAAAAATTGAACATCCTGTTGCCCAGCCTTCGGTTAAAAAAACGACCTCCGGTTTCTCGGGCAGAGTCCCCAGAACCGCAAACGAACCTTTAGTTTCGGTACCGGAGAGAAATTTCTTCTGAAAAGCGTGCGCGCCCTCAGCGGTATCGTCGGGGAAGATTGTCTGCAGACCGACGAGCGTCTCTTCTTTCCATACAGGGACTAAGATTTGATTACGTAACTGGCGAGCTCCGATCGGACGGATTTTTTTTGATCTCACATACGGATGAGAAGCGGATACGGAGTCAGCTGCCCTTTCCCACATCTTTGCGGCTTTCTCTCGGGCAGATTTACGACGCTCTTCGAGCGCCTTATCGATAACCTCCTGATCGGCCTTTTTACGGCTTTCAAGCTCTGTCCACTCTTCGCGAGTCCAGCCCTTCCTCGAGTGTTCGATTTTGTAGGTTTGGCTGCCGATTCCAAAAGTACCAAAATAATAGATTTTGCCGTTTGACAGCGATTGCTCCCAAATTCCATACCAGGCATCCTTTCCGCGCTTGAAATTTGAGTTATTGGGCTTGAATCGCCTCCAATTCCGACCGTTGACGATCAGGTCATGACCAGGCGGCAGATCAATACCGACTGCCGACATCTGTTCTTCAATTTCTCTGAGATTGTGAGCCATATCAGACCTCGTTTAGACCTCATTATTTTTAAAAGGGTGCGGACCTGAGCGATGGAGGAGGTCTATTCTCCAGCCGTTGCAATCGGCCGCCGTGTCCGCATTGATCGGTATAAAAACAGTTAAGAGGCCTTCCCCAAAGCGTGAGAAAATAAAGGTTCCAAACTAAATTTCAAAACGCTAGGGAGAAGGCCATGGAAAACACAGATTTCTTTTCTTGTCTCGGCGCTATCGGAGCAATTGCTACCGTCATTGCGCTCTTTCCGGAGAAAAACCGAATGGCCGCGTTCAACTTCTTGAAAAAAGTATTCCAACAAGTTCTGAACTTCTTTCACAATGCAGTCAAAACTGCTGAGCTTGCAACAATCCAGGCAACTGCGCCCGAAGGCACAAAGCCCGTGGGGACCTTTCGCATTCACCAGCTCAAACCAGTCTGTTCCGTAACAATAACCAGAGACTTTCCGAAGGCATATACGATTTTCGAGCTCAGTTACGAGCCTGAAAAGGAAGTCTTTCCTTTTGAAAAGGTACGCAGCAATATTCCGCTTTATGAAGCCTCTTTCGGAGACTTCTGGAAACTCGGGAAACCTCACGTTCTTCGAGGAGCTTTTGAAGAAGACTTGGCAATCTGCGATGAACTCAAAAATGAGTTCACACACAACTTCAGCACTGACAGAAGCTTTCTCTTGGTTGCTCCTACTACAGATGTCTCCGGACTGAGCTTTACGATTTCCGGACCAGCATGGCTCAAAGCTCAAACAGTGACCTCTTGACATTTATTACCTACAGATTTACCCAAAACCAACCAATCGCATAGATGCCGCCGAGAAACAGGGCGACATACCAAATTAGCGACAGCACCAGCGTCATCAGAATTCCGATTACGGTAAAAATTTCGTCCATAACTACCTCTCCAGATAAGCGAGCGCTGCGCTCAGAGCAAAAAACAGCACGAGCAGCGCCAGACAAAATTTCATCGCGCGCTCTAACAGATACGAGCCCTTAATTCGTTTCAATCGGAGAGAGTCGATCTCCCGCAGATGCTGCTCAAATCGCTGAGCAGCTTGTTTTCTTTCTTCTTCTGTCATTCGTTTTCTCCGGATTCGTTTTCGTCTACCAAAACGGTCTGCTGTCTGTGCCATGTTTGATCTAGGGATTTGGGTTTAATTCTTTTACTGGCGATGTGCCGGACTCAACGGCATTGATGCGGCATTGTCCGGCATTTCTCGGCATCCTCCGGCAGAACTGCCGGTTTCTGCCAGAGTCATCCGACGCATGCCGGAACCTGCCGTTTCATTGCTGCCGGACGCCGCACTTTGCCGGAACAGTGCCGGATCAACTCCGTAGCTTTTCAGCAGATGCACGTCTAAATTTGCTCTGTCCTGCTTTCGGAGACTTTTCATGACCACCGCTCTTGCCCATTTATCGAGAACACGGCAAATGATCGAGTTTTTCGACATGTCCGAATTGATGCCCACTTTCCAATTCAGAACGGCATCTGTGAGGTCTGTCACAGTGATCCTCAATTCGTTCGTTCCTTTGTCTCTCATCGTTTTTCACCAACTCCTTGGCCTGCTCAGGCGTGATTTTTCCGAGGCGAATAGCTGCGCCGATGACCTCGTCCTGCTGACGAGTTGTCAGTTCATTAGGCCACTGTGATATTGCTGCAGGACTAATTCCCAACGCCTTACCTAGCGATGCCAGATTCCCAAAAAATAAAGCTGCTTGATCTCGTTTCATATTTTTATTTTAAGCATGCTTAAACGATTTTCGCAAGCAGAATTTCTACGCACTTAAACAAATCCCAAATAGACTGTTTCTATGAAATCCCTTGCACAACGTTTTAATGAAGCTCTTGCCGCAAGCAAGATAACTAAAAAAGAGCTGGCAGAAGCAGTGGGAGTTTCACCATCAGCAATAACACAAATTGCGAGCGGTGAAACTAAGGAGTTAAAGGCCTCTGTTGCACTGAAAATAGCCAGAAAGCTTAATATCGATCCATGGTGGTTAGTCATGGGCGAGGGGACTATGACTTCTGAGACAAGCTCCTCGTTAGATGAGGCCAAAATGCTGTTAAAACGAATGCCGGAGTCGCACCTTACTGCAGTAACAACGATCCTCAAACAGCTTGCAGAAATAAATAAAAATTAAGTACACTTTATTTTTTAAATAAATTTAAGTATACTTAAACGCATCTCAACACGAGGTGCGTTATGCAAAATCAATCAAAAACCACAGTATTTATTTTCTTCTCGGAGTCGCAGGCCATTGCGTTTTCTGAGGCCGCCAGAACGCTGCTGACGTGGGCCGGCACTAACTACCCCGCAACCTGTTTCAAGCTCGCTCGCGAATACATCGCGCGCATTGAATCTCCGGATCACAAAATTCCACTGGATGACGCGCACGATCTGCTCGCGTTACTCGGTACATGCTGTATGACAACTCAGCATGCTCAGCCAACCAGAACGCTCTGGAGCGACTGCGTTCGCATCCTCTCGCAACGTATGAATGACATGCCGGAATAAAAATGTCAAAGCTCAGCAAGATATTCAACAACGCGATCGAGGAGATGGCAGCAGAAAACTGTCTGAAAACTGCAGTCCCCGGACCCGTCGCAAAACTCAACGTATCGATCAATCTGCCAAACGATCAATCTCTCAGTGTTTCATTTGTGAGTTTGATCAGCCAACAAACTGAGGGCGATCAGAAATTCATCACGATTCTGACCAGCGCTCAGGCACAAACTCTGGCAGCAGAAATTCTCAAGGCACTAGCTGAAATCAAGGACGAAAATGGCATCAGTCAATAAAGTCATCCTGCTCGGGAACCTCGGATCTGATCCAGACGTCGACACCCTGAAAACCGGAACCAAAATCGCCAAATTATCCCTGGCCACAACTCTCGTCCGCAAAAACGACCGGAACGAGCGCGTCGAATCAACCGAGTGGCACCGAGTGACGTTTTTCGGACGACTGGCCGAGATCGCTGAGCAATACCTAATGAAAGGCTCCAGTTGCTATGTCGAAGGCCGACTCAAAACCGACCGTTGGGAGGATTCAAACGGCCAGACACATTATTCAACACAAATCATTGGTGAAACGCTGCAATTACTAGGCAGCAATATGCGGAGGTAATTATGGATAGGAACTATCGAATTTTTGAAAGAGTCAAGAATTCATTAAATCAGAATCGGAAAAATCTTTCTCCCGAGGATTTGGAGGTTGTGAAATGCATCTTTGCCGCCCTGGTTACGGGAGTGGCCACAGGTAACGAACGGGATACATACAGCACCGCCTCCAAATTGTTAAAAATCGCAGAAAACTTCGGGTTTATCAAGAATCCGCCTTCTTGCGATTAGGTTGTTTTGGTTTCCAGATAAAGCAATTGATTATGAAAACAAGCGAAAAATACACATTCATCCTCAGCGAACGAGAGGCCGGCATTGTTCTGGCAGCGCTCGAGTTCGTTCTGAAACTATGGGACCTTGTTCCGTTTAGAGACGAAAAAAGTGAGCTAGCAGCAGTCAACGCTTTAGCTCATCGTCTTATGACTGAGGGACGTCAGATGAAAACGGAGCTAGAGGAACGCAATGCTCAGTGACTACAAAAACTCCGTTCACATTGTCATTGACATTGAGACTCTCGGAACTCGCCCAGGATGCCCAATCCTCTCAATTGGTGCGGTCAAAATGTACAACGGAATATTAGAGTGGCAACAGGAGTTTTTCGCCTCACTGGGATCAAACGCCAGACTCGGATTAAACGAGATCGGAGTGGAAACACTGCGCTGGTGGGAGGAAAAACACCCGGAGCAATTCAGGAGACTGCAGGCCAATAGCGAAAACCGAGAGCTCTCTGACGCGCTGGAGGATCTGAATCAATTCTGTAATCCGATAGTGCAGAAGACGGCTCCTCACTATTTTTGGTCCAAACATCCACATTTTGATTTTCCGATTCTCGAGGCAGCGTACGAGGCGATTGGAAAACCGCCGCCCTGGAAATATTGGCAAATCCGCGATATTGCCACCCTCGAGGACAAATTGTTTACCACGCGGGAGCCGGAATTAAACAACCACGACGCATTGTTGGACGCAATCAACGAGACAAACGTTCTCATTGACGCAGTCTGGGGAGACAAAAAATGATCATTAGTTTTGAATGTACAGATCAGGACGCAGTGCGTATCCAGAAGTGCCTCTGGCACGGATTTCATGATCTCTGCGATGGCGGATTCAACGGAGAAAGTGAGGTCTGCGAGTATCAGGATTCATGCAACATCCTCGACCAAGCGCTCCGTGAAGCCGATCGCAAAGAAAAATCATCCGGTGGAGGTATCTACATCACAGAGAAAGATGCTTACTGGATTCTCGGACTGATGAAACGAGTTGAGCGAGCAGTGACTGAATTATGTGGAAAGGACTCTATTGCGTGGCAGGACGGCCCTAAGAACCTTCAATACTATCTAAAAGCAAGTCTGCAGGTGCGAGAAAAATGCAGAAAAGACCACAAGACGGAGGCGAAAAATGATTGAGAAACTCACATTCCCAGAGGCTGCCAAGTATTTACAGATCTCCGTCAGCACGCTGGAGAATTATGTAGCTGGCGGTTATTTCAGAAAAATCAACGGAAAACGGATATTTGTCGCTAAAGACTATGGTTTTCCACGCCCGTTCTTACGAGGTGGCGTTCGTTGTTTCAAACGATGCGACCTAGACAAATGGGAAAAGCAGCAGATGTCTGCGTAGACATAGAATAAGGCCCTGCGGGGCCTTTTACAGTTTTAGGCCATTCTTTTCCATAAGCTGTATAAAATTAGCCGCCTCACGAGAAAGAACTGGAGATTTCCTAAATCCAGCGATGACCCTTTCAAACACTTCTGGTTTTAGCATTCCATAGTCTTTCATTTCTCCTTTAACAACCCTATCTTCTAACTTCAGGACATTCAAAGGGATGGCTCGCTGATAAAGACAGAAACTTTTATGCTTTATAAAATCGTGATCACCAACATTCAAAATACATGAGTCATCGTTACTTGGTGAGAACTCGTACCAACTGGAGACATTCACGCTCAAAATAGCTTTAGTTCCGGTGACACGGTAGAACATCGGTTCACTGCAAAGAATGATTAGGTGATCACTAAATCCCGAAACTCCGTAGACGGTTCCGCCACGAATTGCTGTATAACTCATGAGATCAGATCAGCAATTAATTTGTCATATTCATCCTGCTCTTGCAGGGATTTCATGATTGCGTCGGTTTGTCGTTGATCCCGACCGTGATTCCTCAAAATATCTTCGATTTTAAGCGGCAACCTAGATCTCCCAGGATTTTGCCACTCGGGACAATGTTCACAGGTATGAGTCAGATCTACCAAGTCAAATGCATCATAACGACCATACTTCTCATAAACCCTATCAAGGATCTTAATTGCTGCATCACTTAAGTGGTCGAAAGAATTTATGGTGAAGTCCCCCTTCTTAAGAGAGAACATGTTTTGTGCATTGCATTCAATCCATTTTGACCAGTAAGGATCTAAGTCTATTATGTGGAATCTATCTAACGTGTTGGAAAGGACCGGCCCATACGGTAATGAAAACAGTTCATCTCCAGTAAGTCGGCTCCCATGACTTAAAAGAAACTCTCGCTCGGAAAAGTACATAAGTTTCATGATCTTGATGTACTTTACTGGTCGCTTCGCCTTCCAAAGGAAGTAAGCCGCAACTTGAGCTGCTGTCTGCTCCTTGTACATATACCTCCTCCCTTTTTAGGAATGAAAACAACAAAACCACAATACAAAATTAGTTAGTTTTGCATTGTTTTGCAATCAACATTTTAGACTGTTATGGGCTCTCATAGACTTCTTTGAAACAATAAGTTGCCCATTCGTTCATCATTTCCCTGCGGCGCTTGAAGTGTTCGTTTCTCTCGTACGCTCCGTTATAAATGTCCTTCACCTTATGATGCAAACAGAGTTCTGCAATTCTTGGATCAAAGCGCCTATCGTTTCCTAAAGAATCATCTTGAGCCCACGTTCTGAAGGTTGCTCTGGCGACACCGTGCAAGGTTGGTCGTACCGATTTTCCCAACTTTGCGGTCTGCGCTGCATCGATCCAGTCCTTCCCTGAATCTTTAATAAGCCGGGAAACCATACTGTCAGACAACGCTCTTCCCAAACTATTTTGAAAGATCAGTCCCGACGCATTATCCGGTTTGAAGCCTTCCAGCCAATTAATCACAATTTCCGGAAGCGGTACGATGAGAGAACCGTTTTCAGACATTTTCAACTGTTCAGGCGGAATAACCCATTCTCGATTCTCAAAATCAATCTGCTCCCACGTTGCCAAACGAGCAGTTCCGGAGCGAGTTGCAGTGAGTACGGAAAACAAGAAACAACGGCCTGAAGCAGTATCTCCAAAACGGTCATAAATGCAGCGAAAAAGAGACGGCAGCTCCGCAACGGAGATAGCGCCTCGATTTTTAGTGACATGTCTCTCTCGTGGCAGCAAATACTGAAGAGGGCCGGTCCTATCTGCGGGATTGGAAATCGAAGTTAAATTTTTAGCAATTGACCAATTAAATACTTGACGGGTAAACCTCAAGCAGCGATCTACCGTATCCGGCATATGCCAAATCGGCTGAGCAATCGAAGCGACCAATGCCGGCGTTACCTCATCCAGAAAACAATCCCCTATCACCGGAAAGACATACATTCGCATACGGCCATTAAAAACTTTATGAGCCTTATCCAACTCCTGCCAATTCCCTACTTCGATATTCCAGCCAGCGAATTTTTCTGCCGCTTGACGGAATGTAAGTCTGGCAGGAGACTCTCCGGATGATTTTTTTCTCTCAATAGACGCTAGAAATTCCTCGTCGTTCATACCAGAGAGCTGAGCAGCGCTTTTTCGTGCCTCAGCAATTGAAACCTTAGGATATGAGCCAAGAGCAACCTCTCTTGCTTTACCCGAACAATATCGTCGAAAAATCCAGTTACGATATTTTCCTCGGACTCGAAAACACAAACCGGGAGAGGCTGCATCTGTATACTTCCCATTCGGCAGCTCACAATCCAGCGCTTTAACCGTAAACCTCATTTCTCTGCCCCCAAAATTTCCCCTAAACAATTTTATATTTTTTTCTATTGTTTTAGTTTATTTTGAAAATTTAGAACAATAAAAAAAATCCCTGAAGACGTAGCATCTTCAGGGGTTTTCATCGTTTTTTATATTGGTTTACGTTGTTTTCTATTGTTTTCGTTTATGGTGTTTTGGTGGCCCCAACAGGACTTGAACCTGTGACCAAGCGATTATGAGTCGCCTGCTCTAACCAACTGAGCTATAGGGCCTTCCGGAAGTTAAGAATCGCTTCCGCCTTCCATGAAGCTCTTAAGTTTATCAGATCTGCTCGGATGACGCAGTTTCCTCAAAGCCTTGGCCTCGATCTGACGAATTCTCTCACGAGTCACGTCAAACTGTCTACCCACCTCTTCCAAGGTGTGATCCGTGCTCATCTCAATGCCGAAACGCATTCTCAGTACCTTCGCCTCTCTCGGGGTAAGGGAGTCAAGAACCTCTTTGGTAATCTCGGTAAGACTGGACTGCTGCGCGGCTTCCGCAGGCGCAACGGTTCCAACGTCTTCAATGAAATCACCAAGATGAGAATCCTCATCATCACCAATCGGCGTTTCCATTGAAATCGGTTCTTTTGCGATCTTCAGGATCTTGCGGATCTTGTCCTCCGGCATATCCATCTTCTCAGCCAAAACCGCAGGATCAGGCTCAACACCGGTCTCCTGGAGAATCTGACGTGAAATTCTGTTCATCTTGTTAATTGTCTCAATCATATGAACAGGAATACGAATCGTTCTGGCCTGATCGGCAATAGAACGCGTAATCGCCTGACGAATCCACCAAGTCGCATAAGTTGAGAACTTATAGCCGCGGCGATATTCAAACTTGTCAACAGCCTTCATCAAACCGACGTTGCCTTCCTGAATCAAATCCAGGAACTGCAGACCGCGGTTGGTGTACTTCTTCGCGATAGAAATCACCAGACGAAGGTTGGCTTCCGTCATCTCGCGTTTTGCCTTGCGGGCTTTTGCTTCACCGGTCGCCATCTGGTTATAGACGTCTTTCAGATCTTTCAGAGGAAGCGTCACAGAATTCTGAATATCCGCAAGCTGCTGCTGAAGTTGCTGAATTTCAGGAAGCTTTCTCTTCACTTCGGCTGCGTAAGGCTTGTCACTGTCGGCAATCGCCTGAGTCCAGGCTTTATTGGTTTCATTTTCCAGGAATTCCTTAAGGAAAAGCTCTCTGGGCATCTTGGCGCGATTGACAACAACATCGTAGATTCTGCTTTCGTACTTACGAACGGTCTCTACCTGATTCTTCAGCATCGTGCACAGACGCTCAACCGTATTGGCAGTGAAACGAAGCGACAGGAGCTCTTCCTGAATTCCGTCCTGAGCCTTGATGAAAGCCGGTGAACGATAGCCTTCAGCCTCGTAAGCACGCTTCAAGTCATCATAAAGCTCTTTGCAGTGATCAAGCTTAGCCAGCACAACCGTCTTCAGCTCGTCGATCTGACCGGCTGTCATACCGGAAGCGCCGATATCAGTACTTTCGTCATCGTCAGCAACCTGCTCTCCGGCCTCTTCATCAAGACCGTCAACCAGACCGTCAACGATCTGATCAATCTGCATGGTGCCGTTGCGAACCTTCTCCGCATCTTCCAATATCGCAACAATGGTTGTCGGGCAGCCGGAAATCGCATGAACCATGTGTTTCAGACCATCCTCAATACGCATAGCGATTTCGATTTCGCCTTCACGGGTCAGCAGTTCAACCGAGCCCATCTCACGCATGTACATGCGGACAGGGTCGGTTGTACGGCCAAATTCACTGTCCACCGTAGCAAGAGCGGCTTCCGCTTCTTCTTCAGCGGCATCGTCGCTTGCTGTCGGAACAGAATCACCGATCAGAAGATCATCCGCTGTCGGAGCCTGTTCATAAACCTGAATACCCAGGTCGGCAAGTGTCGAAATAATTGAATCAATCTGATCGGAATCAACGATGTTGTCCGGCATGTGGTCATTGACTTCAGAGTAAGTCAGATAACCACGCTCCTTACCCATACGGATAAGAGCCTTTAACTTGTTCAGACGAGTTTCTTTGTCGTCTTCGACGTGATTGGCATAGCTGCGGTTCAAAGCTTCTTTCATCGCTTTGTCGCGGGCTTTGCCTCTGCCTCGAGTCGACGCGGGAGGAACATAAGACTCGGCAATGGCGACTTCTTCATCAATAGAATCGTCGTCAGAATCGCCGACTAAATCGTCTTCATTGTGTTCCTGTTTCGGCTTACGACCCGGACGACCGCGTTTGGCGGCAGGTTTAGCTGCGGCCTTTGTTTTGGCTGCCGGCTTTGCCTTCTCTGCTGCGGCTTCTTCTGTTTCAGCAGTTTTCTTCGCAGCCGTCTTCTTTGTCGTTGTCTTCGACTCAGCTGCGGCTGTTTTCTTCGCTGCTGTCTTTTTTGCGGCAGGTTTCTTAGCCGCAGGTTTTTCTTCAGCTGCTGTTTCAGCCTTTACCTCGGCTGTTTTGGCCGCAGTTTTCTTTGCTGCGGCTGTTTTCTTTGCTGCCGTTGTTTTGGGCTCTGTCTTAGCGGCTGCAGAAGCCGTTTTCGCGGCCGCTGTTTTCTTAGCCGCCGGAGCCTTCTTGGCTGGTTCGGTCTTTACCGTCTCTGCCGGAGCTGCGGCAGCTGCTTTCGTCTTAGCAGCGGCGGTCTTGGCAGGAGCCTTTTTAGCTGCGGCAGCTTTAGTGCCGGTCTTCTTCACTGTCGCGGCTGCGGCAGCGGTTTTGGTTTCTTTCTCAACAGCGGTCTTTTTTGCTGTTGCTGTCTTTTTTACTGCAGTTGTAGTTTTTTTGGCAGTTGCCATCGTTCAACCCTTTTGATGTTCCCATCAAAATGAAATTTCGCGCTGAAGAAACGCAAAAGCCCCTATAATGCACTTCGTCATTACACAGGTTCACATTTATTCGCACGAAAAACCGGAACGAGAAGAGCATGGGCTTTCGTCATAGAGTGCGGCGCTTTTCGCCGATCTTCCCTTCTAACCTCTTCAGCAATCCGGTGTCTTTTAAACGCCTCCGATCTTTCCACGATCTCCTGGGCGTATAAACAATGTTACCGACAAATCGGTGCCTCGATTATATCATTACCTGCAACTAGTACTTCCACTTATTCGTGAAAAACTGTGCCGAATAATCCCGAAAATGGGAAGAAGAAATAGAAAAAGCGCCGTCACCACGCAGGTCTGAGGAGCCCCGATTGTCGCAACCGGAACCGCTCCGGCAATCGACCACGGCAGAAGCGGAGGAATCACGATCGCAGTATCTTCAAGACTGATCGCCATCTTTTGTCTATCCGGTTCTATCTTTTTGCAAAGCTGTTCTGTAAGGATCACCGCAAGCATTTGATTGCAGGAAATCGCCGCAGTTAGAAATGCGGTAAAAACAATCGCTGTGTATTTTCCGCTTCGTGCGGCAAGCGATGCGACAAGCCCCTCGATATGCTTAAGAAGCCCGGTCTGCTCAAAAAGCCCCGCATAGGTGCAGGAAACCATAATGATCAGCGAGACCTGGACCATCGATACGAGCCCGCCTCCGTCCATAAGGCTTCCGGCCTGCGCATCGCGGCACTGATATCCGTAAACCAGCATCTTTGCCGTGCTCATCCAGTCGGCGCCCTGCACTGTCATAAAAACAGCCGATGCAGCGGCAATCGAGGCGGCGATTGTTATCTTGATATCCTTCTTCAGGGCGACCAGCCCAAACATGACAAAAACCGGAATCAGCAAATACCAATTCAGAACAAACTCTCGTGACAAAACGGAGGAAATATCAACGGAAGCGGACTTTGTGTCGGAGAAAAGACCAACTGCCAAGTAAATCAGAGAGCTGACCGTAAAGGGGAGCCAACCGGTCTTGACCATCAGCGCCATATTCTTATACAGGTCCGTCGACGTCACCAAACAAACCAGCTGAGCGCTTGTCGACACGGGAGAACATCTGTCTCCGGTAAAGGCTCCGGCAAGGACCGCGCCTCCGGCCCATAGAGGAGAAACACCCATGGAAACGCACATCGTCATCGTTACCACGCCCATGGTGGCAGCCGTACCGAAGGAAGTGCCAATGAGTGTACTGAGAAGCGCATTAAGCAAAAAAGTTGAAAAAAGGCAGACCTGAGGCGTCACGACTTCGGACGCATAGCTCACTAGAAGAGCGACGGTTCCGGAAGCTCTCCACGAAGCCGTTAATGCGCCAATTAACAGCATGACGATAATAATCGTCGAAACCTTCTTCACACTATCAAGCGAAGCCTTGAGAAGGACCTTAGCCGACGAACCCTTCAGAAGACCGAAAAGGAAAAACAGCAAAAAGCCAAACAAGAGCGCATATACAATCGAAAAACCTGTCGCAAGACAGAGAATCAGAACTGCAATAAATAATCCGAGAACACCAAGCTCCATTTTTTTACCTTGTCCTAAACGTCAGTTCCTCGTTAATTTTTCTGTCAGTATCTCTTATTTCCTGGCTCAGCTGCTTATTGACGCCAAGCAGTGACTGGAAAAGCTGACGCTGCTCCTGTGTCAGCGAATTACCTGAACACAGCGCCTTTCGCTGCTGCTCCACCTTTTCAAATTCAATCTGCAGAAATATTCTTTTGGTTTCCAGTCGAGCAAGACTTAAAGGTGTGCGCAGAGTTCTGCCTCTTTCAGAAGCGCTTTTAATATCCTTATCTTCGCCGTCAGCAAGCAGGAGTGTCTGGAGAATATTTCTGATTTTCTCCATCTCGGATTCAAACACTTCCTCCTCTGAGGGAGACGGAAGTCCGCCAAGAGAAGACAGAAGCGAATCGCCGTTATCATCTTCCTGACATATCTTCTGCAGTACCTTAAAAATTTTATCTGACGGTCCGAGTTCTCCGGAACTGAGATGCTCGGTAGCAGCCCCCTCAAATTCCAGAGCGAGTTGGGGATAGCGCAGAAAATTCCGCAAAAGCACAAGGATCGGTGTCTCAGGTTTAGGCGGAAGCGTCTTACCCGAACTCGGGGTATTGAATCTTTGCGCACCGAACCCGCCTTTGCCGAATCGGACTGATGCGCCGTTTCTGAAACCGCTTGGTCTCGGAGCGATCGGCGCGACTTTTTCAAATCCGAAATAGCGTGCCAGCTGATCTGTATCTTTGTATCCGGCAGCCGTTGCAATTCGTTCAATCAGTCCGTCGCGCAGCAGCACGCTTTTTGTTTTACGAATATAAGGAGCGGCCGCATCGAGAAAAGCACCCTTGTCTTCAAGAATAGACAAATCCAACCCTCGGGAGGTCGATTCAATTAAATAACTCGATAAAGGCAGGCCCTGAGATATCAGCTTCTCAAACGCTTCCGGACCCTGATTTTTCACAAGGCTGTCCGGATCTTCTCCTTCCGGCAGGAAGACAAACACCGCTTTCTGAGCGTCTTCCAGAAGCGGAAGACAAATATCCATCGCGCGCAGCGCCGCCTTACGACCGGCCGTGTCGCCGTCGAAAGAAAATATAATGTGGTCCGTCATTTTCAGCAGACGTTCCACATGTTCGGATCGTATCGCCGTCCCCAACGGAGCGCAGGACTCCCCGAAGCCGGCCTGCGAAAGCTGAATGGCGTCCATCTGACCTTCAACCACAATGACGCGTTTCTTTTCCTGAATGCTTCTTCGCGCTTCGTAGAGGCCGAAAACTTCTTTGCCTTTAGTAAAGATCGGGGTGTCGCCTGTGTTGATGTACTTAGGCTCCTCGCCAATCATGGTTCGGGCGCTAAAGGCGATAATTTGTCCGCGAATGTTGCGGATCGGGAACATCAGACGGTTTCTGAAGAAGTCATAAAAACTGCCGCCGTTCCCTTCTCTTTGCAGCCCGGCGTCGATCAGCAGTTTTCTGTCATCAGGGGAAAAGACCGAGTCAAGGTTATGCCAGCCGTCGGGCGCAAAACCGATGCCGAATTTTTCAAGCGTTTCATCTGTCAGTCCTCGGTCTTTGATGTACTTTTGGGCCGCGGAATTGTCCAGGAAGCGATTACGGTAATACTTCTGAGCCCTTTCCATGATATCCGTGAGTCTCGGTTTCTCCGGATTTCGGTTGAAAGTCGATTTACCGTCATAGACAACCTTCACTCCGCATTCCTGGGCAAGCTTCTCCACAGCGTCCGGGAACGGAAGATTCTCGTACTTCATAATGAAGCCGATCGCGTTGCCGTGTTCTCCGCAGCCGAAGCAATGAAATATCTGCTTATCTCTGCTTACTGAAAAGCTCGGGCTTTTCTCGTTGTGGAAAGGACAGCAGGCCCAGCCGTTTGCACCCTTGGACTGCAGCGGCACTCGGCGGTTCACAACCTCATAGATATCCGCCCGTTCCAAAAGCTCTCGGATGAAGGTCTGCGATATCAATTCAAACTCCTATTTTTACCGAGCACCGTGCCCGCAACCTATCGTTTTGACAAAACAAAAAGCCCCGTCGGCGTAAAAACCTTCGAGGCTTTAATTTATGAGATCGGACTTACTGAGTCAGCTTTGCTTTAATCAAGGCAGATACTCTGCCCATATCAGCTTTGCCTGCGACTTTGGGCTTCACCAAGCCCATTGCCTTACCCATCGCAGCCATTCCGCCGAGTCCGGCGCCTGCCAGAACCTCATCGATAACGGCTTCGAGTTCCGAATCTGAAAGCTGAGCCGGAAGGTAGACCTTAAAAAACTCGATCTCTGCAGCCTCTTTTGCGGCCAAATCTTCACGACCGCCTTTAGTGTACTGCTCAACAGAGTCATTTCTCTGCTTAATCAGCTTTGCGATAATCTGCTGGATCGCGGCGTCATCGGCAACGATCTGCCCATCCACTTCTTTCTGTTTAATTGAAGAAAGAAGCATACGCAAGGCACTCAGTTTTTCCTTCTCATGAGCGCGCATCGCGTCGCGCATGTCAGAAGTGATCTGATCCTTAATACTCATAGCCTTCTCTCAATAAAACTCACTAAAAGCCGATTAGTACAGCTTCTTCGGGAGCATCATGCTGCGAAGACGCTTGTAGTGACGCTTGATAGCGGCAGCTTTTTTGCGCTTGCGTTCAGCTGTGGGTTTTTCATAAAACTCACGAGCGCGGAGTTCTGTCAGGAGACCGCTCTTTTCGATCGTGCGTTTAAAGCGACGAAGAGCGACTTCAAAAGGTTCGTTTTCTTTAACACGGATTGTGGGCATCTAGCACCTAAACTTAAAAAACTGTTTAAAAGATTACTGTGAGTATGCGTTGAGCAAAAATACGCTCCCATACTCGAAAGAGGACAATTCTAATGCATTTTTAATTTCTTTGCCGCAACAACCGTCCGAAAAGTAACAATATTCAGGGCGAACGCACAAAATTTTTAACAAAACATCCTTAACTCGTTAAAAAGTCGACAAAAACGGTTGACTTTTTTTG
>NZ_WSRP01000038.1 GCF_009767915.1 Parasutterella muris
CACTCTCTTGGTGTTTGACGGAGTATTTCTACTCCTTCATCCAATAAGTGCGAGCTAAAAATTGCTTCGCGAATTCAATCTTCTAAATCCGCTTAAATCTTCAGCGCCCGCTCTTATCGGTCGTCGATAAATTTTTAAAGAACTTGCTTGATTTCTCAAGCGAAGAATTGCTATTTTACAGAACTGAAAATTCTTGTCAACTGAAACAGGAAAATTCAATGTAAAAATTTGTTTCTGCATCTCGAACAGCGCTTGGCGTTGTTCGATGAGGCGTGTATTCTACACATATTTTTGAGTTCGTCAAGCTGAGGCCCCCGAAATCTCACTCGAACCTCGCGCCATATTTCCGCTCACTCAGGCGTTGTATTATCAGCAAATGTAATTCAGTGGTTAGGAGCGATCAGTGCCTCAATGCAAAGTTTCTGCTGTTCTGCTTGCCGGCGGTGAAGCTAAGAGAATGGGACGAATTAATAAAGGCTTCCAGCCCCTTAACGGCGCCGTCCTTGCCGAGCACGTACTGAGCTCCTTGAAGCATCAAACTTCAGATATATACATCAGCGCCAACTCGTACGCGGATGAGTATGCTCTGCGCTTTCCTTTTCCTGTTTTTCCTGACATTCGATATGACTTCCTCGGCCCTCTTGCCGGCATTGAAACCGTTCTGACCCGCGCGCCGAATATTGAATGGCTTTTTTGCTGTCCTGTTGATACACCTTACATCCCGGATAATCTTGTTCCTTCTTTGCTGAACAACGCGATAACGCTCGGAAGAACAGCAGCCTACCCTTGCCACAATGGGAAAGCTGAACCGCTTCACTGCCTGCTTCACTCGTCGGTACTGCCTGAACTCACTGCGTATCTTGACGCTGAGAAGCGCAGTGTTTTTCGGTTTCTGAACTCTGTTGATGCCGTCGAAGTCCCAATTGAAACCGAAGACGATTCATTTATTAATCTGAATACAATAGAAGAACTCCGTCAGGCAGAAATGAAACAGACATCTAAAGACAGTATTGAGAATTGATATGAACGTGAAATCTTATGAAGACACCCTTGCTTTTCTGAGCAGTTATGTAAGACCGGCTGCGGAGACAGAAATTCGCAAACTTTCCGATGCGCTTGGCTTTGTTCTCGCCGAAAACCTGATCTCAAATCTGGATCTGCCTCGCTTTAATAATTCAGCAATGGACGGTTGGGCCTTTGGTTCCGAGAATATTCAGCCCGAAAGCTTCACGTTGACGTGCGTCGGCAGCGCCTTCGCAGGCCATCCTTATGAAGGAAAGCTTCGCCCGGGAGAATGCATTCGTATTATGACAGGTGCTGAGGTTCCCGAAGGGGCTGATACTGTCGTCAAACAGGAAATCGTAACCTCGGAGGGTTCATTAGTTACTTTCCCCGCGGGCGTGCGCAAAAATGAAAACGTACGCTTCTGCGGCGAAGAAGTTCAGCAAGGCTCTGTCTGTCTTAAAGCCGGCATTAAGCTTCGCTCTGCACATATGAACTTTCTTGCCGCAGTCGGCGTGAAAGAGGTCGTCGTTTATCGCAAACTCAAAGTTGGTTTCTTCTCCACCGGTGATGAATTGATCGGTGTAGAAGAAACAATAAGCGAAGGAAAAATTTACGATTCCAATCGCTACTGCATTAAGGCAATGATCGAGGAAGCCGGATTTGAACCCGTCGATTTCGGCCGCTTCCCGGACAATGAGCAAAAAATTAAAGACGGAGTGCTTCAGGCAGCAGTTCTCTGCGACGCTATCATTACGTCCGGCGGTGTCTCCGTCGGTGAGGCAGATTTCACTCGTGATGTAGTCCTGTCAAACGGAGAATTAGTAGACTGGAAATGCTTAATTAAACCCGGTAAACCTCTGGCTATCGGCAAAGTCAGAAATGCATACTTCTTCGGTCTGCCGGGGAACCCAACCGCCGCTCAAGTGACATTCCACGCCATTGTCTCTTTAGCGCTTCGCAGACTCTCCGGAGAAATTAATCCAACACTTAAAATGAGTCTCGCCTACGCTGGGGCAGACAATCTTAAGAAAAAACCGGGATACACAGAATTCCAACGAGGCGTCTTAGAAGTAAGAAACGGCCGTATCTGCGTAATACCCGCAGGTTCTCAAAAAACCGGCGCCATGCGCTCAATGGTAGACGCTAATTGCTTCATCTTCCTTCCGGAACAGCAGGGAGCGGTTCATGAAGGAGACCTACTGAGGGTTGTCAGCTTTTACGGCCTTTATTCTTAGATACCGGAGACCACTCGCGTCTCTGCAGTCGTCCGAAACGATTCTTGGTGAGCCGACGGAACTTCGAAGCTGGTGTTCGACGAACACCGGGGAACGGTAATTTCACCTGCTTCTGAATTTTTTCCTGAAGCTCCCTGGGATCAACTTGTGCGGGAACAATAATATTTCCCTCAAGATCAATAATCCCTCTAAGCCCAATACCACGGCACTTTAGCCCCTTCTGGGGAAGATAGCATCGACTTTCATGCTGATGCGCGTGAATAATCATTTTTGCGCCGAGACTGATTGCTAAATCATCAATCGCTTCAAAGCCCTTGGCATGCATAGAAGGAGCTTCGTGCGTAATAAGAATATCCGCCTTACACTCTCTCAGCTTTTCATAAACGGAATAAAAAATTGTAGAGCGGTGTCTGCGAGGCAGTCCGCCGCGCCACATGCCGCTTTTTCCTATCTTGCGGATAAACAGACTCGGCGAAGAGAACAAAGGAAGATTCGGAGGCATCCAAATTTGACCGCGGAAAACACCGCCCAGACCCGCAACCTTTACGCCGCAAATATCCTGTACACGGCCGTGGAGATTGTTTCTGGCAAAAGACGAACGCCAAAGCCGATCGTAAATAAGATCGGTATCCGTATCGTGATTGCCCGGAATCCAGTAAATCTTTGTCTTGGTATCACGGACAGATTTGAAAATCACATCCAGCGACTGAGGCGGCGTGAGATCGCCGAGGATCAGCACCGCATCCGGATGCCATTGATCGATCGCGCTCAATATGTGCGAAAACTCGCCGTGAGGGTCCCCGCACAAAAATATCTTACTCATTCATGCTCCTCTCGAATAATTCGCGAGGAACAGAGTTCATCCGGTTTCTCACCGAATGAATAAAACTTATTCTCTTCGTCATTTCAATCAGCACCGCTGTTTTACTTATTGATTCTCAATAGTGCTGCCCGTATATCTATGTACCCAAGAGAATAACACTATTTAGCTAATATCTATAGTCTCTTCATTAACAGAAGACCTATTTGACCTTGAGAACGTCAGCACCTTTAGGCGGAACAAAAGAGAAAACAGAGGGCGCAATACGCTCATTTGTTTTTACGTCCTTAAATTGAAGCGTCGTTTTTTCTCCCATCAACCCGTTAACCTGCAAAAGCTCAGGATTTTCACCCTTAAATCCGAATATCACTTCCTTCACACTGGCATCTTTTTTCTTCGGCACCAACTTAAATAACGTCAGTCCGTCTTTATCGGGCAGCTGAGTGATGTCCCAGTCCCTGTCTAATGAATCCTGACCGAAGAGAATCGACGCAGGGCTCTGAGGTATGGCTCCCTTAGCATTACGAACGGTAACTTGGTTCAAATCTTTATCCCAAACAAAGAGCTCTTTGCCGTCACATACCATGACCTGCTCGTACGGGGTCTGGTAAACCCAATTAAACTTACCGGGCTTCTGAAATTTAAAGTCGCCCTGCGACGGCTCTTCCGTCGCTTTACCCTGTTTGTCAACCGTCTGTTGAGAAAAAACTCCTGACACAGACTGCGATGCGAGAAAATTTTTTAATACGGACGCATCGGCTGCGCAGGCAATAGAATTCATTGCACCGCAGCAGTATAAAAACACAAGTAGTTTCTTCATATCTTTCCGTCTAACCTTATGCGGTTATCCGTCGTTTAAGGTTCCTAAGTAAAAAACAGGCACTGACTTCGCTTCTAAAAAGCCTCAGCCGAAATTAAATTCATCGGGAAACAAGATGCTTCCGAATGATTCTAGCAATGCTATAAATCGCGTCAGCAGAAAAAAACTTCATCTTGAGATAAAAAGTATTTTTTTGTTTCGAGTTCTGCTTCAGAGCACACGAAACCACAAAGATTTTTGCTATCCTTCGCAACATGCAAATTTCAACATTCAAACTGCGTGAAGGTAAAACCTTCAATTGTTTGAGGGCTCTTCGTGTGCCCGGCATCTCTTTTTCTTTTAATATGCGGAATTCCCAGACGGCATTTCTTTTAGAAGTGCCGTTTTTTTATAGGACAAAATAATGAATTTAGAAGCTCCTCTCACAATCCGCTCAATGATTGAGCCTGTGATTAAAAGAAACGGCGGATGGGTCAACACCCACGCGCACGCAGATCGGTCATTTACATTAAGTCCGGACGTACTGCAGATGAGAAAAACCTGTACTCTGCAGCAGAAATGGGACGCTCTTGACAGACTTAAATCCGAATCAACAGAGGAAGATTTCTACAGACGCTTTTGCCAATTCTTCGAGTTAATGATCTCTCAGGGCGTCACAGCGGTCGGAACTTTTGTGGATATCGATCCGCAAAGCAAAGACCGTGCGATTAAGGCAGGCATCCGCGCCAGAGAACATTATGCGGATCAGCTGATTGTTAAATTCGCAAACCAGACGCTCAAAGGTGTTATCGATCCGGTCGCCCGTGAATGGTTTGATATCGGCTCTCAGATGGTCGATATCATCGGAGCTCTTCCCAAACGTGACGAAAATGATTACGGAAAAGGATCCGAAGCTTTTGACATCATTCTCGGTACCGCTAAAGCGCTTGGCAAAATGGTCCACGCCCACGTCGACCAGTTCAACCAATCTCTGGAATACGAGACAGAAGAACTTTGCCGCAAGACAATTGAGCACGGAATGGAAGGCCGAGTTGTCGCGATCCACGGTATCTCAATCGCTGCTCACTCCAGACAATACCGTCAGCGTCTCTATGATCTGATGAAAAAAGCCAACGTGATGATGATCGCCTGCCCGACCGCTTGGATTGATACGCCTCGCTCGGAGCTGATCGGACCGGCGCATAACTCCATGACGCCTGTAGACGAACTTGATCCGGCCGGAATTACTGTCGCGCTCGGCACTGATAATGTCTGCGATGCGATGGTTCCCTGGAACAACGGAGATATGTGGCACGAACTCACAACCCTGGCAACCGGCTGCCGCTATGATGAGATGGAGCGCCTTGCGCGAATCGGCTCAGTCAACGGCAGAAAAGTCCTCGGACTTCCGGACCTTCCCAATACCGATTTCACTATCCAGATTTAATCACTCCTATGCCTACTTCGTTTCTTGCTCAAGACATTATGGCTGAACATCTGCTGTCCCATAATGCAATTGTCTTTCTTAAAGATAAGCCGATGCGCCTTCGCTCAGGCCTTGTAACGCCAATTTACGTCGATAACCGCACACTTCCTTCCTATCCGGAAGCCTGGCGGGATATCATCGAAACCATGGCCTCCCGCATCGTCGAATTAAAGATGCCGTTTGATATGATCGCCGGCGTTGAAGATGCGGGAACCGCACATGGAGGCGCGCTCGCATACCGTCTTTCTGTTCCGTTTATCACTGTCAGAAAGGTTGCTAAAAGCTACGGCGATAAAACGCGTATCGATGGCGAAAACGTAAAAGGAAAACGCGTGCTGATCATCGAAGACCATCTTTCTACAGGCTTGTCTCTGCTTGACGCCGCCAAAGCACTTCGTGAGCAGGGCGCGATCGTAACGCACTGTTTTGCGATCACAAACTTTGATATGCCTGAAACCGCCAAACTCTTTGACAAGAACGGTATTCAGGCTTTCCAACTCCTTCCTTTTGCAGCGATCGTCGAGAAAGCTGTCAGTATGGAGTTAATCTCAGAGAAAGAAAAGGAAGATATCGAAAGCTGGCTGGATACGCCTTGGAGCTGGGCTTCGCAGCGCGGACTGCTCGCACAGTCAACTGAAAACTAATTGCTTTTCCCCTGCAGTTCAAAGGCCGCCCGAGGGCGGCCTTTCTTTAGTCTTCAAACGACGGAGTTTTCTGCGCAAGCACTTGCCGCTTGCCGTTTTGAGTCGGCGCTGAAACGATGCCCTCCTTCTCCATCTGCTCGATGAGATTGGCCGCACGGTTATAACCAATGCTGAGGCGACGCTGAATATACGAAATCGAAGGCCGATTCTCTGAAATCACCAAATCTACGGCCCGATCATACAAAGCGTTATCCTCACCTCTGGCAGCTCCGCCCGTGCTTACGCTTTCTGCTTCTTCCACCGCTTCCTCTTCCGCAGCGTTCGTCACGCCTTCAACATAGCAAGGCGTACCTTGAGAACGAAGATAGTTCGTCACGTTGTTAATTTCCTCATCCGTCACATACGCGCCGTGAATGCGCTGAAGCGGTTTGCTCGGCCGCATGTAGAACATGTCGCCTCTTCCCAGCAGCTCTTCCGCACCCGGAGTGTTGAGGATCGTCATCGAGTCATAGCGGTTCGAAACCTGGAAACTAATACGCGACGGGCAGTTCGCCTTAATCACGGCAGTCACAACGTCAGTACTCGGCCTCTGAGTGGCCAGAATGACATGCATGCCCGCGGCTCTCGCCTTCTGAGTAAGACGAGTAATCTTGTTTTCAACCTCCTTGCCGTACATCATTAAGAGATCCGAATACTCGTCAACGATAATGATGATATAAGGCATCTTTTCCAACGGAACAGGAGGCTCAACCATCTTGTTCATCAGAGTGATGCCCTGCGCGGCACTTTCTGCAATCTTCTCGTTGTACGCGTCAAAGTTGCGTACACCTGCCATGCGCAGCATCTTATAGCGGCGGTCCATTTCGCGAACACACCAGTTAAGCGCATGAGCCGCTTCAGACATATCGGTAATCACCGGAGTCAGCAGGTGAGGAATATCCTCATACATTCCGAATTCGACCTCTTTCGGGTCAATCAGGATAAGCTTCAGATCGTCCGGGTTGTTTTTATACAGCATGGACAAAATCATCGCGTTCACGCCAACGGATTTACCGGAACCCGTTGTACCGGCCACTAAAAGGTGGGGCGCTTTGGCTAAATCAATGACAACCGGCTCTCCTGCAACATTCTTGCCTAACGCAAGCGTCAGAGGAGAAGTGCTCTGTTTAAAAACCAGACTGTTAATGATTTCTTTAAGATAAATCGTTTGAACAGACTGGCCTGAATTTGGGACTTCCAGCCCGATGCAGTCAATCTCCCTTAAATTCTCAACCACTCGCACATTCGGCTGTCCTAAACCGCGAGCCAAATCCTTTGCGACCTCAACAAATTTCTTGGATTTAACGCCCACCCCCGGCTGTACTTTAAATCGTGTAATGATCGGTCCGGGAAGCGCTGAAAGCACTTTAGCGGTGATCTTATAGTTCTGAAGAATATGTTCAATTCGCTGAGAGGTAAGCCGCAGCTCATCCTGACTGACCGTCGTTTTCTCAAACGGCGGCTCGGTCAGTAGATTCGCACTCGGAAGTTCATATTCATGAACAGTTTCGACGAATGGTGCTTCCTCGGGCATTTTGCCGCTTAATCCGACTGTTTCGCTCTGTTCAACCGGAATATCATCCGTTTCTTCAGCGGTCGGACTCGCCTGGGGAGCCTGCGGGGGCTGCGGGGCCTCCGGAGCTGCCTGAGGCTCTCTGCGGGCTATAAATGTCGGATCGGGCTTAAAATCAATCGGCTCGAATTCATGAATGCCGACAACCTTATCCTCAGGCTTCGGACCGAAGATTTCGCTTTCGGTGACAACCTCCTGCTCCTTGATCGCAGGCTCGACATGCTGCTCATGCGGAGCATGATTGTCCTGAAGCATCTTCTCTCTTTCTTCAATAGAGGCTTTACCCGCAGCAATATCCTCTTTAGTCTGGCGGATCGCCATAATGCGGCTGCCGATATTTTCCAGTACACGGCCGATACCTTCACACAGACCGATCCAGGAAAAACCGAGGAAAACCGATGCGCTGTAAAGCGCAATAATCAAAAGAAGTACTGTCGCCACCGTGTGGTTCATCCAGTAAAGCATCTCGGATCCGATCGCGCTGCCAAGTACGCCGCCGGTCGTCCCCGGCAGTTCTCCTGAGTAAGAATGAAACCGCAGGAAAAAGAGCGCGCAGGCCGACAGAAGCAGCAACACGAAAGCGAAAATCCGAAAACCCATCGGATAGATTGTCGTCGTCACAGAGCGCCCTCTGATACGCTTTATTCCGCGAATCAGAAAAAAGAGCGCTCCGGCCGCAAAAATCCATACACCCCAGCCAAACAGCAGATAAATCAGATCAGAAATCCAGGCGCCCGCCGTACCGAAAATATTGGAAACTTCCTGCTCGGATGTAAAGCGCGAAAAACCGGGATCGCTGCTGTTATGCGTCCACAGGATTAAAGACAGCGCGATAAATCCGGCCGTCATACACACGCAAAGAATAAAGCCCCAAAGTTTGCTGATGCCGTTGAATTCCGGACCGGAAGAAGCTGTCGCGGGCGATCTTCTTGCCAAAAACATAGTCTCGATTGTGTTACTCATTGTGTGCTGAAGGTATCTGATTTATAGAAATATAACCTCGCTCTACTATAATCGTCGAGCATTTTTTAATTTATTCGGACGGTATTTTATGTCTAATATTACTGAACATTCTAAAGTTTTGGTCCTCGGTTCCGGTCCTGCCGGATACACTGCAGCTGTTTACGCAGCACGCGCCAATCTCAAACCGACGCTCATTACCGGAATGGAACAAGGCGGTCAGCTCACAACCACTACTGAAGTAGACAACTGGCCCGGAGACCCGAAAGGTGTTATGGGTCCCGAACTGATGAACCGCATGCTTGAGCACGCTGAACGTTTCGAGACAAAGATTGTTTTCGATGAAATCGTTGAAGCGCATCTTCAGGAAAAGCCGCTTCGTTTAGTCGGCAACAACGGTACCTACACCTGCGATACTCTGATTATCGCTACCGGCGCCAGCGCTAAATATCTCGGTATTCCGAGCGAAGAAACCTTCAAGGGCAAAGGCGTTTCCGCCTGCGCAACCTGCGACGGCTTCTTCTACCGCAACCAGGAAGTTGCCATCGTCGGCGGCGGAGACTCTGCGATTAAGGAAGCGATTTATCTTTCCGGCATCGCCAGCAAGGTTCACATGATCCATCGTCGTGATACCTACAGAGCCGAACCGATCATGGTCGACAAACTTAAGGCTGTCGCGGCTGAAGGCAAGATCGTTCTGCACGAGCACTGCACGCTTGATGAAATCCTCGGCGACAACAACGGTGTCAACGCTGTCCGCATCAACAACCTCAAGAGCGGAGAACAGGAAACTATTCCTGTCATGGGCGTCTTTATCGCTATCGGCCATAAGCCCAACACCGACCTCTTCGAAGGTCAGCTCGAGCTGAACAACGGCTATATTGTGACTAAAGGCATTGCCTCCGGCAGCGCTCAGGCGACAAACATCCCCGGCGTTTTCGCAGCCGGCGACGTTCAGGATCAGGTTTATCGTCAGGCGATCACCAGTGCCGCCACAGGCTGTATGGCCGCTCTGGACGCCCAGGAATATCTCGAGCTCAATAACCTCGCATAAGAAGCTGAGAAAATGGCCGGTTCTAAAGAGTCATTCGCTTCCCTGCTCGGACTGAAGGAGACGCTTCGAATTCAGTCCGAAGAGCGCGCTAAGGCCGCAGCGGAAGAAGAGAAAAGGAAAAAAGAGCGCCAAGCCAAAGCTCACGAGTTTGAAAATGCCATGAAGAAGCTCGGCGTTAAGCCCGTTAAGCTTCACAATGATGTTGTCCATCATGAAAAAGCGAAGCCGGATCCTTATCCCCGTCAGACTAAGCTTGACAACGAAGCTGTTCTGACGGATTCGCTTTCGGACCATATCAATGCCGATCTATATTTGGATTCGGACGAAAGGCTTTCATACCGAGCCAAAAACATGGCGCCCGATATTCCTAAAAAACTCAGAGCCGGCACCTGGTCAATCAAGGGATCGCTCGATCTTCACGGATATACGTCCGATGAAGCGAGGGCGCTTCTCTCTGTTTTCATCACGGAACAAATGAAAGCAGGTCATCGCGCTGTCCGTATTATCCACGGACAGGGTTTTGGATCCTTCCAAAAGAAGCCCGTACTGAAGGAAAGAGTCCCGGGATGGCTGATTCAGAAAAAAGAGGTTCTCGCTTTTGTCGAAGCGCCAAGCTTTGACGGCGGAGCCGGAGCGCTGTACGTTCTGCTCGCTCCTCTCTAAAAGAAAATCCTCCGAATTTCGGAGGACTTTTTTTAAACCGCTGAGTTTCCGGTTTCACCTGTACGGATGCGTATCACTTCTTCAACCGGCATCACGAAGATCTTTCCGTCTCCGATCTTGTTGGTTCTGGCGGCTTTCATAATCGCCTCCACTGCCATATTGACCAGAGAATCGTCTACAACACACTCAATCTTCATCTTCGGCAGAAAATCCACCACATATTCAGCGCCACGGTACAGTTCCGTGTGTCCTTTCTGTCTGCCGAAACCTTTTACCTCGGTTACGGTCATTCCCTGCACACCAATTTCAGCAAGTGCTTCGCGCACCTCATCAAGCTTGAACGGTTTAATAATTGCGAGGATCTGTTTCACGGTCTCTCCTTCGTTTTTTTGAGAGTTTAACACTCTCACAGCTTATATTTATCAGTTACCGGGAACCGCCAATCCCTGCCGAAAGCTACCTTTGTCACTTTCGGTCCGATCGGTGACTGCCGGCGCTTGTACTCTGCTTTCTGAAGCATGGTCAGAACGCGCTGAACGTCTTCATGCTTATAGCCCGCTTTAACTATCTGATGTGCGTCTTCACGCTCCTCAATAAAACGCTTGAGGATGCCGTCGAGCACACCATAGTCGGGAAGCGAGTCCTGGTCTTTCTGATTTTCCCGCAGTTCGGCTGTCGGAGGACGCGTCAGAATAGTTTCCGGAAATACGTTTTGGGCGCGGTTGAGCCAGCGGCATATTTCATAAACCTGAGTTTTATAAACATCCTTGAGCACAGCGTAGCCGCCTGCTAAATCTCCGTACAGCGTTGAGTAGCCGACCGCCATTTCACTCTTGTTTCCGGTTGTGGCCACCATTGAGCTGAATTTATTGGAGATTGCCATCAGAATCACGCCGCGGATTCTGGCCTGAAGATTTTCTTCCGTCACATCCTTCGGTTTTCCCTGAAACTGCCGCGCAAGCATAAATTCAAAAGCGGAGTAGCCGTCCTGAATCGAGATCGTCTCAAAGCGTACGCCGAGGCGATCTGCCAGCGCCTGAGCGTCTCTTCGGCTAAGACTCGAGGTGTAGACGGACGGCATCATCACGGCAAGCGTATTGTCCGCGCCCACGGCATCAACGGCGATCTTAAGAACAAGCGCCGAATCCACGCCGCCGGAAAGTCCAAGGACGATCCCTTTGAATTTATTTTTCTGCACGTAATCACGGAAGCCCGTCACCAAAGCACGATAAAGCAGTTCCACTGCTTCAGGCTGCGGCTCTACAGCGCCTTTAACTACGCGGCCGTTCTCTACGGCAACTTGTCCGAGGGCTGCGCCAAAATAGGCAAGTCTTGCGAGAACGCCCTCCTGCGAACAAGCAAATGAGGCTCCGTCAAAGACAATCTCATCCTGCGCGCCCGCCATATTGACATATACCGCATCCATCCCGAGCGCAATGACATTGTTTTTGATTTTCTCAAGCCGCTGATTCAGTTTGCCTTCTTCATAAGGTGAAGCGTTTGGAATCAGAAGAATCTGCGCACCTTGGGCTTTTGCGGCCTTGGAGGCGTTTTCAAACCAAACATCCTCACAGACGGCAATGCCAAACACTGTATCTTTTATCTGAAAGACCTGTTTTTGCTCACCGCCGGGAGAGAAATAGCGAGCTTCATCAAACACACCGTAGTTCGGAAGTTCCTTTTTTTCGTAACAAAGAAGAATCTTTCCGCCTTTTACGACCGAGACGCAGTTGTAGAGTTTTCCTTCGCGTCGGCTCGGATGGCCGACAAGAATCGCCAGATTTGGCCAAGCTTCTGAAGCAGTGCGGATTTCTTCAAGTTTCAGACCGCAGTCGCGGATGAAGCTGTCCATAAGCAGAAGATCTTCCGGCGGGTATCCGCAGACAGACAATTCCGGCGTCAGAAGAATATCCGAGTTCTGAGCGGCTTTGCCGGCAGCCTCAAGAATTCGTGCGGTATTGCCCTGAAGATCGCCCGCTGTCTGATTCAGCTGAGCCAGTGTGATAATGATTCTTTCAGACATAAACTTTCTCAAAACGTATCGTTTTAATAATAAGAGATTGCGTGCGCAGATAACGGATTCAGACGCTCAGCTCGTCATAAAAAAAGAGCCGGCGTTTTAATTCCGACTCTCTTTGTTCAGCTGACTTTTAATTTAGCTGCGGTTTTTCAGACGGTCTTTCCAAATCTGTACCTGACGCATTACCTGAATCGGAGCGGTGCCTCCGGTATGATTTCTCGCCGCGACGGAGCCTTCAAGGGTAAGACTTTCATACACATCGGGTCCGACCTTGTCCGAGAACTCGCGCAGTTCTTCCAAGGAAAGATCATGAAGCGCGCAGCCCTTTTCCGAGGCGAGGCGAACTGCGCAGCCCACTGCTTCATGCGCGTCCCGGAACGGCAGTCCCTTGCGCACAAGATAATCGGCAAAATCAGTCGCTGTCGGGAATCCGAGCATCACCGCTTCTCTCAGGCGGTCCTTACGAACTTCAATTCCGGGGATCATCTCGATGAACGCTCTCAGTGTATCTTTGACTGTGTCGATCGTGTCAAAGAGAGGTTCTTTATCTTCCTGATTGTCCTTGTTATAGGCAAGCGGCTGACCTTTCATCAGCATGAGCAGACCCATCAGGTGTCCCACAACTCGTCCGGACTTGCCTCGAGCTGCCTCGGGAACATCCGGATTCTTCTTCTGAGGCATGATGGATGAACCGGTTGTAAAACGGTCCGGCAGCATGATGTAGCCGAAATTGGTATTCATCCAATAGATCAGCTCTTCAGAAAGACGGGAAATGTGCACCATGATCAGAGAGGCGCAGGAGCAGAACTCAACTGCAAAATCACGGTCGCTGACGGAATCCAGTGAATTCTGCGTTACACCTTCAAAACCGAGGAGCTCCGCTGTGTATTCACGGTCGATCGGATAAGTAGTGCCCGCGAGCGCGGCTGCGCCCAGGGGTGAACGATTGACGCGCTTGCGGCAGTCGAGCAGACGTTCGCGGTCTCTCTCAAACATTTCCGCATAGGCAAGGAAGTGGTGACCGAGCGTAACCGGCTGAGCAACCTGCATATGCGTGTAGCCCGGCATGATCGTGTCGACATTTTTTTCAGCCACGTGCAGCAGAGACTCCTGAAGATGGGTCAGCAACTTCACGATCTGATCAATTTCATTTCTCAGGTATAAACGAATATCCACCGCAACCTGGTCGTTTCGGCTGCGGCCGGTATGAAGACGCTTGCCCGCGTCCCCGACTAATTCAGTGAGTCTTGCCTCGATATTCAGGTGTACATCTTCCAGTTCAAGCTTCCAATCAAAGCGTCCGGTTTTGATTTCCTGAAGAATCTGGCGCATGCCGCGCTCAATATCTTTAAGGTCGGATTGGCTGATGATCCCGCACTTTGCGAGCATCTTAGCGTGCGCGACAGAACCGGCAATATCTGCTTCGGCCATGCGTTTGTCAAAATTCACACTTGCCGTGTAACGCAAAACAAATTCGGCCATAGGCTCAGAAAAGCGTCCGCTCCAAGCCTCCTTTTTAGAAGCAAGCGGATCGGCGTGTACTGAGTTGTGATTAATTTGGGCCATAGCAACAATAACTATTTAAAAAAAGAAGATATTATATAGAATCCGCCGACTGAGCATCTTAACCAAGACTAGAATTTGGCGACGTTTTTTCTAATCTGCGCGTAACATTCCGTTGCTACACTAACGAAGTTATTTATTCAACTTCTGATGCAGTCACAATGACACAGGAAAACAAATTAATCATTGCCAGCCGTGAGAGTCCTCTTGCGCTTTGGCAGACAAAACACGTTCAGTCCGTCCTGAAAGAAAAATTCCCGGAACTTGACGTAGAAATTCTCGGTATCACAACCAAAGGCGACAAAATTCTAGACGTCACTTTGTCCAAAGTCGGCGGCAAAGGACTTTTTGTTAAAGAACTGGAAGCCGCGATGCTCGAGGGCAAAGCCCAGTTTGCGGTTCACAGTCTGAAAGACGTTCCGATGACGCTGCTCAAACCTTTTGTGCTTGCCGCTGTCATGAAACGAGAAGACCCACGCGACTGCTTTGTCTCACAGAAATATGAGCGTCTGGAAGACATGCCGGCGGGTTCCGTTGTCGGAACCGCGAGTCTCAGACGCGAACTGATGCTGAAAGCTCGATTCCCGCACCTCAAGGTCGAAATGATCAGAGGCAATGTCGGCACACGTCTTTCCAAGCTGGACGCCGGCTTATACGACGGGCTCGTTATGGCAAGCGCCGGCCTCAAGCGTCTTGGGCTCAGCGAAAGAATCCGCTCTCTTATTCCGCCTGAAGTTTCTCTTCCGGCGCCCGGACAAGGCGCGATCGGCATTGAAGCGGTGGAAGGAGACGAAGTCACGCTGCAGTATCTGAGCACTCTGAACGACGAAGAAACACGTTTATGCACGAGAGCTGAACGCGCGGTTTCCTGCGCATTCGGCGGTTCCTGTCAGGTTCCCCTTGCAGCTTACGCCACCATTGAGGACGGTCAGATGTTTCTTCGCGCACTCGTGGGCAACCACATGACCGGTGAGTTTGTTTATTCCGAGCTCACGGCTGCGGCCGACACGCCGGAGAACAACGCCGAAGTCATCGTTCGCGATCTGAAGGAAAAAGGCGCTGAACGTCTGCTTCGCGAAGTGCTGAATCCGGCATGAAATCCATTCTGGTCATGAAGCCCGGGCGTGAGGGAAAGGCGGCAGCGGAAGCGGCTGCCAAAGGCGGCATGCCTGTCTTTTTTTGGCCCGCCTTCTCCTTTCGCAGTGCAAAGCGCAGTCAGGCGGATATTGAGAAGCTTGTGCAGGAAGCTCGAGACGGAGCGCTTCTGATTGTTGTCAGTCCCGCCGCGGTTCGCTGCCTTTCTGAGATCGTTCCTGATTTTCCGGACAGCACGCATTTTGCCGCGGTCGGCGCCCCGAGTGCCGAGCTCATTCAAAAGTATTGGCCGAACACCAAGCGCGCGATTTTCCCGAAGGGAACATCACTGCAGAGCGGATCAGAGCTGCTTTTTGACGAACTGAAGGCGCTCGGTCTTCCCAAGAAAGCGATCATTCTGCGAGGACAGACGGGCCGAGAGTTCCTCTTTGAAGAGCTTCAAAAAGCCGGCGTGGATGTCCGCAAAGAAGTCATCTACCGGCGCATCCCTTTCAAGGCGTCTGAGGAAGAAAAAGCACAGCTTGAGCAGACTCCTCCTGCCGCGGTGTATTTAACAAGTTCGGACTCCGCAGATATTCTTTTAGAAAACGTATGCGAATCCATGCGTGAATCTATCAAAGACGCCGCTGTTCTGACGATTCATCCGCGTATTGCAGAACGGCTGCATGAACTCGGTTTCCCGCGCGTCTCACTGATTGATTCACACGATCCGAACTTAATCCATGAACTCTGTCGTTTGGCACGGAGCTCTGAGTAATACTAAAATTAAACTTTTATTTTCCATCGAGTCGAGAGTTAAATATGGATATGTCAAAAATTAGTGCGGGGCGCGATCTTCCGCATGACTTCAACTGCGTCATTGAAATCCCCGCGCAGAGCGATCCTGTCAAATATGAAGTAGACAAAGAAAGCGGCGCGCTTCTGGTTGACCGTTTTATCGGTACCTCCATGCGTTATCCCGCCAACTACGGTTTCATTCCTCAGACACTCGGCGATGACGGAGACCCGGTTGACGTCTGCGTTATCACTCCGTTCCCTCTTCTTGCCGGTTCCGTCATTCGCTGCCGTCCGCTCGGCATGCTGCTGATGGAAGACGAAAGCGGCGGTGACATGAAGATGCTGGCTGTTCCGGTTCAGAAGCTGACTCCGAGATACAACAAGGTCAACACCATTGAAGATGTACCTGAAGATCTTCTGGCTCAGATCCGTCACTTCTTTGAACACTACAAAGATCTGGAAAAAGGCAAGTGGGCCAAGGTTTCCGGATGGACAGGTCCTGAAGAAGCCTGCAAAGTGATTATGGACGGTGTAGAAGCCTACAAAAAAGCTGAATAATGTTTAGCGCAAAAAAATCCCGAGAGTTTTTTCCCGGGATTTTTTTGCCTTATGACTTATTTGATCTTATAGATCCAGCCTTCAGGACCTTTGACCGTACCCATCTGGATGCCGGTCAGAGTTTCTCTCAGTTTTGTGCAGACCGGTCCCATTTTTTCCATACCGGAAGGAAGATAAATATCGCCGTCAGGAGTATTGATCATGCCGATCGGAGCGAGTACCGCAGCTGTGCCGCAGAGCGCGCCTTCCTGCATGTCTTTCAGCTCGTCAAGACGAACTTTTCTTTCTTCTACCTTCATACCGAGAATATCGCGGGCGACCTCAACGAGTGAGCGGCGTGTAATCGAAGGAAGAATAGAGTCAGACTTAGGAACAACAATCGTTCCTTCTTTATCCACAAACAGCAGGTTCGCGCCGCCTGTTTCTTCAATGTAAGTACGAGTGGCCGGGTCAAGGTAAATGTTTTCCGCATAGCCCATGCGATGGGCCTCCATGGTCGGGTGCAAACTCATCGCATAGTTGAGGCCTGCCTTAATGTCCCCCGTTCCGCGCGGCGCCGCGCGGTCAAATTCAGGAATAGTGAGCTTCAGAGGCTTAATCGCGCCTTTGAAGTACGCGCCAACCGGCATAACAAAAATTCTGAAAATAAATTCGTTGGCCGGAGCAACGCCAATCTGAGGGCCGGAGCCGATCATGACGGGGCGAATATAAAGCGTAGCTCCGGTACCGTACGGAGGAACCCAATCGGCGTTAGCACGAACCACTTCTTCAACCGCCTTTACAAACAGCTCTTTCGGGAATTCAGGCATTTCCAGGCGCGCTGCACTGTGCTGCATGCGTTCTGCGTTTTGATCAGGGCGGAATGTAACGATGTGGCCGTCAACGGTTTCATATGCCTTCAGACCTTCGAAACAGCACTGAGCGTAATGGAAAACGCAGGCGGCTTCTGAAAGCTCAATATTCGGGTCCGAAATCAGCTTGCCTTCGGACCATTTGCCGTCTTTCCACTCAGCCTGGAAACGAAAATCTGTCGGTGTGTATCCGAATCCAAGCTTGCTCCAATCGATATCTTTTTTCATGTTGTGACTTCTCCTTGATAACTCACTATCAATAACTTCTATATTACTTTTTTAACTGCCTGCTACGGTCATTTCCGCTAGAAGAGTGGAACCGCACCGAACCACGCCGTTAAGATCATAATCTTCAGCCATCGCGTCAAACCCGAGGAACATATCCCGAAGGTTTCCCGCGACCGTAATGTTTTCGACGGGGTAGCAGATTTCTCCGTTTTCCACCCAGAAGCCCGAAGCGCCCTGAGAGTAGTCTCCCGTCGTTAAATTAATACCCTGCCCCATTGTTTCCGTGATGAGCAGTCCCCGATCCATTCTATGAAGCAGAGAGACAAGTGTCGGCTCACTCGCTTCATCGCGGTTTCGGAAGAAGAGATTAAATGGGCCGCCGGCGTTGCCGGTCGTTTCCATACCAAGCTTACGCGCGGTGTAGGTTGAAAGGAACAGCCCTCTTAATATGCCCTGATCGACAATAAGTCTTTCCGAAGGAAGCACGCCCTCGTCATCAAACGGGGCCGAGCCGTACGCGCCGGGAACAAAAGGATTTTCCACAATCGTCAGCTTGTCAGAGAACACTTTCGTGTCGAGCGCATTTTTCAAAAAGCTCATATCCCTATAGAGCATTGCTCCGGAGACAGCCCGAGTAAAACATCGGAACAAAGAGCGAGCCGCAGGCGCCTCAAAGATAACCGGACATTTTTGAGTCTTCAGAGAACGCGGAGAAAGCGCGCTTACCGCGCGGCGCGCCGCGATTTGTCCCATTTCTTCCGGTGATAAAAGATCATGCGGGCTCGTACCCAGGGAATACCACGAACCGTTCTGCATGCCGTTTTTATCACGCGCCACCAGTGAAACGTCTATTGAGTGATTACTGAACGGATAACCCGCAAGGAATCCTTCTGTATTTCCGAACACAAAACTGCCGACTGAAGAGTTGATCCCGGCGCCGTCTGAATTCACGATCTGCGGGCTGTAATCACGGCCTGCGCGCTCAGCCCTAACGGCGATATCCGTCATTTCTTCCACCGAAATATCCCAAGGGTGGCAAAGGTTCAGATTTCTCGGCTTTAAACACAGACGGTCCGCAGGCGGCAGTCCCGCGTCTTTGTCCTCCGCGGTATAGCGAGCCATATCAACCGCCGCTCGGATTGTATTTTCGATTGATTTCGGCGAGAGATCTCCGCTGGAGGCTGACGCTCTGGATTTGCCGATGTAGACGCAAATAGAAAAGCTTCGGTCTCTTGTGTACTCAATTGATTCCGTATCAAAGTTTCTCACTGTGACGCAGCGGCCCTTTTCATCGCTGACTTCGGCGGCCGCGGAAGAGGCGCCAAGTTTCAGAGCCGTCTCCAATGCGTGAGAAACAAGCGCCTTCATTTCTTCAGCGCTACTTATTGTGGGAGTTCCCATCGTTATGTACTCTCTATTATTAGTTTCTGAGTTTATGATAGCGCTAGTTGACCAACACAGAATGAATTGTCATGACAACAAGCGACTTAGAAGAAGAGGACTACGGCCCGAGTAAAAGCGAGCTTAAAAGAAGAGCGGAGCATCTGCAGGCGCTCGGAAAAGAACTGACGGAACTTGGCGCGGAAACTCTTGCCAAGATTGATCTGCCGGATAACATTGTCAAAGAAATTGAAGAATTCCGCAGACTGAGATCTTTCGGCGCGAAACGACGCCAGCTGCAGCTGATCGGAAAACTTATGCGACAGCTTGACGCCGATGCGGTCCGTGTCGCGATCGATCGCGCCACCGGGAATGATCGAGCCGCGGTCTCGGCGCTGCATAAGAGCGAAAGGCTTCGTGACGCGCTGATCGCCGAAGACGATGCGCTGACTAAATTTATCGAGCAGTTTCCCGAAGCGGATGTTCAGGAAGTACGCCAGCTGATCCGCAACGCAAGAAAAGAAGCTCAGGGCAGCAAACCGCCCAAGAGTGCCAGGGCGCTGTACAAATTGATTTATGCGCTGGTTCTGCCGCCGATCTCACTTGAAGCGGCTGAAGAGGAAAAAGATGAGTAAGAATCGCAAAACAAAAATCGGCTTAGTTTCTATTTCAGATCGAGCTTCCGAAGGAACCTATCGAGACAAAGGGATCCCGGCGCTGGAAGACTGGCTGAAGCAGGCGCTGCTGTCCGACTATGAAACTGTCAGCGCTTTAATCCCTGATGAGCAGCCGCTGATCGAAGCGACACTTAAGCGTCTCTGTGACGAAGACGGATGCGACTTAATTCTGACCACCGGAGGCACCGGTCCTTCCCGCAGAGACGTGACGCCTGAAGCGACGCTTGCCGTTGCGACACGCGTTATGCCGGGTTTTGGAGAACAGATGCGCGCTGTTTCTCTCGCTTTTGTTCCGACCGCGATTCTTTCCCGTCAGGTCGGCGTTTTGAGAGAGATCGAGGATCATGCCGCGCTGATCCTCAACCTGCCCGGTCAGCCTAAAGCGATCGCTGAAACCCTGCAGGGGCTCCCGTCCAAGGGGATTCACGGAATTTTTGCCGCGATTCCCTACTGCATTGAACTTATCGGAGGCCCCTCGATAGAGACACGTCCCGAGATCGTCAAAGTGTTCAGACCAAAATCAGCCGAACTGCCTGAAATCATTGAAAAGCAAGTCATTGAACCGGCTGAAGGCAAAGCGGACTCCGCTTTCATCATGCTTCACGGCTTAGGCGCCGACAGCAGTGACTTCGCGCACTTCAGAGAGGAGCTGATCGCGTGCGGCGCTCCGATGGAACAGACTCGTTTTATTCTCCCGAGCGCTCCTGTTCGTCCCATTTCGATGAATAACGGCTATCCGATGAAGGGATGGTTTGATTTATTCAGCCTGGACAACATCGACAAAGAAGATGAAGCCGGCCTGCTTGAGACCTGGAAAATCATTGGGCGACTGATTGCTCAGGAAGAGACTAAAGGAATTGATCGCTCCAGAATCTTTTTAGGCGGTTTTTCTCAGGGCGGATGCATGGCCCTTTTCTCTGCTCTGAAGATGACGCGTCCGATCGGTGGGATTATCGGCATCAGCTGTTATCTTCCGCTGATGAGCCGCTACGATGCGGAGCATGTCGGCGACGGCATTCTCTCTCCGATTTTTGTCGGCTACGGCAAGCAGGACAATATTGTTCCGCCGCCCTTTACCGAGATATCCATTAACGAGCTTCGCAAACTTGGCGCGACGGATCTCTGGTCTAAAGGCTATCCGGGCATTGAACACAACATGTGTTTGGAAGAGGTTCAGGACCTTTCCGATTTCCTGGAAAGATGCCTGAACGGCAATCCGTAACATCCTAATTTGAGGGGTAGGCGCCGCATGGCGCCTTTTTTTGCCTCTATATTGACAAGTCGAAGATAAGAGGCGCTAATGACAGATCTCACGGACAAAATAATCACCGGCTCGGAAACTATTCTCAAGCCGCTCGAGATGACCCTATTTACGATTGGCGGATCAGAGATCAGCACTTTCGACATTCTCGAATTTGTGCTTGTTTTTCTCGTCGCCTACTGGCTCGGCAAGATTAGCGAGAGCAGTATTAAGCGTATCGGCAATCGTCACGGTTCCGTCCGTCCGGAATCTTTGTCGATGCTGGCCCGTTTCGTTCACTGGTCCATCATCGGTATCGGCATTCTGATCGGTTTATCGATGATCGGTCTGCCGATTACGCACTTAGCGATTTTAGTTTCAGCCCTCTCTGTTGGTATCGGCTTCGGACTGCAGACGATTGTGAACAACTCAGTCGCGGGTCTAATTCTTATCTCTGAGCGCGCAGTCAGTTTAGGCGACATTATCGGCACGCCGGACGGCAAAGTCGGCAGGGTCACCATGATTACGATTCGCGCAACGCGCATCGTCACGCCGACCGGAGAGGACATCATTATTCCGAATGCCTCTCTGATTAATAAATCGTTCACGAATTACACCATGGACCGACGCGGCGTCCGCAAGATTTTCCCGTTCTCCATACCCTACGGCATTGATTTCAGGAAAGTCAAAGAGATTATTGAAAAAGCCGCGGTCAGTGTCCCTTACTGCATTAAGCCCGATGAACTTCACGAAGTTGAATGCGGCATCACCGGATTCGGTAACTTCGGCATTAATGTGGAGCTAGTGGTTTGGGTGGATCCGGTTGAACTGATGGAACCTTATCGATTAGAAGCCGCTTTTCTCAATGCGATTAATGACGCCTGCGTCGCAAACGGCATCGTAATGCCGGGACCGTCTTACGGCGTGACCGTTTCACCGACTCCGACGCCGGTCGGATTCTCTGCTCAGGTTTCCGGAAGCACTTCGACGGTCCCTGCAAATCTTCAGGCCCCGGCCGCATCATCAAAAATTCCGCCGGCCGATCCGAACGCATCGGCAAAAGCCATCGGCGCTCCGACGATTTCTCTCGCAGCGGCCGCCTCCATTATCGGTTATCCGCAGACTTCTATTGAGAACGCCTCTAAACCGAAGGAAGAAGGCGAATCTGAAGAGAAGGAGTCAGACGACGAAGACGAGGAATCTTCCGGAGGATTTTTCTTTAAGAAGAAGTAAGATCGTTAGAATGTTATAAATTCAACAGATAGGTGACATTCTTGGCTGATTACGTCGGACGTTTTGCACCCTCGCCCACAGGCCCGCTTCATGCGGGAAGCTTGGCGTGTCTTCTTGCCAGTTACTTAGACGCTAAAGCGCATTACGGCCGCTGGCTGATTCGTATTGAAGACATCGATCCTGCCAGGGAGCCGGAGCACTGCGCTCAGCAGCAGCTGGAGCTCATGGAAAAGCTTCAGGTTCACAGTGACGGACCGATTCTTTTTCAATCCGACAGAAACGACGCTTATGAGAAGCGTCTGGCAGAGCTGCAGAAAAAAGGGCTTGTATACGGATGCGCATGCTCACGCAAATCTATTGAAGAGCAGGATCTCAGGCTTAATCTTCCCAAAGGCGTTTATCCCGGAACATGCCGCGGCGGCACGCACGGGAAACCGGTGCGAGCGCTTCGTTTTCTCACTCGTTCGCATCCTGTTGTCTTTACGGACAGGCTCTGCGGCACTTTTATGCAGAACGTTGAAAGAGAGGTCGGAGATATTGTACTCAAACGTGCGGACGGTCTTTGGGCCTATCAGCTTGCAGTTGTCACTGATGACGCGTATCAGGGCGTCACCCATATTGTTCGAGGGCAGGACCTGCTGGACAACACTCCGCGTCAAATTCTTCTTCAGAGAGCGCTGGGAGTACGCACCCCTGAGTATATGCATATTCCCTTAGTGACACACGAGGACGGGCAGAAGCTCTCAAAACAGAACGGCGCGAAAGCCGTTGACGCTGAAAATTTAGAAGCTGAAACAGCAAAAGCCTGGAAGCATTTAGGCTTCGAGGCTTTTGATTTCGACACGCTGCCGGAGTTTTATGCGGAAGCGACGAAGCGCTGGCGCAGTTATCTCAGCGGTAAAAAATACTGATCTTTATTTTCTGCCGCTGCCGCCGAGCAGGACCGCGCGAGGCCGGCCGTTCTTTTCGCTTCTCTGCAGACGAGGCGCCTGTGCGGCTTTACTCTCTTTCGCATCTGACGGAACATAAGGCTGCGTAAAGAACGCATCCAAGTGTTCCTCCGGCTTCTCGTAGCTATAGCTGCGGGTGGTTCTGCGTTTGATTCTGTGCGCTTCGGGCGTCAGACTCTTCACATCGAATTTCTTCTTCAGCATTCTTTCAATTGCCTCGAAAGAGCGTGAATCAGCCGGCGTCACGAGCATTTGCGCCAAACCTTTTTGTCCAGCCCGGCCTGTTCTTCCGATTCGATGAACATAATCCTCGGAAATAAAAGGCACGTCAAAATTGATCACAAGCGGCAGTTCTGCAATATCGAGTCCTCGTGCCGCAACATCTGTTGCAACCAGAATATTAAGCGCGCCCGACTTAAAGTCGCCAAGGATCTTTAAGCGCTCGTCCTGGGTTTTATCTCCGTGAATAGCGTCGGCATTCAACCCGTAGTCCTGAAGATTTTTAGAAAGGCGTCTGGCCGTCAGTTTTGAATTGACAAAAACGATTGTCTGCAGAGGATTTCCGTTTGCGTCAAGTGCGCGGCTTTCGAGCAAATCGATCAAGGCGTCGCGTTTTTGAGTTTCCTGAACCTTATAGACTTCCTGGGTAATCGTCGAAGCCGTTGTATTTCTCTGCGCAACAGTAACCAGGACCGGGTCAACAAGGAAGTTCCCGGCTAATTTTTTAATTTCCAGTGAGAAAGTCGCCGAGAACAGCAGATTTTGGCGTTTTTTCGGCAATTTGTTCAGGATGCGCGAGATATCCGGCAGAAATCCCATATCGAGCATTCTGTCGGCCTCATCGAGCACGACAATACTGACCTGATTGAGGTTGGTACTTTTCTGTTCCAAGTGATCAAGCAGGCGTCCCGGTGTCGCGATTAAAACTTCCACGCCCTTTCGCACCTGTTCAATCTGCGGCTTGATATCGACACCGCCGTAGACGACACCGACACGCAGCGGAGTCTTGGCGGCAAAGTTGGAAAGCGCCTCTGCTGTTTGGTCTGCAAGTTCTCGAGTCGGCGAGAGGACAAGAATGCGCACAGGATGCCGCGCAGGCGACATGCTGGTATTTGCATCTTTCAGGATATTTTGAAGTGCCGGAAGACCGAAGCCGGCAGTTTTACCGGTTCCCGTCTGAGCCGCGGCAAGCATGTCCTTACCTTCAAGCACCAAAGGGATTGCTTTGCATTGGATCGGTGTTGGTTTCTCATAGCCCATTTCTTGGATCGCCTGGAGCAGACGAGGATCCAAACCGAATTGTAAAAAGTCTTGACAATCAGACATTGATATTTTTTTCAATAAAAAAGGAATTGTACAACCTATGAAGTACGGCTCTCGTAAATCGTATCTAGGTTATTCCTTTCTTGGGAACATTGAAAAGCTTACAAATTCTGACTGATCCGCAGTGCGCTGTTAAATGGATACTGACCGCCGGTGCTTTTTATCACTCGTCAGGAAGCATCCGACACTCACGCATTTAAACATCCAGCGCAATAGGCAAACTGAGAAAATGCCGTGATTTCTCCGTTCAGCATAAACAGCAATCAGCCGCCCGGGAAGACGGCTTATCCTGAAAAGATAGGACGATCAGTTCATGTAGTCATACCCAAAGAATGCGGCCATCTGCTCCCATTCCCTTTCTTCTTCCTCACTGAGGCCCAGGGATGAGAATCTTCTGCGGTATTTAAGCGTCTGGCAGTCCGGATCGGCTAGAAGATATTGCGATTCTGCTTCAGGATCAAGATCGAATAAATTGTTCCCCTCAAAAAAAATTGTGAAGTAATCTTCTCTGAAGCATTCGGCCGCCATGATTGTTGCTTCATCGGATTCGCCGCAGTACTCCTTAGACAAAGGTTCATCCATCGTATTTCCGAGTTCCTTAAGGCCGTTTACGAGCAATATTTTCTTTAGTGCCCACCAATAAGGACCGTAAGAAAGATATTCGTCATTGTTCTTGAGTAAACGATCCTTAATTACTTCGCAAGCGTGCGCTACGAAGTCCTCGCGTCCCGTCTGATCCTTCAGAGCTGCTTTTGCCGAGTCAATCTGTTCCTGAAGGAACTTCGGATCAAACTTAAATTCTGAATATGCCATTTACTTTCCCTCCTACTACTCATGTTGTCGACCGCATCGAATTCTCTACTTCATATATTACATATTTTTAACGCATACGGAAGATGGTATTTTTCGTGTAAAAAACCTAGGTCGAAGCTCGGACCTCTGTCTGAATATGATCGGAGAACTCGTTTCTTACAGGCTGAATATTTAACTCTGCATAGCTGACGTCTTTACTGTCGGGACTGCTTTTCTAAGGGCTATTTATGTGGTTAAAAACGATTAACGGTACCGCAAAAGAACGTCGAAAAAGATCTTTCAAACTCAGGAGGCAGCACATATAATCAATGCATATAGGGGCAATATGAAGAATTTTTTAGGAAAGTTGAAAAGCTTTTTATTAGAGGCGCTGCGCATTTATATCGTCATATGCTCGCTTCCGTTTTTATTGATCGGAATGATAGTCTTTAACCCTTGGATGATTGCAGCAGCTATCCTCTTCGGATTAATGTGCTTCGTCATCCTTATAAGCCTTATCCTTTTATATTTTCTTAGTGCCGACGTTGTTCATTGGCTCTCTTTAACTGAGGTTTTTGAAATACATCCTTTTATCAGTTATTTCTGTCTTGCTTCTCTCTTCGCAGGCATCCTTGGAACATGCTTCCTGTTTTATCAATATGTGCGGAATCGGTCTGATCCGGAAGAAAATCCGGATCCTCGGGATAACATAGTCTCCAGAAGCTTTCTTTCCTGGAGTCAATTTATTGAGTCGCAAAAGAAATAGCTGCAGAGCCTTTTCGTTCCTGATGCTCATCTCAAATACACAATGACAGCCTCCCAGAAAGCTGTCATTACAGTTAGCGAAAGCAGGATCTTTGATCTTCAGGATATTAACGGCTTTTCGACTCAGCCTACCGGTTAGCCATCGTTGGATCCTGAATTCCCAAAATTCTAGGAGCTATTTTTACAAATAGTCTCATCTTCAATTTAACCAATTGATTTTATACCCCTTTTGAGTAATGCATGGATGGACTTCTTTAACTTCATAGGCGATAATTATAACCTATGAAAGAAACCAATCACCCTACAAATATG
>NZ_WSRP01000039.1 GCF_009767915.1 Parasutterella muris
ATCCTTTTATTCCACTGAAATAAATGGATTTTTTGTGATTTTTAAATTTTTAGTTCTCTAGTTCTGCAATTTTTCAGGAGCGTCGGGGGTTGAATACGATCTGCGTTTAGCAAAGAATCCTTTCTGAAGGACTAATTGTCTTTATTGAATACTCCAGATAATCCTGAATATTTATCTGGAACACGTGAGATAGAGTGAATTTAATTCTCAAGTATTCATACCGTCAGCGAGCTTCGTATTTGCTGTGAAGAGGCAGCAAAGGTCAATCTATTTAATAGTTCCTGAGGCGAAAAATGAGAATTAAAACGCATCTGATGAGAAGCCACTCGTCTCCTCATCTCTTTCATCATTCAAATCACTCGATTTGTTCCGTTAGGGCTCTGTCTCTTTCCGTGATTCTTGCCTGTAATCTTATTGGAGGGCAAGCTTTGGCCGACAATGACTGGCCGCTTACTCTTGAAGCATTGGAGGCTGCCGGATTTGAAGTTAAAGTTACTGGGGACGTTCATTATATTCCTAAGGTTGCGGACGCTGCCAAGGATCCCCTTGACAATGCATTTACATGGCTTTGGGGTACTGGAGAAGCTAACGGCCCGAGCGATCTTTCCATAACAGTCAACAACACATTGGATTTTCAGAAAACTGCTGGAGAATTTAAGGATGTATCTAATACTTATAATCAAAAAACCATCTGGATTTCAGGCGGCTTAAAAACTTATTTCGGAGGCAATCCATATGGTTTGACGGAGACTCCTGGTAATTTTCCGTATTCCGAGACGACCAATGGGAATAAACTTACTCTTACAGTTAAGGAAGGTGCAACGTTTTTAGCAAAACTTTTCGGCTCGCGTAATGATTTGGGCGGCTATGACCAGACAAGTGATAGCGGCGCAACTGCTAATAATAATAAAGTAACTGTCCAAATGGAAGATGGCTCGAAGTTATATGCAAAGCTAATCTTCGGAGGGCGTTCTTCTCAATTGGATGGGGTGTCGGGAGACAACGGAGTTGTTCATGCGGGCTTCGAAACAAATGGTAACGTAGTCAATATAGTACGTTTCATTTCTGACGGGGCTGACAAAGATGCTGGTGAGGTAGTAAACCCTGATTCCTTTGGTATTGTCATCACAAAAGGAATTTTCGGTGCAGAAGGCTATGAAGCGAATAATAACAAGGTAACCTTAGAGAATACCGTGGTAGTAGCCGGAATGGACGGGGCGCGAAAGCTCGGCCTTGTTGGAGGACGCGGACTTTACTACTACAGAATGAATTATGACTATGGTGCTTCTAAGTATAAAGAAGTAGTTAACGGAGCTACTGGATATGTAAGCAACAGTGGAGAAACGGTTTTGTATTATCCGCAGGAGGAAGGAGGAGATCCAAAAAAAGTTTCTGCTATTGCGAATAATAATATCGTTTCAATAAAAAATAGTTATATCGGATACCATCTCGCTCCCGATGAGAATGATTGGTCGTCGTGGTACAACGAATCTGCACAAGACCAAGACGTTGGCTTTAGTATCTATGGAGCTTGGTCTACTGGTGTCGCAATGAACAACATTGTTGCTGCAGAAGATTCGATAATTAACGGTAATGTCATCGGTGGTCTTGAGTTCCAGGATCAGATGAAAATTACGGGAGGTCAACCCAGAGACCTGCACTCTAACCTAGTTTCACTTAAAGATACAACGCTAGCATCTGGCTCTTCGATATACGGAACTGCTACAGCGACAACGAAGCCGGACGAGAACGACAAGGATAATCGATATAATCGTATCGATGAACGCGAGATCTACGCCGTTAACCGAAGACGCGGTATCGCATACATTGCCGGAGAGGTTGCAGCAGATTCGGCTTATGTCCGATATATCTCCTTTGGCCAATACTTAGATACAAGTCGTTTGGATAACAAAGAGTCATACGAAGTCTTTAAGGATTATTACCCTCAAGCTCAAAGCTCTACAAGAGAGCAAGTAGTGCTGAATCGTGAAGATCCGCTTGAAAAAGCGACTGTTCATTTAAACGGTAACGAGTCTGGGAGCATCCATGTAGGGCAGCAGGTTGCTGGTTCATACCTCATTAACAGGAATGGGTATCATTCCAGCTTAGCCGCTACTGATAAAAAAAATCAGGACCAAACGGCAACAAAGGGACAGCACAATTTCTGGGTCGGAGCATATGCAAACTTGTCTGATTCTGTCAATGGAGATGGAACTTCCTTTGATACGAAAGTAAAACTGTTTAGCGATGAGGGAAATGTTAATCATGGTTACGCGAGCGGCGAATTATCCCTTCTGACGCATGATGACGGCATGTGGTATGACCATACTTCCAGAGAACAGGATAGTAGTCTTGGGGCTGAAAATTCCAATCACAGACCGGCATTAATGCATCAGTTTAGATATCACTATCAGGGCCTCGTACTATATTTAGGCGTCAATGATGGAGAATCCGGTGAGCCTGTAGTTCGGATTTCTTTTGATGAAATTGCAAACTTCAGAACAGAACAAAAGCAAAATACTAATGCTTTTGGCAATACATTTATTGGCATTATCAAAGATGGCACTGTTTACCAAAAGGATTCACGTGTAGGTGGGGACCAGACTGTCGACGCGAGTCTTATGACTTTTGATGTCCCTGGTTTTGAAATCAACCAAGGCGGAGATCATGTTGCTGACGCAACTTATGCTTTCTATAAGTACATGCATTTCGATGGGCACGATGGAGAGTTTGAAGATGAAAACGCAGCTGGCGAAAAGATAAGCGTAAGCGGTAAGGTTTCAGATCCAGGAGAGGAGGCCGGTGTTGGTATAAAGTACTGGCTTAAGAGTGTCAACATTCTTCCCGGGAAGCTTCTGGTTTTGAATGGTAAATTAGAAAATTCCGAGCTTTATGTTGAAGATTTCCAATCCGGAGATACCTCAAAACCCAAACAGGAGCTCTTTACTCTATCAGCAGAACTTACCGGCGCGGGCGGAGTCGCTATCGCAAAGAACTCAACGGTGATTATCGGTAGTCCGGATACTATCTACAATATCGATGTTGGCAAAACAAATACTGAGCCGAGCGTTTCCGGCAACGGACAAGCTCTTTATGAAGTCGTATCTAAGGCTCCCCAACCAAACTCCTATACAGGAAATACAGTAGTCGATGAAGGTGCGATGCTGGTTCTTGGAATTGACGGTGCTTTGGGAACTCAGGGAATGAGTGAGACGGAAGATAGGTACACCTCAATTCTTCATATAGGCTCTTCTGCAGAAGGCACTAACCCTTCAAGCGTATATCTGCAGGGACATACCCAAACAGTAGGTGCGTTGAGAGTCGTGGAGGGTTCCGTGCTTGACTTTGATCAAGCGGCACCGATTTCATTTGAAGAGGGCGACTCGGAGGAGTATCAAGCGAGTATGGGTTCAACAGGTGGGGAACTTACCGTCAAGAATAAGAACCAGAATTCCGACACAGATCAGCAGAGAAATGGAACATGGGTTGATGCTATTGACGGCAGCCTCAAAGGAAGTGCTTCTTCGAAGCTAATATGTATCGACAGAAAGCAAGCATCCATAAATTCTGATAACCCGAATTTTTATGGCACAGTTGAGCTGAAAGCTTCCAATGTTTCTCTCACTTCTTCGGAAGCTTTGATTAGCGCAGTTGCTCATGTCGATAAGGATTCTTCTTTGTATTTTGATATTCAGAAGAATACAGCAGCCCAGGCAAGTGCTTTAAGAGCCGCAGAGAATGCCGCGGTGGAGAATCACTACAACACAGTGGCTATAAGAGGAATTGAAAACTATGGCTCTGTGTACTTGTCTCATAAGGTTTTCGGAGATAACTTAGGCCGTGAGGCAACACGATCGGATGTGTCGCTAAATAAGGTCAAGGTCGGTAACTACGTTGGTAAAGAGGGTTCGGTTTTGTACTATCAGGGCTTCCTAGGGGGCAAACCGGGCTCGGAAAACTCATCCTATCTCGATGTAGTTTATGCGGACACAGCTTCCGGTCAGTCAAAAGTTTATTTCATCAATGAAGATGGAAAATTCGGAGCTTTTTCACAGTCCAGAGGCGAGACGGTCGGAGAAGGGGGCACCAACGGTATTCTGATTTTTGAGGTTAAGGATCCGAACGAACACGTAGACCTTGCTTTCCCTGACGGACAAACAAGGATCGGAGTGGTTGCAAAGGATAACGAAACACACGTTAAGTTCTATCGCCTTAACGAACAGGGTGACGGAAACGACTGGTACCTTGTGAATAAGGCCGATGGGGATGCTGCTATTCCTTGGACTCCGATAGAACCACCGGAAGAGCCGGAAGTACCTGTTGTACCGCCGGAGAACCCAGACCTGCCAAAGATGCCGGATAATCCGACATCGCCGACTCCTGATGACGAAGGCAATACTCTGCGGCCTGAAGGAGGCGCCTACATGGCAAACTCGCAAGCTTGGGCCAAGATGCATATGCGCCTGCATGATCGCTTCGGTCAGGCCTACTACATTGATCCGTTTGACGGTAAAGAAAAACCGGCAGCGGCTTGGGTTCGTCAGGTCGGAAGTCACTCGCACTTTAAGTCCGGCGGCGGGGAAAGCAGGACACATGCCCGCACTGCAGTTACTCAGATCGGCGCAGACTTGATTCGCAACGAAATCAACGAAGACTGGAAGTATATTGGCGGCGTCTTTGCAGGCGGCCTCTACCATAGAGCTAATACCAGAACATACGCCTCGGCCAAGTCGCGTTCCGACGGCTATGCGGTCGGTATCTACGGAACCCTTTATACAGGCAACAGCCCGGATGACGAATTCTATGTGGATTCTTGGCTGCTGTACGGTCGTTACGATAATAAGCTGTGGGGCGAGACGACTTCGACGTTTAATTACAAGTCTCACGGCTGGGTTTGGTCGGTGGAAAGCGGATACACGATTCCTCTCGGCGAATCCGGTACGAAGGATTTCAATAAGGTGATTTGGACCTTCCAGCCTGAAGTTCAGGTGGTATGGGACGGAGTCAAAGCCAATGACGGCTATGACGCAACCGACACTAAGTACAAACAGCTTGGCAAGGACAATGTTGCGATCCGAGTTGGCGCCAGAGTTCACGGTAACTACATGAACAAGGGTCTTGGATTCATCGAAGGAAACTGGATCCACAACACCAAGAAGACCGGTGTTCAGATGGGCAGTGCGAAGACTTATATGGACGGCGGCCGTAATTTAGGCGAATTCCGCATGGGTCTTGAAGGACATATAACGCGCAATACGCTCGGTTGGGCGACCGTGGGTGTTCAGGCCGGTAAAGCCGGATATCACAACGAAACCGCTCAGATCGGTATCAAGTACATGTTCTGATCTTCGGGAAGCGAAGGAGGAGGATTTCTCCCCCTTCTCCCGGAACATCTAACGGAATCCATATCATGAAACAAGAAAGCAAATTATTTGGAATTACCATTCTGTCAGCGGCTGTACTTGGTCTGAGCGCCTGTACTTCTTACGATCATAAGGACTACCCGCGCGAAAGCTGGTTCACACAGCCGACTCAGGTTATCGAGGCGGATCAGTTTAAAAAAGTTGAAGAGCCTCTGAAAGTTTCTCTGGTCGTTAATTACCTCTGGGAAGGACGTCCTATCGTGACGGAGCCCTTTGAAGAGCGTCCCGCCGACTGGCGTGAACAGTACGGCTTGTGGTTCGCCGCAGAACGCTACTTAGAGGAAACAGGCCTCTTTAAGATCGTTAAAGAGGACGATAAGGAAAAACAGGGCGTGATGACGATCGATGTGACTCGCGCTATGGATGAGAAGACTAAAGCGGCGGTCGCAGCTAAAAAAGCGGATCCGGATAAGCATCCTGAGAAGATTGTCTACGAGTACGACATGACAATGAAGATGGATCTTTCGCTTGCGGACGGCAAGAAGTTTGAAGCCGTGCCCAAGACGGATCATATGTTTATCGGCCACGAAGATTCGAAGGAAAGAGAGCTTGGACAGGATCCGAAACGCTTTACGTTCTCGTACTTTAACAACATGGACTTCCATACAGAGTTTGTCCGTCGTTTTTACAAACAGATGATCTTTGAAGGCGTAAAAGCCATGGAAGAAAAAGGCCTGTAATCTGTACAGACATTCATAAGAAAAGACGCCGGTCGCAGAAATGTGGTCGACGTCTTTTGTTTTCTCTATAGCGGAACTGAGTACGGCGGGCCTTGATCCGTTACGAACAATGGCAAGTCTTATTCTCCTTATGGAAAATAAGACTTAATGAAACTGGCTCCTGACAGAGTGACAGGTCCCGCTAATAGCACGGGCGATTTTCTGCTCGTGTGAACCTGTTCACAGGTTTGTCTTAAAGAGCCGAAGATATGCATTTGCCTTGACATTTTTCTCTCTCCGGCTCCTTCTGCGCAGCATTAATGTGCTTCCCGTTACTTGGAGTTTTTACCAAACCGGTAATCATTCCAAATTTGTTCCGCGCTCGGAAGCTCCCAGCCGCTTGCGCTGCGTTTTACAGTTTCTTTAAGTTTGGAAACCGTAGTGCCGCAGGTCCATACCTTGTAATTGCGCATCTGTGTGCATAAACAGCACTTGGAATTTTCTCTCCTTATGGCGCCTTGCTCCTGAGCTTCAAATTCTTTTAAATAAGGGCAGCTTCCGCCGGAGAGCATGTAGCCGTAAGACTCACAATTCGGGTGGATCTTTGCTGTGATTGCAGGTGAACTCTTCAGCATTCGCATGAGGTAACCTGTGGGAGAAAGATGATTCACAACTACATCTTCTTCTTTAGAGTCCAGATAAATCTCTTTTACTTGCTGAGGAAGACCGCTTTCCTGAGCAATCGTAAAGCGTGTGGCCACTTGAGCGCCGGCAGCTCCGCACTGTTCAATTAGATTAATGTCATCTTGTCCGGAAAAGACTCCGCCCGCTCCAAGAACCGGAATGTTCAGTCCGCACTCTTTAACGTGCTGAACGACATCTTTAACGATGTTTTCCAGTTTGTAGTTTCTCCAATCCTCACCAAATCCTAAATGTCCTCCTGCAAGCGGACCTTCCACAACAATGTAATCAAGCTTGCGTCCTATAGAGCTCGTCCGTTTCAGAAAGAGATTAAGTGCCCGCGTGGAAGAGACAACGAGGCCGAGAAGTGCATCCTTAAATCTTGGGTTGTCCTGCATCAGCTTGAGACTGTTTAAATGAAGTCCAGCGGACATGGTAATTCCGTCAACGCCTGCATTCAGCGCGCTGTTCAGCCGTGTTTTGAGCGTGCCCAGCTGATCGTTCATGGTGAGCTTCTCCATGCAGTTCACAAGAACCAAGCCTTTTCCGCTTACTTTATCCATCACGTTTCTGAAATAACGATCACTGACTTCAGCAAGTGCAGCAAGGTCAAATTTCTCTAAGCTCTTGTCAAAAGAGCCGCTGAATTTTTTCAAAAGAATCGTCTTCTGTTTAGTGAAGTCGGTACCAAGCTCCTTATCTGCGACCGTCGGAAGCATTGCGTCGGACAGATGAGCGATGCCGCCCAGCTTTTCTATGGCGAGTACTAAGGCGGACGTCGAAATGTTTGTGCCCATCCCGCCAACCATGAGCGGAAGAAACTCTCGGCCTTTTAAAGTCATGCGGTAATCGTCTAAACAGCTCATTTAATTTCTCCTTTTGATTGAATTGATTTATTCACTATAGAGCGGACAATCATGAAGATAACTATCGGTGTATTCAGGTATATCCCAGAAAATTCTGCCGTTTTAACAGGCTGTTTAGGCGTATAAGGCGAGCGGCTCGTTAAGCGATGTTTTTAAGAGAATGAAAAATGAAAAAACAGCCTCCGACGTTTGTCGGAGACTGCTTAATGAGGAGAACTAAGTTATGTTAATTTATGCGGGGTTCTTTGCTGCGTTGACACCTGCAATTCTTCCGTATGTGAAGATGTCCGCCATAGCGTTTCCGCCGACACGGTTGGTACCGTGGATGCCGCCTGTAACTTCACCGGCAGCATAGAGACCCGGAATGACGTTGCCGTGACGGTCAATAACCTGAGCGTCTTTGTTAATGATGACGCCGCCCATTGTATGGTGACGTTTCATTGTGACGCGGCCGGCATAGAACGGAGCTTTAATGATCTTGTTCACAAGAACGGTTTCAGCTCTGCCAAACGGATCTTTCTTGGTGTCTACCGCTTTGTTGTATGTGTCGACAGCTTCTTTCAATTCTTTAGCGGGAAGACCGGTCTTCTTCGCTAAGTCTTCAATGGTGTCAGCATAGTAAAGCGTACCGGCTTTAAGAGCGGCTTCGTTTTCAGGACCCTTGGAGTTCTTCTGCTGCTCAAAACCGTCAGCGTCGACGAGCGTCCAGGCGATTGCTTTGGGCTGGTCAAGCATCGCGTCTCTCAGAACGTCTCTGCGGGCATCTTCTTTGATGAAGCGCTGACCGTTGAGGTTGATGAAGAGGAAGCGGTCAACATGTGTGAAGAGGTTCGGCGGATATTTTTCTCCGGGAACGCCTCCGGGGATGCACTGGATGTAATCAAGACCGCGTGTGCCGGCACCGATGTCAACCAGATTAGTTAATACGTCGCCTGTTGCGCCCGGATGGTTGGTTGTACCGAGTTTTTCCATTCTGGGATCGGAAATACCGGTCAGTCTGTCGCTGGCCGCGAAGCCGCCGGCAGCTGCAACGACAGCGTTGGTGGCGCGGATGTACATTGTCTTGCCTTTCAGTTCAACCTTAACACCGAGCACTCTGCCGCTTAAATTGCCTTCGCGGATAATTTCAACGACGCGGGCATTGAACATGATAGGAATGTCTTCTTTCTTGCAGACTTCGAGAAGAGCCTTAATGTATGCGCCGCCGCGAGGTCCGAGCGGGTTGCGGGCACGTTTGTAAAGGCCGCCGTAAATCTGATAGATGTGATCCTGGAACTTAACGCCGTGATCTTTGAGCCACTGGACGCTTTCCGGAGCTTTTTCTGTGAGCTGGTTGACGAGGACGGGGTCGCCTCTGCCGTCACCAGCGGCAAGAGTCTGTTCTGCGTGGAGTTTCGGAGAGTCTTTAATGCCGGCCTTTTCATAATCAGCCTTGATCGCAGCGTTAAATCCGCCGCCGGCACGAATTGTGTTGCCGCCTGCGAACATCATCTTTTCAAGAACGACAACTTTCTTTGCGCCGGCTTCTTTTGCGGATACGGCAGCTGTAAGACCAGCACCGCCTGCACCGATGACGACGACATTGTATGTTTCATCCCACTTGATGGCGGCTTCTGCTGTTGTGGCAACTGTAGAGCCTAAAATGCCTACAGCGGCTGCCGCAGGAGCGGTTCCCAGAAAAAATCTGCGTGTTAAAGCCATGATTATGTCTCCTTGGTGTTTATTGAGATCAATGTGTTAAACGATGATCAAAGTTTAAGGAGCGGTGAATCACGCAGAAATAACTTCTGGTTTATTGACTTAATCCCATTAATGTGCTACGCATTTTTAAGCGCTTGTTCTGCGGCAATCATGCCAAAGGTAAATGCGTCTGCAAGTCCGTTGCCGCCGATTCTGTTTCTTCCGTGGATTCCTCCGGTAATTTCTCCGGCTGCAAAAAGCCCCGGCACAGGGCGCCCGTCGGAAAGGCACCGGGTCGATGAATCAATCACTAGGCCGCCCATGGTGTAGTGCACGCACATGCCGACTCTAGCTGCCCAGAAAGGCGCCTTGGCGATTGGGAATCGCTTGTTCTTTTCATTGTCAGCTTTAATCGTATTGTTTCTTTCTTCGATGGTCTGCCGAAGCACGGCAGAATCGATGCCAAGCTTTTGCGCAAGCTCCTCAATGCTGTCCGCTTTAATGGCGTCTCCTGTCTCCGCGGCTCGGATTGCGTCTCTCTGGACAATCAGATCCGCCATGACTAAGGCGTCGTTATCAATAATGCAGAAACAGCTCTTTTGCGGCGTGGAAAGTATTCTGTCGGTAAGTTCATCGCGCCTCGAGCGCTCATCCACAAAGCGCTTCCCATCAGAATTGATGAGAATAAAGCGGCTGACATCGTTATGGAAGCGGACACGAATCCTGCCGGTAGGCAGTGGCCCCGGCAGACATTGAATCGCTTTTAAATCTACGGTCGAGACGCCGATTCGAGCAGCAGAAAGAAGCATTTCACCGGTAGAGCCTGTTGTACAGTTGGTCGGAAGCCCCACGAGCCTTTCGTCGAATGACTCAACCATGCGCTGATTCGCACCGAAGCCGCCCGCCGTTAGGATGACGGCTTTATCCGCACGAATGCGGACTCCTTTATTTTTCTGTCGAGCTTCTGCACCGATGACTCGTCCTTCATTGTTCTGAAGAAGTTTTTGTCCGGCCGTTGAGTTCAGAATTTGGACTTTCCTCGACATTGCTTCAGAACTGAGCGCCCGAACATAACTTGTTCCGTTGGGCAGAATAGGCTGATGGCAGCGGGGATGATGAGAGCCGTAAATTTCTATAACCTCATTGCGGAATTTAACACCCTTATTCTCCAGCCAGCCGAGCATACGCTGACTCTCTTTAACAAGAGTGCGGATAAGTGCGGGCTTTGCGATCTGACCGCCGTTGATCCAAATATCGTTGAAATGCCGCTCTTCAGAATCGGTGATTCCAAGCGGAATTTGACGGACCGGATCTATGACGCCGAGAAAGCCGCCGGAAATTAAGGTATTGCCGCCTATAATCTCCCGCTTTTCTATCAGAATGACTCGAGCTCCGAGCTCACTTGCGCGTACCGCGGCCGACAAACCTGCGGCCCCGGCTCCGATTACCAATACGTCGCAGTCATAATCCCAGTCGTTCTCCTGAGCAAGTGACGGATAGGACAAGGCACAGGCTCCGGCAGAAATCATAAAGTCGCGTCTAAGCATCATGAGGCCTCAATAATGCCTATCTTGCGAAGAAAATTGTGAAGTTCAATCACATTGCGGCATTCCAATTTATGCAGGACGGCACTTCTCCAGTTTTTGACCGCCTGCTCCGATACTTCCATATCAAAGGCGATGACCTTGTTTAACTCACCGTTGGCAATCCTCGGAGCTACTTTCTTTTCACTTGCGGTGAGCAGGTTGTACTTGACCGTCATATGATCAATTTCTTCTTTACGAGCCCGATCCTCTAGATTTTCAGCAACAGCTTTGGCGAGCGAAGCCTTTAATCTTGCTGGATCAGGCGGCTTGATAAGAAAATCCGAGGCCCCGGTGAGAAGGGCTTTGACGGCCATATCCACATCCCCGTGCCCGGTAAGAAACAATATTGGAAGATCAATATTTCTGCGGATCATTTCTTCCTGAAGCTGCAGCCCGCTCATTTCCGGCATTCGGATATCGAGTATCAGGCAGCCGGGAAAGAGCGGATCGTATTCATTCAGGAATGCGAGGGCGCTTCCGTAGGAAGCGGTTCGATATCCCGCCATCTTCACCAGAAAAACCTCTGAGGCAAGGACCTTTGGGTCATCATCAACAATCCTAATGATGGGGTCTAGCTTTGAAGTTTTCATGAGTCAGCTCCTTTAAATGTCACTGAGATACTGATGCCTTGAGGTTTTAACTGCTGAATATTAATTTCGGCGCGGTGCCGCTCAATGATGGCGTGCACAATCATAAGACCAAGCCCAAGACCATCGGTTTTAATTGAGGCCTGAAGCGCCCGTCTCATGCGCTCGACAACGTCACTTGTTACTGGCGGCCCGTTATCCTTGACGTTTAGTGTGCATCCCGCTTCTGTCTGCTTCACTTCCACCTTGATCTGTGCGTCTTTACCTAGCGGCTCAACTGCGTCTGAGGCATTGCGCAGAAGATTAAGAACTAGAATTTCAAGTTCCAGCGGGTCTCCGGCGACCATGCAGCTTTCCGGAATATCGACATTTAATCGGCACTGAGTGGAGACGTAAAGTCTGAAAGCGTTGATGGCTTTGCGTATCGCTTCCGAGAGGTCAGCTTTTGCCTCGGAAGAAACCGGCTGGGTTGATTTTGCATAACTTCTTACTCGATCTACGATCGCTGCGGCTTTCTGGGTTTCAGAAGATATCGCCTCAATGCTCTCGCTGAGAATCGGATCAAGTTTTACAGACTCTCCGTACATCTTCAGGCCGTTGCAGTAATTGACCACTGTGGATAAAGGCTGCTTCAGCTCATGAGCAAACATATTAGAGAGCTGCGAAAGAATGCCTCGTCTTTCCATGAGATTGAGACGCTTCAGCGAAGCTCTTGCGATTTCTGCAACGCTGTCCCTTTGTTCAATGGCTTTACGAAGGTCGGACGTTCTCTGCAGCACAAGTGAATTCGTTCGGTAGATATGGAAAATCAGTCCTAAAAGCAGGGCAAGTGCAAGGACTGCTTCCGTTTTGTATTTGCTGACCAGCTGAAACAAAGAAAAGGGCTGAGGTTTGTATGGTCCGATTTCGAGTTTTCTAAAAAGCCGCAGAACACTGCGGAAGTCGTTCGCAATGCCCTAAGATCCGCCGTCAGGCATTTTAGGCATTGTTAAAAGGGCGACGGTGAAGTCTTTTACGATTTCCGGAGATGCGTGCGGGAACGAAGAGAAAACAAAATCCGGGTAAAGCGAAGAAGAAACTTTGCAGGCAAGCGTGGAAGGCTTTTCTCCGATGATTCGGTATTTGTCACCGGAGATAAGACCGCGTTCAATCAATGATTCAAGTTCGCACGCTGGGATAACGGCAACATCCGCTTCATCCGACTCCAGGTAGGAATAAACGTCAGGGAATCGGTATTGGGTATTGATCAGTCTGCCTTCAAGATCCTTTTCCGAAAGATGATCGCGAAGTACACCCTTTGCGCCGAGCCAGCCGCTCAGAGAATTAGGATCGCGGATTGCGATTCTTTTGCCCTGAATGTCTTTCAGACTTGTGATATCAGATCGGTGTGCGGACGTAATAAGCACAGACGCAACGGATTCAGAGGCTGTACTCGCAAAAGGCGAGGTCCTTGCGGCGATTTGCCGAAGCCCTTCGGAAGTAGGATCAAAAGACGCGTAAACACCCGCAGGAGAAAGGAGAAAACTGAAATCTTCGGTTTTGAGCTTATCGAAAGCTTGAAGCTCTGTAATTTCCTGCGTGGTGATCCGATACTGCGGAAAGCGTTTCCTTAAAAAGTCAATGGTCGGCGCGAAGGTATTGATGAAGAACAGCGGGTCCTCCGTATACAAAACCGCAATCCTGATTTCCTGTTTTGCTTCTGATGCGGCTGAGCTAAAGCAAAAGAAAGCCGAACAAATGAAGAAAAGAAATTTAAGCAGCTGCACTCGATATCCCTATTATTCGCGGGATATTGTTGTCCGATCGGGTGAGGATTGCTATTGGTGATTTCCTGCGAAAAATCAAAAGCCGCCCAAAAGGCGGCTTGATAGGCAGAGCAATCGAATCGATTATTGGTCAAGACACAATCTAAAAGGAACAATCTCCTTCATAAGAAGTGTTGTTTCGATCTTCCTGATATAGGGAAGCGTCGACAACTGAGTGTCATAGACCTGCTGGTAGTCGGAGAGGTCCGTCGTCGCGACACGCAGCACATAATCCTGCTCTCCAAAAATCCTATGTGCGCTGGTAATAGCAGGAATGTTCACGAGGGCTCGTTCAAACTCACCGATTTTCTCATTGGTTGCTTGTGCCAATGAAATGAAAACCAGAGCTTGGAAGCCTTTGCCAACCGCCTTCTCATTTACCACCGCCTGATACTTACTGATAATGCCCGTTTCTTCCAGATTTTTAATTCTCCTCTGGCAGGACGAAACACTGAGATCAGTCATTTTGGAGAGCTCAGAAAGCTGAATTTTACCGTTTTCGACCAATATCGAAAGAATTTCACGATCGAATTTATCCATCCGGGTACCCCTTTAAAATACCTTGAGGAATTGTATCAATATAGGGAGTCCGCGGGTGAAATTAAAACAGGGCTGACCGCTTTTAATGTTCGCTCTTGAGGCCGGCACCGCATAATGAAATTAAGGCGTCATGCGTTGGGCCGTAAAGCTCCTGATAACGGTAGTAGGCGGCAAGCGCCGCGGCGGTTGTATGCTCGACGTAAAACCCTTTTGCCGCCATTTGCCTGCGGCACTCGAGGATTTGCGCTTCGGGCGCTGTAACAACCCGAATTGAGTGCTTTCGTATCATTTCAAGTACTTCCGCGCCTCTTGCGGGTTTACCGATCGCAATACCCTCGGCCAATGTGGGTTTCACGTCGACACTGACTATGTGATCGGCGTTCTGCTCAACGGTTTCCATAAAGGGCGCGCAGTTTTCGCTCTGTACCGCGATAAGGTTCGGAGCCTTATCGATAGCTTTGGAACGAAGCAGATGTTCGACGGCTAAGACCGCGCCGATAAAGAGCGTGCCGTTGCCAAGCTCGATGAAAATATTTTCGGGCAGTCTGCCGAGCTGCTCAAACGTTTCGTAGATGTAGGACTTCGTCCCTTCATAGAAATATGGGTTGTAGACATGATTAGCGTAGTAAGCGCCTTCTTCTACTTTGGATCTGCAGACGTCTGCGCAGTGGTCACGGCTTCCGGGAACAACAACGGCTTTGGCGCCGAAGCCTTCAATCATAGAGATTTTGTTGGGGCTGGTGCCTTCCGGAACATAGATCTCACATTCAATCCCGCATCGCGCACAGTAAGCGGCAACAGCAACTCCGGCATTGCCGCTGGAATCCTGCACGCATTTTTTAACACCGATGGCTTTCATGTGACTCACCAATGCTGCCGCGCCGCGATCCTTAAAGGATAGGGTAGGCATCATAAAATCCATCTTGAAGAGCACATCTTCGTTGAAAGGAACAATCGGAGTCATGCCTTCGCCCATTGAAACAAACTTCCATTCGTCTGCGTCGAGGTTCATAAAAGCGTGATAGCGGAAAAGACTCCATACTTTTTGATCAATAAGACTCTTATCCCATAAAGGCAAATGGTCCTGAGGCAGGGAGAAAAGTCCTCCGCATTCACAATGACAGGCCATTGTTGCGCTGTCGGCGGCTTTGCCGCATTGAGTGCAAATGAATTTCATGTCTTGTTTTCCTTAGATGTATTTGGCTGTAAAGCTATTCTAATGATCAACGAATGAAAGATAGATCATTTTGCTTGGATGTTCTGGCGGTTTTTGTTGCTTTCGGTCGAGAGATACGAGGTTGAGGTTCAATTCTGTTATTGTAAAGAGACTCGAAACTCAGTTATTTTGCTTTAATGACTAAGAGATTTTCTTCTGGATGTATGGCGGTTGTTTTTATTGCCTTGACGTTGTTTTTGCATCCGGCAAGGGCAATTGCGGAACCTACAATCCGAATTGGAGTTTCATCTGTTGTTGAAGTTGATCCGTTTGTTCGTCATACGCTTAAAGAATTGAGTGAAGCTATGTCAGACTATCCTCTCGTTTTCGAAGTGATGCCTCCAACTCAAGTTTTGTCAGCGTCGAAGAAAAGAGAGTTTGATTTTCTTATTGTAGGGCCTCAGACAATGGTTCTTTTGGATCAGCTAGGTCTTGCTCACGCTATTGCGAGCGAGAGGTCTTCTTTTTCCAACAAGGCTGATCACGCTTTGGCCTTAACAATAGTTAAACACAAGATAACGCCTGAGGCTGACATTGCAAGAGTCGGTCTGATCGGTCCCATTGACAGCGTTAAGGGCACGCTCATCAAAGAAGTGCTTTCCAGTAAACGGACATTGGCTGAGAAGGTTCAAGTTAATTATTTTGATTCTTTGAAAGAGCTTATAGATAGTTTTAAGACAGGTACTATTGATGCAATGGCATTGGAACCCTGTACTCTTGAAAAGAATCTGACATTGCTGAAGAATGTAATAGTGATTCGTGAAACGGTTACCGATATTGGTCAATGCTCGATTTCACAGGCTTCTTATCCGAAAACGCAGTTTGCCGCTTTAAACGGAGTTCCCGCCGACTTAACAGATACCGTTGCGGCGACACTGAAAACGATTTTTTATAACGGTCACTCGACTTGGGTTCCTTCTGTGTCCTTGCTCCCAATCAGGCACCTTTTGGAGAAGCACAAGGTGAAGGAATATTTAGCGGTTCAGCCGATGAGTATTCAGCATCTGTTGGATCGTTTCTTTTATTTCATCGTCACGATAGTTGGCGTTGTCCTCCTTTTCGTCATTCACAGTTTCTTGGCAGAAGTAACGGTAAGAAAACAAACAAATAAACTTCTGGAAATCCAGCATGCAAAGGAAGAGGCTGAACGAGATGCACGAGATAAGCAGTCAAAGATGGAAAGCTTGGAAAGGTTAAACATCGTTGGACAAATGTCTTCAATGATCGCTCATGAATTGAAGCAGCCCCTAACCTCTCTGGAGAATTATTTGAATGCGCTTAGCTTGTTAGTTCAAAAAGAACCTCAAGATAAATTAATGATGGAGTATTCCATTTCTAAAATGATTGAGTCGAATCGAAAAGCAGCAGAGATTATTGACCACGTTAGACAATATGCAAAATCCGCAAAAAGCATTCGAACTGTGATTAACGTTTCAACTTTAGCCGCTAAAATTTTTAGAGATTTTGAATTTCGTACAAAAATTGAAAAAAATTTATTGATTCAGTTTAGGGCCTCTATAGTTCCAAATATCTATGTTGAGGCAGATGAGCTGGAATTGTCGCTTGCTATATACAATGTTCTCAAGAATGCTCTCGATGCAGTGAAAAGTAAAGAGAATGCTCAAATTTCATTGGAAGTTCGTTCCGACGGTAGTAATTGTATGATCGTAGTTTCTGATAATGGGGAGAGCTTATCGAATGAACAAAAGGAAAATCTTTTCAACCCGTTACGAAGTAGCAAAGCCGATGGCATAGGTCTTGGAGTGGCAATTGTCAAGCGTATTATGGAAGCCCATGCTGGCAGATTAGAGTTCAATTTTGGTAGGGAAGGACTTAGTGCAATTCTAATTTTGCCTATGTGTTCACAGGTATAACGATGATTGATTTGCCCGTACTGCAGAGAAAATGTTTAATCCGAATTGTGGATGATGACCCCCAAGTTCGTGACTCTTTAAGTTTTCTCCTTAAAGTGAAAGGTTGGAAGGCTGTAACTTATGAAAGTGCTGAGGATTTTCTTGCAGAGGAGCGGTTCATTCAGCCAGGATGCTTAATTCTGGATATCAGGATGCTTTCCATGAGTGGTTTGGAACTTCAGCTTCATTTGGAGAGAAAAGGTTTTTGTCTTCCGATAATATTCATTACAGCGCATGGAGAAGTAGATTCAGCAGTACACACAATGAAACACGGAGCTGTAGATTTTCTTCAAAAACCTATTGATCATGGTCGACTAGATCTAGCAATTCGGAAGGCGTGCGAAAGAGATATAACCGCACATGAAGCAAGAGAAAGCGCAAAGTCTCTACTCCGTAACTACGATTCGCTGACCAAGCGTGAAAAAGAAGTTCTCAGTTTTGTGGCGCAAGAAAAAACAAGCAAGGAAATTGCCGTAATACTTGGTATATCTGAACGAACTGTTCATACCTATCGCTCAATTGGGATGGAAAAGCTTCAGGTGAAGACTGTTCTACAGTTAGCTACAGCCTTTCTGCGAATAAAAGAGGCAAGACTATGAGAGGGGGAGACTGTTTCCGGCAATTCTTCCGAAGACAATTGAGGCGAGCAGCTTATTGCCTCTGACGGCTCTTTTACCGTGTATCCCTCCGCATACACCGCCGGCGGCGTAAAGGCCGGGTATAGGCAAACCATCCCAGCCAATAACTTGGGATTTACTATTGATAGCGAGGCCGCCAAGGTAAGAAATTGGCTTTATCTCTACTTTCATTGTTTGAATTTTTCCTGGATCGGTTATTGGAATAAGCGAGTTTTTGGACCTTCCCTCACTAAGGTAATCACGACCGGCTGTAATGGATTTTCTGTATTCATTAAGAGTCGAGAGGACATTAGATCTAAATTCTGCCGATTGATTTGCAAAAAGGGAGTCAAGCTTCACTCCGGTGCTTACATAGGAATTAAAGCGGAGGCAGAACACCGGCAGTTCAGCGGAAATAATTTTTTCATAAAGCCGTCTTTTGGTGGAGTCCTCAGCAACGAACCTCTTTCCGTGTTTGTTAACTAGAATGTATTGTGTCGGGTTGACCAAAAATTGCGCTGTTTTTGTGTCAGCTGGGCCGTAGTTAATAAAGGATAGACCGGTGACAGCTGCGCCGATCTTCAGAAGGTGAGACAGAAAGCAGGGTTCATTCTCTTCTGTTAAATCCTTTATCGAGGTTTGGCCGCTTGCAATAACTATATTTTTGCAGATTAATTGTTCACCATTTCGGAAGTGTAATTCCCAGAGTCCATTGGCAAGCCGAAGAATACGGCATACTTCACTCTGTTCTGAGATCGTTAATCGGAGAAGCGATGCTCGGTCTAAAAGTGCCTGCGTAAGTCTTTTGTACGAAATGCTGTGAGTTCGAGGCCAAATGCCCTCAGGGATACGAATGACCCTTTTGGGCATATGCACCCCCAATTCCTCTAACCATTGCAATACACCGGGGCTGTTATAGCAAAGAAGTTTAACGAGGTTGGGAAAAGCGAGATTCTCGCCATAGGCCAGAGTTTGTTGATAGAACAGTTCCGTGGAATCTTGTATTTGCTGACTTTGCTGCCTAAAAGGATCAATCGCATTTAGGAAAACTATTGAATTGTTCCCCGGTTTTACTTGGCAACGGTCAAGCACTCTGACTTTAAGACCTCTTTGAGCGGCAGTAATTGCAGCTGTCATTCCAGCCGTTCCTGCGCCTACAACAGCTAACTCGCATATCGCCTTCATAAAAACTTATCTCCAAGAACTTTTCCGAACTCTCTGCCAAATACAATTGCTTCTGCAATTCCGTTCCCTCCGAGACGATTCGTCCCGTGAAGGCCGCTGGTTATTTCACCGCCCGCATAAAGTTTAGGGATTTTCTTTCCTTGGAAGTCTAAAACCTCGGTTCTCTCATTAATTCTCACACCCCCCACGCAATAGTGCCTGTTCATGACTTGAGGACAGGCGAAAAACGGTGGGGTATCAATATGCTGAAGAAGACGAAGTTTTCCGAATTCTTTGTCTGTACCCTCGTCAACCGCTTGGTTGTATTTCTTCACTGTTTCCACTGTCATTTCTGCGGGGATCAAAAGTTGTTTAGCAAGCTCAGTTATTGTGTCTGCGGTATAAGCTTCTCCTCGCTCAACACTTCGAACGATCCCATCCCGATGTTCTTTGTCGAGAAATTCGAATCCTCTTTTATCAACGAGCGCAAAACATGTTCGATCTGGCTGATTTAATAAAGCCTCTCGCAGAATGTCTCTTCGACTGTCCTCGGCAACGAATCGTTTACCTTCTCGATTTATCCAAATCATGTGCCCCACAAATAGATGAAGAACCGTTCTTTCTTTTTGACCGGGCAGTTTCCCGGGAATGCATTCAATATATTCAAGATTTTCTACAGCTGCTCCGGCGCGGATTGCAGCAACTAGCGCGTCTCCTGTTGCGAGCGGCTGATTTGTTGAGGGTAATCCTTCCAAACGAGGATCGCAGATTGTGCACATAATATTATTCTGAGCAAATCCGCCTGCACCGAGAAACAAAGCTTCTTTGATTCGTATCGTTCTTATGTGATTCTTTTCTTCAACAAGACAACCGCTGACTACACCAGTCTCTTTGTCTCTGAGAATATCCAGCATTCTTGAGTTTGTGCGAATTTCGATCCTATGATTTGTAATGTAATTATTTAGAGCTTTGATGTAACCCGTCCCGTGAGGTTCAACCGGAAGATGCGAGCGCGGGAACAGTGCACCGTACCCTTCATTGATTTCTGATTTGAAGGACATGCTCAATGACTCCAGCCACTTCATTGTCTCATAGGTCCTCGTACAAAATAATGAAACTAAAGAGGGGCGATTCTTGAAGTCTCCTTCGCGAAGGATTTGACTTTTAAAAAGCTCAAGGGAGTCATTAACTCCTGCGAGCTTTTGTCTTTCTGGATCAACCGAATTGAAGAGACCTGAAGATAGTAAGGTATTGCCTCCAATAGAGGGAGCCTTCTCGAGGACGAGGATACTCCTATATCCATGTTGGTGGCAGGAAACAGCTGCACTGAGGCCGGCACCTCCGGCCCCTACTATAAGTACGTCGACACTTTCGTCAGGGCATCCAATTTGTCCGTAGACATCAGAAAAAACAGGCATTGAAGCAGCTGACAGGCTTAACTGTAAAAAATCTCTTCTATTAAACATAAAAAAATATCATATATACCAAGTTTTTGTTAGTCATGGCTACGGATTTCATGAAGAGCGATGATCGTTATATTTCAGTTATGTCCTTTCTATCATCCTAAAGGAGAAGAAAATGAACCTCAAGAGAAGATCATTTATTTCAGCTCTAGCGGCTGTTTTTGGATCAGCTGTCGCGACTCAAGCACATGCCAATCTTTATACCCCGGTTCCTGAAAAATGGAATGAGTCTGTTGATGTATTGGTTATTGGTGCTGGCGGTGCAGGTTTTGCTGCGGCAGTCACCGCTAAAGAAGAAGGCGCGAAGAGCGTTCTGCTTGCAGAAAAACTCCCGTTTGTCGGTGGTAACACGATGATTTGTTCTGGACTAATGAATGCGGTTGATCCAGAGCGCCAAGAGAAAAAAGGCATCAAAGATTCCAAGGAATTGCATCTTAAACAGACGCTAGATGCTGGCGATAACCGGGCAAATCCCGAACTTGTCAAGATTCTTACAGATAATGCATTGGAAAGTGTTCATTGGCTTGAAGCTCACGGGATGAAATTTAAAGATGATGTTTATCAGGCTTATGGGGCACTGTATCCGAGAACACATGTGCCAGTCGAACCAAAGGGGCACGGTTATATCAAGGCTATGGTTGAATCGGCTAAAAAAGTCGGAGTAAACGTTCAAACAAATCTTAAGTTAATTTCTTTTGTCAGAGAGAAACCCCTTGAAGGGCGCGTCATGGGAGCCCTTTTTGAAAACGGTAAGAAAGAAAAGATTTACATTCGAGCAAAGGCAATTGTATTAGCGACTGGAGGATTTGCATCTAACCGGGAGCTGAGGTCAAAGCACGACCCGAGAATGTATGCACTGACTACAACCAATAATTCGGCTGCTTCTACTGGAGAAGGATTATTAGCAGCTAAGGACATCGGGGCATATTTGATCGGCATGGACTACATTCAGTGTAATCCCGGCACACCTCCGGGAAAGAAATATCGCGGAGTTCTCCATCTTGATGTAACTCGTTATATTTTTGTCGGTCCGGATGCAAAGCGTTTCGTTGCGGAAGATGAGAGACGTGATGTACTGAGAGACGCGATTTTGAATCTTCCGGAAAAATTTGGATATACCGTTGTTGATAACGATGGTTTCCTTCACAATGACTCAGCAGTTCAAGAATCTACTAAGAAAATGGTCAAAGAAGGAGAAGCTTGGACAGCAGACAGTATTGAGGACCTTGCGAAACAGATGGGGTTAGAACCCGCAGCGCTCAAGAAAACAGTAGATGAGTACAACAGCTACGTAGATTCGAAAAAGGATCCGCTAGGCAAGAATGAGCGCAACCTTGCTCATAAGATTATCAAACCTCCGTTCTGGGCATGCTACAGTGCGATGAGTGTCCATCATACGATGGGCGGCGTAAATATCAATACAAAGACTCAAGTTCTTGATGATCAAGGCAAAGTAATCCCAGGCCTCTATGCGGCAGGTGAAGTGGCCGGTGGTATTCATGGTTCCAACCGTGTTGGAGCAAATGCTGTCGCGGACATTTTCACTTTCGGTAGAATTGCTGGGAAAAACGCAGCGGCAGAGTCTAAAAGCTAGTTTCCGTTAAGATGTAACCAGAAAATGGCAGATTCCTTTTAAAGAAATCTGCCATTAACCTTTAGGAAGGGCATAGAAGTCGACAGATAATTGCTCTAATCCCTTTAAAATATTAGAAAAAGGTGAGTAATTATGGCTGATGTGATCGCAGCGATTGGGGTTTTCGACAAGACGCTTATTCCTAACTACATGCAGGCGCCGATCTTTAAACACTATAAATTTGACGGCGCTCAATTCTGGGCGGAAAACCGAAAAGAGGTACAAGCGCTTCGGGCCCAAGGACTTGATGTTAATGAGGACTCTTTCTACCTTAATCGGTTTCTTGAATTCAGGAAGGCGGAAAGTTTGAAGGACTGAATAACGATTTGCTCGTCCGATTCGGAAAAGAAATTGAGTTTTATGAAGGCGCGGTGGATTTATTTACTGCCGTCAATAAGCTCAACGATGAATCTCAGTATCGAGATGCCGGTATTACATTCGAGAACTATATCGTCAGCACCGGCCTGAAACGAATGATTTTAAGCTCTGCCATTTTTCCGCACGTAAAGCGTGTTTGGGGTGCAGAACTTGTTGCCGTTGAGGAGAACGGACTGCGTCATTTGGGCAAGATTGCATACAGTCTTGACAAAACATCTAAAACCTAGGCGATTTTTGAGATTAACAAAGGTGTTGGCGTAGTCCAAGAGGCGTCAATTGACGTGAATTCTAAAATTCCGGAAAGCGAAAGCCGTGTGCATTTCTGCAATAAGGCTTATGTTGCGGACGGCCCGAGCAACGTTCCGGCGTTTTCTTTGATTAACGAAAAAGGCGAAGCAACTTTGGCTGTTTATCCGAAGGGTAGCGATAAGGCTTTTGCCCAGGTGGATAAGCTGAGAAGAGACGACCGTGTTCAGATGATCGCAGATACCGCAAAGGCTCTACTGCCGTACTTTGGATCATGCGGCGCTAATGACAGGATGCACCAGCAATTGTCCTCCCTGTCCCGACTGCAATCAAATAAGAATAGAGGAACCTGCCTTAGAGACCTTGATGAATGTCGAGCAGTGGCAGTCGAATTATCTGATCTTGCAGGCAAGGCTTATGAGGCATTTGAACTTCAAAAAAGAGCCGACAAACTAACAGGTAAAATAGTAAAGTGATAAATGATATCCTGAACCAATTGAAGATTATGACCAAGATTGTTGAAAAATCTGAAAGCCGCAAGACTCAGAGGGAACTCTTGAAAGAAGGTTCGACACAAGAAACCATGAAGCGATTCAAAAAAACTACTCTGAGTATCGCAAGGTTTTTAACTTTCTTAAAGACAAATGACTCAACCAATCACCATTGAGTCTTTAATACAGATTAACGAAATACTTACTCATCAGCCTTGTACCGAAGAGAGAAAGAGAAAAGTTAAAGGGTGTTTGAGTAGTTATTTTTATTACCAAACGCCTGAGGAGCAGGTCACAAGCATTGTTGTTAGTTTAATCAAGGGACATTTCTTTTTAGACGGGAACAAAAGAACGGCTTTATCTGCTTATCTTGATTTGGCCGAAAATAACAATTTACCATTGCTTGTGAACAAAGACGCTCTTGGGAAGCTTTTTATTGAGATTGCTTCAACTCACAAGAGCATCTCAGAATCCTCACAACTTCTCTTCCCTAATCAATAAAGAAACGTAATTTTCAACATTTTCACTTTACGTATGGCAGACAACCTTTATTAATGAAGTAATTAGTTACTTAATAAAAAGATCCGTCAATTATCGTTCCCTTGTTAATGAGAAGACCTCTTCTGCTCAGCTGATGTTTGAATATGCTTATTCAAGCCGGTTTTTTCGAGTAAATGACAGAAGCGCAGGATGTCTGTTTCATCCGGACATTTACAATCCATTGTCAGACTTAAAAACGTCAGAATGAAAAAGAGTCGCGAAGCGTCTCCTCACACATCGTTTCGCTTAAATTGTAGAGAGGCTGAGGAAAGTGAACGCGAATCATGATTTCCTGAGGCTGCATGTAGTAAGGACTAATCAGAGCATACAAATCCCGCCAAGAAATGACAGCGTCTTAGGTTTCAAGGGATTTGGTTCTTCCTGCACCGCCGAATTGCGTAGAGGTTTCTGCAAATAAGTCTGCTGGCGATGGGACTCTAAACTCCATAATCGCAACTTTGCATAGTGTACCAATCATTATCTATAACCCACCCTTTCACACAAAACCCAATATATTAAATCGGAAGAAATTTAGGGAAATGTCCAATAGACATTGATGTACACATATTTATTCTAATGTCAAGAAAAATTATGTAAAAAACTGAGGAACCCTTTTTATGAATACAATTAACCGTAATGTTTCTTTTCCCAAGAAAGAGAAGTGCTACTTCTCCCGACTTTAGGAGAATAGTTCTCTAAATTTTTTCGAGAACCTACGTGGTTCTTATTTTTTCACTTGTTTTTACTTT